>NZ_JWJD01000002.1:0-300000 GCF_000820505.1 Geoalkalibacter ferrihydriticus DSM 17813 | reverse complement strand
CGATGAAAGTTTCGAGCGCGCCCTCAAAGAGCAGGTCGCTGAAAATCTCCAGCGCAACGACGGGTTTCTGGCCCGCACTGCGGCCAATGTGCAGAGATTCAAGCCACCCCTGGGCTTGTTCGGACGCATCAAGGTGGAAACCGAGGGTGATTATATCGGCATGCTCGACGTGAAGAAAGCTGGGATTTTTGCTATCACCGAAGGGATCAAGGTACTGGCGTTGGAAGCAGGCATCTTTACTGGTGGAACCCGTGAACGCATGCATGCCTTGCAGGACGCCAAGGTACTCGGGCGCAAGCTGGTCGCAGACCTTGAGGCCAGCTTCGACTTTCTGGTCTCTCTGAGGTTGCGTGGGCAGGTGAGCGCACTGAAGGCAGGACGCGACCCGATCAACTACATTGCCCTGACGCAACTCAACCGTATGGAGACCGGCCGCCTGCGCTTGGCGCTGCAGGAGGTCAAGGCATTTCAGGAAATTCTCGGAACGCATTTTCAGACAACTTTATTTCGTTGAACATCGGCCGGTTGCGCGCCCAAATCAACACTGGCTGTAACTTATCAGCTGCGACATCCGACAGTGCCGCAGGGCGCGGCGGCAAGTGTCTGAGCCGCAGGCGAGTTTTTTCCGCACGCGATGCCGCCGCACCCTGCGGCGCCTGCTGAACAGTGACCATTGACTTACTTTTCTGGGAGGAACCAACCCATGAGCAACACCAATCCCCTTGTCCAGATGGAAACTTCTCGGGGCGAAATCATTCTTGAACTCGATGCCGAAAAGGCGCCCTTGAGCGTTGCCAATTTTCTCGCTTACGCTCGTGCCGGACATTATGATGGGACGATTTTTCACCGCGTAATCAAAGGCTTCATGATCCAGGGTGGCGGGTTGACCCTTGATATGCAGGAAAAACCCACCGCAGCACCCATTAAAAACGAAGCGCGCAACAAATTGAAGAACAAGACCGGCACCATCGCCATGGCCCGCACCGAAGAGATCGACAGCGCGACCGCGCAGTTTTTCATCAACACCGAGGACAATAAATTTCTTAACAACACGGGAACCAGCGCTGCGGATTTCGGCTATGCGGTGTTCGGGCAGGTCGTCGACGGCATGGATGTGGTCTATACCATCGAGCAACAACCGACCACGAGTGTGGCGGGACATGAGGATGCACCGGTTGAGCCGGTGGTGATAAGCAAGGTAACAGTTATTGATTGATTTATTGTAACTATGCAGCGGCAACATCCGACAGTACCGCAGGGTGCGGCGGTTGAGTGCTGCGGCAAATGTTTGAGCCGCAGGTGAGTTTTTGCCGCACGCGATGCCGCCGTACNCCGCAGGGTGCGGCGGTTGAGTGCTGCGGCAAATGTTTGAGCCGCAGGTGAGTTTTTGCCGCACGCGATGCCGCCGTACCCTGCGGTGCATGCTGAAAAGTTACGATTTATTGTTTATATCAGTCCCGATAGCGTTTGGTTAAATCATCATAGTCGTCGATGCGCCGGTCCCGCAGAAACTGCCAGATACGTCGCACCGCTTCGCTGCGTGCCAGATCAATGTCCGTGACCAGAACTTCTTCTTCTTCGGTTCCGGCGCGGGCGATCCATTCCCCCTGAGGGCCGGCGACAAAACTGCTGCCCCAGAACATCGCGCCGGGAGACTGGCCGCTGGGATCGGGTTCGAGGCCTACGCGGTTGACGCTGAGCACCGGCAGGCCGTTGGCCACCGCATGAGAGCGCTGAATCGTCAACCAGGCGTCACGCTGACGCTGCTGCTCATCCTTCTGGTCGCGCGGGTCCCAGCCGATGGCGGTGGGGTAGATAAGCAAATCGGCTCCCGCCATGGCCATGAGGCGCGCCCCTTCGGGATACCACTGATCCCAGCACACCAGCACGCCGAGACGGCCGAGGGAGGTGTCGATGGGAGTGAAGCCGAGATCGCCGGGAGTGAAGTAGAATTTTTCGTAATAGCCGGGATCGTCGGGAATGTGCATTTTGCGGTAGCGCCCGGCGATGGAGCCGTCGCGCTCAAGCACCACGGCGGTGTTATGATAGAGGCCGGGCGCGCGTCGCTCGAACAGCGAGGTCACGATAACCAGTCCGAGCTCCCGGGCCAGGGCGCCGAAAAGTTCCGTGGACGGACCGGGAATGGTTTCCGCCTGATCGAAGCAGTCAGTATCTTCCGTCTGGCAGAAATACAGCCCGGTGTGCAACTCCTGTAAAACCACCAGTTGCGCACCGCGTCCAGCCGCCTCGCGGATGCCGGCGACGCTTTTTTGGATATTGCTCTCAGGGTCCGCGTTGCAGCTTTGCTGAACCAGACCGACAGTCAGCTTCTTCATGCCAGAACTCCCTTGGGAAGCTGCATGGTGACGCAATGCAGCGAGCCGTGTTGCCGGATCAGTGCCGAACAGTCAATACCGATGATAGCACGCTCGGCAAATGCTTTGCCCACCATGGACAGCGCTTCTGTGTCCCGCACATCGCCATAGGTAGGCACCAGAACCGCACCATTGATCACCAGGAAGTTGGCGTAGGTCGCAGGCAGACGCCGGCCGTCCTCCTCTTCGAAATGCGGCGCCGGCCAGGGCAGGGGCAGCAGCCGGTAAGCCTGCCCCGTGGGGGTGCGGAGATTCTCCAGTTCCAAGCGCATGGCGCGCAGAGCTTCATAATGCTCGTCCTCTTTATCGTCACAGGCGACATAGAGAATGGTGTCTTCAGGAGCCAGCCGCGCCAGGGTGTCGATATGCGAATCCGTATCATCTCCTGCGAGATAGCCGCTCTCCAACCAGAGAAAATGTTTTGCGCCCAGGTGCACGGCCAGTTCGGCTTCAAGGGCCGCGCGGTCGAGGTGGGGATTGCGGTTGGGATTGAGCAGGCATTCGCTGGTGGTCAGCAGGGTGCCGCGGCCGTCGCTTTCAAGGCTGCCTCCCTCCAGGATCAAACCTGGGGTGCGCAGCGGGATTGATCCGAAAATCCCCTGTCGGACCAGGCCGCGCGTCACCTGATTATCATAATTCGCGGCAAATTTGAGTCCCCAGCCGTTAAAGCCGAAGTCAAGCAGACAAGGCTTGCCCTGGTCCTCCACCGTGATCGGTCCGAAATCCCGCGCCCAGGTGTCATTGGTCGGCAGCTCCGCCAAGCGAAAACGACTGAGATCGGCGTTTGCGGCGGCCAGTTCCCTGCGCACCGGCTCCAGATTCGGAGCGACAATGACAACGGATTCGAAGCGACTGATCTGACAGGCAATTTCGGTGAACACCGGCACCACTTGGTCCAGCAGCGGTGCCCAGTCACTGGCCGCGTGCGGCCAGGCCAGCAACACGCCATCCTGCTCTTCCCACTCGGCGGGCAGGCGAAGGTTCATAGCATAACTCCTTGCGCGCATGATGATGAATGCCGTGCATGCTAATGCAAAGATGCGGGTACGGCAACTGAATTTGGCCGTTCATAAAAGCCCGCTTCCGGATAAAAATCAGTTCAGCATGCGCAGGTTGGTCGTGATCAGCAGGGCGATGCCGACGAGTGTCGCCGCTGCCGCAGGAGCCAGAATCAGCAGTTTGCCGCGGCGCGATAAGCTGATGGGCCGCCAGCCGCGCCGCAGAGGAAATTCGCCGAAGCGAAAACGCATTTCACAGATGGTAATGAGGACGCTCAGCCAGCAGGCGCCCAAAGTCAAGCCGCCGAGAACATCGCTGAGCCAGTGCGCGCCCAGATAGATACGGCTGAATGCAACCAGCAGAGCGAAAAAACTCGCCCAGAAGACCAGATAAAAACGGATTTCCCACAGGCGTACGCTGCCGAGAAGAAAATAAACAATCAAACCGTAGAAAGCCACGGCGCTGAAAGCATGACTGCTGGGGAAACTGGAGAAAACTGTATCGACATGGAGAAAATAGGGCAGGGGGCGCCCATGGTCGAAAATAACCTTGATTAACAGAACCAGAACCTGACCTGCGGCAGAGCCGAAAACCAGAATCAGCGCGGAAAAATCCCGATTGTTGAGGATCAGCCAGAGCAGGGCCAGAGCGGCGACCATGAGCATGATCGATACATCGCCCAATTGACTGACGGCAGCAAAGAACAGATTGCTGAAGGGGTGATGGAGTTCCGGCATCAATTCATAAAAGAGTTGGTCGCCACGCACGAGGGGTGTCTGGCGCACCAGAAGCCGGTTGATCCAGAAAAAGCCCAGGGCAAAGATGAGGCTGGCGAGAAAACCGATACTCAGGGAAAAACCGGTGCTTTTGCGTAAGGAAAACCGATCGAGGACAAATTTGTGCAGATGGGGCAGGCGTGCAGCGAACCACAGGGACTGTCTGGACGCAGCCAATTGCTCCAATGTCCCCTGAGACCGAACCCACAGGCGCAAGACCAGCCTTTGCAGCAAAGGAAATACATAGCGCCAGAAAAGGTAGTTGAGGACCAGCAGGATGGCGAAAACCAGAATCAGCAGGCTTAAACGGCCCGTCCAGATTTGCACCTGTTGCCAACTGGCGCCGAAAAAAAAGCCGAGGCCTGGATAGGCGATACCCCAGAGAATGGCGCTGCTGACCGTGTAGACCATGAACGAAGCGAACGGCATCCGGGCGCTGCCCGCGATCAGGGGAATGAAAGGGCGAAGAAAACCGATAAAGCGGCCGAAGAACACGCTTTTCCCGCCATGGGCGTCAAAGAAGCGCCGTGCGTGATCCAGGATCTGTCTGCGCCGAAGAAGGATGTGGGTCTGAAAGAGACGCGGTCCAAAGCGAGCGCCCAACAGATAGCTCAGGCAGTCACCAAGAATTGTGCCCAGGGCCGCCACCGTCATAAGCATCCAGATATCGCCCTTGCCGTGAGCCGCGAGAAATCCCGCCAGAACGATGACCACGCTCCCGGGAATAAAAATACCCACCAGCGCCAGGGATTCAAGAAATGTGAACAGCCCCAGGCAGAAATAGTAAAGCCCGCCCGAGGGCAGAAAGCTCGCGACGGTTTCAAGCCAAGGTTCCATGGCGCAATCACTTCAGCAAGAGCCCACACAGCGCGCGACGATGCCCCTGTCTTCAGCGCAGGGTTTCAAAGGATGTCACCATCTCCTTGAACTGGGGGCGATAACGATCGAAATCTTCCGATAAAGCAGAGTAAACCAGGACATGGCTTATGAGCGGCTCGCCCACCAGAATGATATAATAGCGGCGCTGCGCCGTGGCGCCAAGCAGCGTCGGCGCTCGCAGCTTGTTGATTCTTTCCTCGCCGTGTTTTTCGATGGTCAGGTCGGGTAATTCCGCAAGGATTGATTTGATTGCGACCTCGCGTTCCATCCCACGATGCAGGCTTGCAACCGCCATGCGCGCTGCCGCTTCTGTGCTGCGTTGCTCCGGGCTTTCCCATCCGACCACATCGGCGCTTGGCACAAAGGGTTGATCAGGATCGACAAACCGTGCCCAGTTGCCGGGAAATTCGACAACGAAGTTGCGCGGCGCGTCGATATAGAGTTTCGTGGGCAAGGTTTCTCCACTCCAGGGCGTTTTTGCGCCGCACCCCGCCAGGAAGAAAATCGCCTGCAGGGCCGCAAAAAAAAGCAGGAAACGGCGAAATGAAGTAAAAGCACCGGACATAGTTCCTCCGCAGGTAAAAAAATCCTGGGAAAACCTTATCGCATTTAGTCTGGTTGCGCAGGAGAAAAGAAAAAATAGGCATGAGGATTAAGCTGCAAAGCCCCATTGCGCAGCCGTTGAGTGCTTTGAGCCGCAGGCGAGTTTCTGCGGCAAACGATGCCGCGGCGGCCTGCGGTGCATGCTGAACAGCTACAAATCGACAAGAACTCTTGACAGTTTTAAAAATGTTGGTATATTGAATACCAAGTAAGTAAGCAATTAAAAGACAAGAAAAGCAATACAGAACAAGTTCCAAGTAGTACCCGAACCTCCCTCTCCTTTCTCGGCCCGGTGCCCTCCTCACCGGGCCATTTTTTTTGGGGCCCCGTTGACACAAAAAAAGGACGGTCCAGTGACCGTCCCTGTATGACATGAGTTCCCCAGATTTTTAAAGATTGATGCTGAACTGGGCTTTCCCCGAACTGCGATAGATCTGGGTGATCTTCCCTTCGTGAGGCCGAAGCAGATTTCCCCCTGGGCGCTCGATCATGAAATCAAGTTTCTTTGCGCCAACCCGCATCGTTCTGACCCGCACCGCCTGGCTGCGAGGATCGCAGTAGGCCTCAAAGATTTCCACCCAACTTCCGACCCGCAGCTCCTCCGCGCCTTCCTGTGGAACCTCGTACGTTCTCATCATAACCTCCCCCAGCCAACGGCAGGAATGCCGTATACGTAATGGATTGATTTTAAACGAAGCGGTAAAAAATGCAATAAATATCCTGGCGCTCACGGACCCAGGAGTATGAAAGGGGGGCCTGCAAAAATTAGGGATGCGATGCGCCGGATGAAGACGCGGAGAATTCGAATTTTCTCAGACACAGGATCAGGGTCGCGCACAAGGCCAGGCCGAGGATGGCAAAGGCGGTATTAAGGCCGAAGCGATCGGCGGCTAAGCCGGCGGCGGGTCCAGTGCAGATGAAACAGAAGCGAAAGGCAAAGGATTTTAAGGACATGATGCTGGCCCGATTGGACGACTGGCTCTGGCCTTGAATATGCGCCTTGAGCAGCGGCCCTTGGAGGCCACGCATGGTGGTGAGAAGGTAATAGAAAAGAAAACTCCACAGGGCATGAGTGAATGCCAGCCCGAAGTATCCGCAGGCAACCAGGCCAAACATCAGAAAAGCCATGGAGCGGTTTCCGAGGCGCATGGAAAATCGGTAGCTGAGCCACGAAAACAAGGCCACGGTGGCATTGGCGCCGGCCCAGATAGGACCGAACCATGCCAGGGGAACCCCGGTCTCCTGCATGAAAGGCTGGATCATCCAGACCGGATAATAGGAGGCCAGTCCCAGCACCGTTGACAAGGCCACCGTGGCGCGCAGGCGCCGGTTGTCCCGGAAGGTATAGCGTACCGTGGCCAGGGCTTCGGCCAGATGTGAGTGCGTCGTGGGCGCGCGCTCGCGTGGCGGCTCTTTCAGGGTCGTGGTCAGTCCCAGGGCCAGAATCCAGACCACGACCTGAATGATGAAGGGTAGCAAGGGAAAAAGGGCATAGAGCGTTCCCGCGAAAATGGCGCCGGCGGCTTCGCCCGCCTGGGCTAGGCCGATCATGCGCCCTTCATGCTGGCTGTAGCGGTGCTCGCTGCCTTCCTGGCGCAGGCTTTCATAGAGCAGAGCGCTGTCCGCGCCGCTGATAAAAGCAAATGAGGCACCCAACAGAAGTTCGGCGATGAGCACTTCGGCAAAGGAGCCGGCAAACAGGTACCAGCCCCATCCGCAGATTCCGAGAAGCGAGGCCAGATTGAGACTGAAGCGATAACCCAGCCGGTCACTGAGGTAACCCGAGGGAAATTCGAAGAGAAGTGTCGCGAGTGAAAAAAACCCCTGCAGGACAAGGATTTCCGTGAGGCTCAGGCCAATGTGATCCTTCCAGAACAGGGTGATGATCGCCATGGGAAACAGCGTCATCTTGAGAAAGGAAAAAGCTCTGAGTTTGGCGATGTTGGAGGAGAAAGGCAAGGGCGTGCCGGTCGTCAGATGTCAGATCTGCAAGCGTTATTCGCTCCAATAGATGCAGGCGACGGGGCAGTTGTCCATGGCTTCCTCGATTTTTTCCTCGGGGGCGCCGGTGGGGTTGTAAACTGTGGATTTGTGCTCGTGGCCGTGGCCGCCTTCGGGGCCTTCTTCCATGCGAAACACTTGCGGGCAGATCTGGGTGCACACTTCACAACCGATGCAGGCTTGCTGGTCGACGACGGGTACGCGGGGCATGGGCAATCTCCTAGGCTGGGAAGAGTTCGGGCGACACTTTAGCAGCAAAACAAGCAAAATCCAACGACAAATACCGTACAAAAAACCTAACTATTCAGCTACAACGTCCAAAATAGGACCGCAGGGTGCGGCGGTTGAGTGCTGCGGCAAATGTTTGAGCCGCAGGTGAGTTTTTGCCGCACGCGATGCCGCCGTACCCTGCGGTACATGCTGAACAGTTACACGATTCAATTGCAATTCCCAATCACCCCGCAGGCGAGTATTTACCGCAAGCGATTCTGCCAAGGCCTGCGCTGCATATTGAAACCTAAGCAAAAAATACGATAACCTCCGATGCGCATGGAGATTGCAGCACTGCCTATGCTATCTTGTTGGTCTGGGTTAATTTCCCCTTTTTCTTCCGAGGGCGGCGTGAAAAAAATCATAGGCCTGCGCAGTGAAATTCTTATCAGTCTATCCGTCCTGGTCGTTTCCGGACTGTTGTTCGCGGCGCTGTTTTTACTCAAAGTCGCCGAAAACGAACTGGTGCAGGAGCGCATTGAATTTACCCTTGGCCTGCTGCATCGCCTGCCCTCCGTGGCGGCAACCCAAACCGACCGCGCTCGATTTCTGCACGAGATCGATTGGCTGTTTCGGCAGATGAGCAACGCGGCGGATCTTCAGGCCTATTCCCTCTTGGATGCCGAGCAGCGGAGGTTTTCTGGCAGCAATGCGATCCGTGCCGACTCCGAGACTCTGCAGAACGTGATCCGTTCCGGCACGTCCCGGGTTGCGATTTACTCCGCCGCGGGTTGGCGCAGCCTGGTGCCAGGCAGCGCGGGCGGTTCCTTCGAATGTTATCTTCCGCTTATTTTCGAAGGAAGCGTTGAGGGTGTGCTGCTCACCCGATTTTCCCTGGATGGCGTCGCACAGCGCATGGCCCTGGCGCAACAGGCAGTCGTCGTGCTGATCTTCGGTTTCGGTGCGGTTCTGGTCGGATTCGGTACTTATCTGCTTGGACGAACCGTGGTTTCGCCGGTGCGCCGCCTTATGCAGGCCACCGCGCAGGTTGCCGGGGGCGAGCTGGGTGTCAGCCTGCCGGTGGACGGCCCACGCGAAATCGCTCAACTGGCCGTATCTTTTAATGCCATGACCCAAGCGCTGCAGGACAGTCGCAGCGAGACCCAGGCCACCATCGCTTCGTTGCACCGGACCAATGCCGAACTGGCTGAAGCCCGCGACAACCTGGTGCGCTCGGAAAAAATGGCGGCGGTCGGAAACCTCGCCGCGGGCATGGCTCACGAAATCGGCAATCCCCTTGGTGCATCCCTGGGATACCTGGAGTTTTTGCAGACCGAATGCCATGAGCCACAGCATCTCGATCTTCTGACGCGCACGACCCGTGAACTGGCACGCATTGATCGCCTGGTGCGCGACCTGCTTGACTTTGCCGCGCCGGATACGGAGGCTGATCAGGTTTTCGAGTCCGCGGACGCGGCGCGCGAGGCGCTGGATCTGCTCTGCCACCAGGGAGTGTTCAGCGAAATCGACCTGCGCGTCGAGTTGCCCGAGGCCTTGGCGATGGTGCGCGGCTCCCGGCACAAACTGGTACAGGTATTGGTCAATCTGCTCCTCAATGCGCGAGATTCCTGCGTTGCGGGGCAAGGACGGGTGATTGTGCAGGGGTTTGTCGACGTACAGACAGTTTGTTTCGTCATCAGGGACAACGGTTGCGGCTTTTCGCCCGCTCTGCAGGAGCGCATTTTTGAGCCCTTTTTTACGACCAAGGAGCCAGGAAAGGGGCGTGGACTGGGCCTGTTTTTCTGCCACAAGGTCGTGGAGCAATGGCAGGGGCGGCTGGAGGTCGACAGCCGCATCGGCCAAGGAACCTGCTTTACCCTGAGCTTGCCCGCTTTTGACGCGGAGGCGCACCATGCCTGAGTCCCTGCGGATTCTTATTGTCGATGATGAAAGCGCCATGCGCCACATGCTGCGATTGTTGCTCGAACGCGCCGGCTATCTCGTGAACGAAGCCCAAAGCGGTCGTCAGGCACTTGCGCGCCTTCAGGAAGACCCCTGCGACATCGTGCTGTGCGATATACGCATGCCCGAGCTTGGCGGTCTCGATCTGCTCGATGAGGTACGCCGTCGCGACCTGTCGCCCACCTTTATTATGATGACCGCCTACGGCAGCATCGATACGGCCCTGGAGTGCATGAAGCGCGGCGCCTACGACTACCTGTCCAAACCCTTCAAACCCGATGAGGTCGTCCTGACCCTGCGCAAGGCCGAAGAGCGATTGGGTCTGCAGCGCGAAAACCAGCAACTGCGGCGGCAGCTCGACGGCGAGAACCAGGACGGTATGGTCTATCGCAGCGCGGCCATGGCCGAGGTGGTGGATCTGGCGCAGCGGGTGGCGCCCGCCGCCAGCGCGGTCCTGATCCGGGGCGAGACCGGCACCGGCAAGGAACTGGTGGCGCGTACCCTGCACGCCCGTAGTGGGCGCAAACCGGACGGCTTTATCGCCCTCAATTGCGGCGCGGTACCCGCCGGGCTGCTCGAAAGCGAACTCTTCGGCCATGTGCGTGGTGCATTTACCGGTGCCGAGCGCGACCGCGAAGGTTTGTTTGCCGCGGCCGATAAGGGCACCTTGTTTCTCGATGAGATCGCCGAGCTTCCCCTGGAGCTTCAACCCAAGCTGCTGCGGGTGTTGCAGGAAGGCGAAGTGCGCCGTGTCGGCGAAACCGTCAGCCGCCGCGTTAAGGTCCGGGTGGTCGCCGCCACCGCCGTCGATCTCAGGCAGGCCGTCGCCGAGGGACAATTTCGGGAAGACCTCTATTATCGACTCAACGTCGTGGAAATTTTCATCCCGCCCCTGCGCGAACGACGCGAGGACATCCTGCCTCTGGCCGAACATTTTCTGCAGCGCATCGCACGCCGCGAAGGTCGCTCCGTACCGCGTTTTGCCGCTGAGTGCCTGGAGTTCCTCCAGAGCTATGACTGGCCCGGAAATGTGCGCGAATTGGCCAATTTCATTGAACGCACCCTGATCTTCTGCCGCGAACCGCTCATTGAGCTCAGCGCTCTGCCCTGGGAAATCCGGCGCCGAAACCGCGCGGCAAACGAAGAATTGTCCCTTAAAGCCGCCATGGCGCGCATTGAAAAAGAGTTCATCCGCAAGGCGCTGGCCCGCACCAACGGCAACCGCACCCAGGCCGCTCGCCTTCTGGACATCAGTCTGCGCAACCTTTTGTACAAGGTCAAAGATTACGGGATTGAATAAGCCCCCGCGAAATGGCGCAAGGGGTGAAGCTTTTTGCATGGTCCGGGAAGGGTGTCTTGGTGTAAAATGCAGAGTTTGGGCCCCGAATTTGCTGGTGCGGGATTTGCACCTGAGTAAGTCGGCGCGTCGGACTTTCTCTCGATACAGGCACGACCCATGATTTCTTTACGCCAAAAAGGTTTCACCCTACTCGAGTTGCTCATCGCGATCACCATTTTCGCCATCGGCCTGCTGACCGTGGCCGGCATGCAGATGGCCGCCATCCAGGCCAATATGGATGCCGACAGCAATTCGGTGGCCACGGCCATCGCCCAGGGAGTGCTGGAAGACATCCTGTCGCGTTCGGCGGATGATGATATCTTCGGTGATACGGTGGCGGATGAGCCTTTTGCCCTGAATGCCGCGGCGATGGCCAATATACGCGGGGGTGACAGGTATGAAGCAAGTTATGATATCACTCTGAATTCTCCCGCACCCGGAATGGCGCAGGTCCGTGTACGGGTTGACGGCGGCCGAACGATGACGGTTCAAACCCGTTCTGTCTCACTCACGGGATTTAAAAGACTATGAGACAGATCCTTCATTTTCGCAGTCAGCGTGGCTTCACCCTGATCGAATTGCTCATCGTCTCAGCCTTGCTCGGTGTCGTCATGGTCGCTGTGTTCGGTCTGGTGCAGACTTCTCAGCGTCATGCCCATACCACCGAAGAAGTGGTCGAGGTGCAGCAGAATCTGCGTGTGGCCCTGGAGCGCATGAGCCGCGATCTGCGCCTCGCGGGGTTGGGCGTGGCCGATGAGGATATTTTTGTGAGCGCCCCTGCGTCCTTGCGCTGCGTGGATCTCAACGACAATGGTGATTGTCTTGATCCCAATGAATTCGACGCGCTCATCTTTCGCACCCTGTCCGCTCCTGGAGTGATCGCGCGGATCTCCGACGACCTGAGCACGACGGGCACCGAGGAGACCCTCAATCTGGCGTCCGAAGGCATGGTGCGCTTGTTTCATGCACAGGATTACCTCGCCACGCCTGTCTATGCGCGGATTTTCCGGCCCGCCAGCCGCATTCAGCCTCTGGATCGCGTCTTTCAGGTCACGGCCTCCGACCCAGAGGCGCGCACCCTGACGTTGAGCGGTTTTTTAACCCCCGTGACCCTGCGGCCAGGTGATCTGGTGGTACGCGTCGAAGTTCCCGCCGGCGTCGACCCCAACACCAATCCGCCCGAACATCCCAATCTGGTGCGCTATCGCCTGGTCAAAGCCGCGAGCGCCGATGAGGCGCAATTTCTCCTGGTCCGCGTACCGACCGGGGTCAACCCGAACGATGCAGACGCTTTTGAAATCCTCGCGTCCAAAATCACCGAGGTGACTTTTGACTATCTCAACGATAGCGACGGCGACATCCGCGCCATCCGCATCACCTTGACGGGCGCCACGGATGCCACACGGACCGGCACGGCCGGCTATGTCGCTTCGGGGCAGGACAACAACATTCGAACCCGCAGCCTGACCACCGTGGTGCAACTGCGCAACCGTTAAAGTACGACATCAAAGGCAATTGGCCGCGGATTTGCAGGATTAACACCGGTCTGTCACAGGCCTTATCCGCCTTGAACCAGATTCTTCCGCGTCCCGAGATTTTAAGGGTAATGGCATGAAACACTTTATCGTATTCCCATCGCACCTCAGCAACCAACGCGGCACCGCCCTGGTGCTGGTGTTGACCATGCTGGCCGTGTTGCTGATCCTCGGTTCCCTCGCCCTGACCAGCACCACGGTCGATGTCAAAATCGCCGGCAACTACCGCGCTGCCAATGAATCTCTGTCCGCCGCCGAGCGAGGATTGCAGGTCGGCTTGGGGGAATTAAGCGACGGGCTTGATCTCAACAATTTTTCCGAGCTTATCCGTATCGACCGCAGCGGCCTTTACATCCCAAAGAATAACGAACCTCAGGTCAACAACGGCGCAAACGTCATAGCCAATGGCCCTCCCCCTGTGGGGTCGGGTATGGATGCGACGACTGCCAGCGGTTTCCAGTCGCAGTATTACGTCGTGGAAGTCCACGGCGTTTTTCCTGTAGACGCACCCAACGCCTCGCGCAGCGAACTGGAAATGCAAGTCTCGCGAATTGTGGCGAAATAGCTTTTTTACCCGGAGGCGGATGCAATGAAGAACCGAATACTGTCTGGAATTGTTGGTTTTCTTTTGACGTGGGGAATTGTCCTTGGTTTTTTTGCGCAAAGCGCGGCAGATGATTTTTACCTGCACGAAGGCGCTGACTACCAGTCCTCTGAGGCGTATGACGGACCCTTTGTGGCGCAGACGCTCTATTGGAGCTATTCCCCCCAAGGGCCTTTTCGCTCATCGTACGCCCCGCAGCAGCTCTCAGGCGTTGTCTGTCCGGCGGCGCGCGATTCTCTGCAATTGCGCGGCTATTGGACCGGTCGGCTCAATGCGGATGGGTCCTGCGGGCCTGGCGGAGATCCCCATTTCGTGACGGTCGGAAATTTCCTTAATTTTCTCAGCGGTTCCGGTGGCAAACCATGAATCAGCATGAACCGACAGGGCCAATCAGGGGAAGGAAAGGTGCTATGAAATTCTTTCATCATACGGTCTGGATGTGGGTGCTCGCCGCCTTGCTGGTCAGTCCCGCGGCCTGGGCCGGCCCGGACGACTACATCTGCGACACGGCCATCTTCGGCGCCGGCGGCCCGGGGCTTGCGCCCAATGTCCTGATCATCATCGATACCTCGGGCAGTATGAATGATAAGATGCCCGTCCAACCCTATAATCCCAACATAACCTACCCGCAGTCCAATACCTGCGGCGCCAGCGGCAAGCAGCCCTGTAATCCCAATGAAATCTATGAGTGCGATTCGCCGGACTTGAATTGCAAGCTCAAAAAAGCCCATGCCTTCTCTCCGCTGGACGGCACCTGCGGTTCCGGCAGCAGCGAATTGGCGAATTACGGTATCTGGCCGACCAACGAATATGAAATCCTAAACAACCAGAACAGTTGTAAAAAAGTCGAAGATGATGGCCGAGGCAAAAAGGGGGGGGGAGCAACCTGGCACTATTACGTCACGGGCAACTATACCAATTACCGGGCACAAGTGGTTGAGATGACCAAGATAGATATCGCCAAGACGGTGGTGAAAGATGTCGTTGCGGCCAACCCCGGCCTGCGTTTCGGCCTGATGCGGTTTAATTTTCAAGATGGCGGCCGTTTCGTTGAGACAAACGATGGGTACGTGGCTTATGTCGAGGATCTGAACGAAATCTGGCAGGGCACCACCACCAAGCGCAGCAAATTCAATCAGGCCGTCGACAATCTCTCGGCGCAGGGCTGGACACCTTTGGCCGAGACCCTGTTTGAGGCGCGCGCCTATTTTCGCGGTCTGCCCAGCGTGTTCAACAGCGGCACCTACACGTCCCCCGTGCAGGCGTATTGCCAGAACAGTTACATCATCTTTGTTTCCGACGGCATGTCGACGCACGATGACGACCCGGTGCTGCGTACCCTCTGCACGGACGGCATTGTCGGCGACTGCACCGGCAGCGGTGAGCCCAAATCCTATGCTTGGCGCGGCACCGATCACCTCATCGATGTCGCCTGGGAGCTTTACAACACCGACATGTTTCCCGCCTGGCCGGGCAGGCAGAACGTGACCACCTACACGGTGGGTTTCGGCCTTGAAGGCGCGGTGGAACAGGCGGTAGTGCTTCTCAATGATGCCATGCATGCGGGTACCGGCGGTCAACACAGCGAGGCTTTTCTGGCCAACGATCCCGCCGGCTTTACTGCGGCGCTGACCACCATCATCGACGAAATTCGCGAGGTGCACACCTCCTTCGCCGTGCCGATGGCACCTGCCGGTCCCCAGAACCGCTATGCCAGCGGCGAGCATATCTATCTGAGTCTCTTTCAGCCGATGGGCAGCGGCCGTTGGCGGGGCAATCTGAAAAAGTTCGGCATTGCACAAGACGGGCGGATTCTGGATAGCCTCGGCAACGAGGCAACGCAGGCCGACGGTCGCTTCAAGGAGTCGGCCACCTCTTATTGGAGTGTGTTCCCCGATGGCAGCGAGGTCAACAAGGGTGGCGCCGGAGCGCTGCTGCTGAGCCGCGATTTCAACAACAACCCACGGAAAATCTACACCAACCTCGGGTCCACGCAACTGAGCCACAGCGGCAACCGCTTTGCCGTCGACAATGCGGCTTTGACAGCCAATCTGCTGGGGGTGCAGGCCGCCGAGCGCGACCGGTTGATCCGCTTCGTACACGGGCTGGATGCCTATGACGACAACGGCAATGACAACACCACGGAAAAACGCGACTGGATTCTCGGTGATATTCTCCATTCGAGTCCTGCCGTGGTCCACTACGACAAGGATCAAAGCCTCATTTTTGTCGGTGCCAATGACGGGCAATTGCACGCTTTCAATGACGCCGACGGCCAGGAACTCTGGTCATTCATTCCCGACCTCCTGTTGCCGGATTTAAAGTTTCTGCGTGACGGACATCATACCTATTTCGTCGATATGACCCCTTCGGTGTTTGTTTTCGATGCCGATCAAAACGGGAAAATCGAGACGGGCCAGGGAGATCGGGTCATTCTGCTGTTCGGTCTGCGTCGCGGCGGCGGCAAGGATCGTCTGCTGGCCGACCAGGTGCGCGGCGGCTATTACGCTCTGGATGTGACCAACCCCAATCAGCCCGAATTTCTCTGGAAAATCACGCGCAACACCAGCGGTTTTGCCGAACTCGGCGAAACCTGGAGCCAGCCGACCCTGGTACGTATGAAAGCCCAGGAGAGCGGTTCGACCAAGGATCTGCTGGTCGCGGTTTTCGGCGCCGGCTACGACAACAACGAAGATCGGCGCTTCGGCAATACCCAGAGTTTCCCGGCGACCAGCGACGCAACCGACACCACCCTGCCTACTCTCGATGCGGGGCAGGTGACCAGCCCCGCCGGCGGCGCCCAGCACAATCCGCGCGGGCGCGGCATCTACGCCGTGAAAGTTGGCGAATTCACGACCGGCGGCTTCAATCCGGCGAGCGGCGCCAACAAGTTGTGGAGCCATACCGTTGCCGACAATGCGGCGATGTCCTTTGCCATTCCATCCCCGGTCGCGGCCCTTGATCTGTCCCACAGCGGCTATGTCGATCGCTTCTATGTGGGTGACACGGGGGGACAACTGTGGCGTATCGATGCACGCAGTTCTTTGCCTGCCGACTGGACAGTCGCGCGTATTTTCCAGGCCAACGGCGGCGAAATTGCGGAAAAGGGACGCAAGTTCTTCGAGCGTCCTTCGGTGACCGTTGAGCGCAATCGCCAACCGCTGATTTTCATCGGCAGTGGCGATCGCCCCCATCCTCTTAACGAAGCGGTGGTTGATCGCTTCTACGCGGTCAAGGATCCCCTCGACCGGCCCGCGTCCAAACCCGCCTGGGACGGTGTGCCCCTGACCGAATCAGCACTCGTCGATCAGACCGAAAATGTGCTTCAGGCGGCTTCGCTGGATGATGGGGTACGCACGCAACTCGGTGTGTCGACGCTAGATGAGGCCATCGAAAAAACCCTTTCTCTTCTTCGCGAAAAAGACGGCTGGTTCCTCAAGCTGGATCTGCGCGGTGGTGAAAAAATTCTGGCCCCGCCCCTGGTCTTCAACAAGGTGGCCTACTTCACGACCTTTACTCCCGGAAAGCTGATCAGCGACGATCCCTGCCAGACTGGTAATCTCGGCACTGGACGCATGTATGCCGTCGATTATCTCACCGGCGAGGCGTTGCGCAATTATGATCTGAGCAACGATGGTGAAGACACTGACGGCAACCTGCGTGCCCAGGGGCGTGACGGCAAAGTGCTGCGTCGCACGGACCGCGAACGCACTCTGGGCTCAGGCATCCCTTCGGGCATAGTCGTTATGGTTCCTGAATCGGGCGATCCGCGCATCTTCATCGGCTGTGACGGGGGCATCTGCGTGGAGGAAACTCAGCCGGGCGCGCGGGTATCTCCGCTTTACTGGTTGCAGAGGTAGGCGATGAAGCAGACTTTAGGTGTTGTTTTTTGTCTCTTTCTATTGATTGGCTTGAGTGCCTGCCGTGGTAGTGAACCCCAGGATTCCGCGGTCAGTCCCCAGGTCAACGGGGCGGCACCTGTGGCTGATGCGCCTGCGTCGGGGGATGATGTAATTGGACAGGGCACAATGCCGAGCGTGAGCCTGCATCCCGATCCACCCACGGCGGCTGCGGAGGTTCGGGCGCGCTTGCGCAATCTGCCCGGTGATTATGAACTGACCTGGGAGCGCAACGGCCGCGTCATCGATGGGATGCACGCCGAGGTTCTGCCCAAGGGTCAGGTGGCGCGCGGTGATCTGTTGACCGTTCGGGTTCGTTTCGAGGATGGCGAAGTCCAGGCCGGCGCGCGCGTGGCCAACAGTCCTCCCGAAATCCTGGCCATCAACTTTGTCGAGCCGCGCATTCATCGCGGTGTCGACATCGTGCTCGAACCGGTGGCCTTTGATGCCGACGGCGATCCCGTGAGCTTTCGTTACCGCTGGTGGCTCAACGGCGAAGAAGTCCCGGGGCGCAACAACGAGCGCTTGCCGGGCGATCTCTTCCAAAAAGGCGACCGTATCGCGGTCCAGGTTATCCCCCTGGACGCTTTGGGAGACGGGGTACCCTTCACCGGCCGCGAGTTCACCATTCCTCCCGGTCCTCCGCAATTCGTCACCCAACCGCCGCAAAGCTTTCAGAGCCGAAGCTACCGCTATGAGGCTCGCGCCGAGGATCCCGACGGCGAACCGGTGCATTATTCTCTGGCCGAGGCACCTGAGGGCATGACCATGGACGCCGACAGCGGCCTGGTGCGTTGGAATCTCGAAGACGCCCCTGCGGGCGAGCATCGCATCCGCATCCGCGCCGTCGACACGGAGGGCCTGGAGGCCTTTCAGGAATTTACCCTGACCCTGGCTCCTGCGGAGCAACCCGGCTGATGCTCACTTCGCGAGGCGGATTCGCACTGATCGAAGCATTGGTGGTGCTCGGCCTGATGGGCATTTTATTGACCATCGCCACACCCTACTACCAGGTGTTCATGCAGAATGCCGCCTACCGCTCGGCGGCGCGGGAGATCGCCTCGGTCATGCGCCAGGCGCGGGCCGAGGCGGCGACGAAGAATCGCGAATATCGCGTTGAGATCGGCCTGAAGGAGAAACATTACGGTTATCAGCTCAGCCCCGGGGGGACGGGTTGGCGGAGTTTGTCGCCCCTCGTCAGATTAGGGGAATGGGACGGAAATCAATGCCGTGTCCAAACCGCTACACTTGACCTGGATTTCTTTCCCAACGGCACCGCCAGTCGCACCGCCGGCATTTGTGTCCTTAATCCCGCCGGAGAACGCCGCTTTCTTGTAACCCTGACCTCGCGCACCACCGGGCATGTGGAGGTGCGGCGCTAGGCTTCAATCGGTCGGTGACAATTCCTGCCTCATCCCCCCTCGGGCCATGCAAAATTTGCATGGCCCGTTTTTTTTTGCCAGTCTCCCTTTTTAAATCCAAAAAATAACAATGACTTGGAGCCTTACCTTGAGGGGCTGTGGCGCGGCACTGGATTTGCAAACGGTTATAAGTCAGAGCTTATTGAGTTTTCCACATAGACGAGGAAGCCATGATTTCCATCCGCAATGAAAAGGGTTTTTCGCTGATTGAGATGCTGGCCGCGGTCACCGTCCTGGCCATTGGCCTGCTGGCTCTGGCGGGTTTGCAAATAACGGCCATGCGCACCAATACCCATGCCGCCTCACTGACCGAGGCGGCGGCGTTGGCCCAGGCGGCCATTGAGCGCATACAGTCGCTGGAGGGTGATCGCCCCTGGCTGCGGACGACGCAGGTCGATTCCACACCATCGGATCTGGCCGACATCGTCTCGGGCACCCCTTATGAGCTGCTTGTCAACACGGAAGTCGATTTCAACGGCGTCGAGAATCTCACGCGCATCGATGTGACGGTGGAATCGCTGATGGCCTTGCAACGCGCTCAGGGCTCTGGCAAGCAGACGGTGAGCCTGACTCTGCTCAAGCGCTACTTTTGAGGGTAGATGTGATGATGACTGAACGTCTGCGCGACAATCGCGGTTTCGGCTTGATCGAAGTTCTCATTGCCTCAGCGGTGATGCTGGTGGTGATGGGGGCGATCATGTCCCTGTATCTCGGCAGCCAGCGTACGGCCAAGGTCGAAACTGATTTTGCCCATGTGCAGGACAACCTGCGCCTGGCTTTTGATCAACTGACCAAGGATGTGCGCATGGCCGGATTTCTGGTCACCGGTCCGCCCATTGACGACCGCTCGGCGACGGCTTTTACCATCCGCACCACCTCGCCGGCACGCCGCTACGCCCGCATCACCACGCCCGACCTCAGCACCGGCGGTAACAAAACCTTTGAAGTCTATTCCGCCTCCATGGTCGAGCGTTTTCGTGTCGGCGAAAAGGCGCGCATCATCCGTCCTCCCAACCAGGAACAACCGGGTGCGGATACCGCTGGCGTCGCGCTGACATTCGAAGTCAGCGCGACCAATCCCGGCGCCCGCACTTTGTCACTGTCGGGCTTTTCCGACGGCATCGATTATGCCTTCTCGCGTGGGGACATGATCGTTCGTGTGGCCGAGGGTTCGCCCCTGGTCAGCGAAATTCGTTATCAATTCCGGCCCGCGCCGCACAATACCCTGGAGCGTATCGTCAACGGCGGCACTCCGCAGATTCTGGCGCGCAATATCACCGGCGTTCAATTTGATTACAATCTCAACGATGAAGACGATGTTCAGGCGATACGCCTGGCGCTTACCGGGTCGGCAGGCATGGAAAACGATCCGCAGAACAAAATAACGCATAGAACCCGCACCGTTCGTACCAGTATCACGGTGCGCAACATCTGATTACGGGGCATGAGGCATGATGAGTGATTTGAATAAAGAAAAATGCAACCGGGGCCCGGGGGTGTATGAGCGGCTGACAGACCAGGGCGGCATGGCCCTGGTATTGGCCGTCTCCATGCTGTTGATCCTGACGGTGCTTGGGGCGGTGGTCTGGACCGCCAGCAATCGACAGATCGATTCCGCAAGCTTCCAGCAGGCCAATCAGCAGGCCTTCTTCGCCACCCAGCGCGGCCTGGAATACGCCGTGACCCGCGACATCCTGCTGAATCTGACCGCGGGGCAATCCATTGATCTGACCAGCGGCGTACATAAAGCCAACATCAATGCCGGCAGCAGCAAGACCTCCGGGGGCGGAGAAATTTTTGCCGGGGAAATCATCGACGACGGTCCCGGTGAGATGCCCCTGCGGCTGCGGGCGCGCTACGGCTCGGATTTCGGCGCCAACTACTATTTCATTTCCATTTCGGCGGACGGTCCGCGCGCCAGCCGCGAAGATGTGGAAACCCAGGTCGTGCGCCTGTTCAAGCACGATGACGATTCGTTGTTCCGAACCACGGGAGGTGGGTGATGAAGGATAGATGCGCGCAACTGATTTTTGGTTTTGTGCTTTTGCTTGCGGTGCCTCCTGCAGGTTTTGCCGCCCCCGATGAATATCTCGGCGATTCAGCCATCTACGCCGGCGCCGACGAAGGCGGCGAAGTGCGGCCCAACGTCATGTTTTTCATCAACAACAGCCGCAACATGGTCGATCAGAAAGCGGGCACCGGGGCCTATGATTCGGAGACGATTTATTCCGGTCCTTATGTGCCCAACGGCGTATATTTCCGCAACAATCCCAGCTCGCCCTGGAACCTCAGGATCCAGGCCGCCAGTGATGGCTCCCTCAAGGTGTCCTGTGGTGGCGACGATCCCCATGGCGCCCGTCAGCTTCTCCTGCACAACGGTTTTTTCAAGGGTGGTCTGAACAGCGATGGCAATTGCAGCAACAAAAACAACGATCAGAAAGATTTTTATCTGGGTAATCTGGTCAACAAGCTTGAATCCACACCGGTGATCAATGAATGGCAGAGCAACACCACCTACCCGGCCGGGCAAATCATTCATCCGCCGGGCAATACGCAATTGCTCTTTCGCAGTCTCAATGCCGGTGCCTCCGGCGGCAGTTCACCTGAGTGGCCGACCGAGCCTGCCGGGGCGACGGTGGAAGATGGAACGATGACCTGGGAAATGCTTTCAAGTATTTTCGACGTGACCAGAGAGGTGGTGCTGCAGGTTGTCGAGTCCCTGCGCAATCAGGTCAACGTCGGCGTCATGGTCTTTGGCAACAACAACGACGGCGGCTGGGTGAAGGCGCCGGTGGCGCGCATCGGCACAGAGGAAATTGATGGCAGCGCCGGGGAGGAAAACTACCAGAATCTGCGCCAGCAAATCATCAACCTGGCACACGTTTCGAGCAATACCCATGAGCCTATTGCCGGTGCCCTCTATGATGCCAGCCTATATTTCCGTGGCCAATATGACAGCAACGCCCGCGTCGGCCAACCGCGCAGCCCGGCCTATCCCTCGCCCATCGAACATTGGTGCGAAGTCAGCCACGTGGTGGTGTTGACCACGGGAGCGAGCGCACCGACCTCGCCCACGGCCAATGCGCTGGGCGATCTCAATGGTGACGGGATCGTCGGCCCCGAGGATGGCGCCTATCTTTTGTACAACACCGACCACCGCCCCAATACCCAGGAAATCCAGCGGGTGAACACCAATGTCATCCAGTTTCTGACCAAATCCCTCGACCTTGAGCGCGCAACCGACAAGGACCACGGCAACGGCACCTATGTACTGGCCAACTCAACGGAAGACCTGGAGGCCGCCCTGCGTGATATCCTCAGCGGTATTGTCGCCGAGGTCGACACCTCTTTTGTCGCCCCAGTGGTGCCGGCCAGTACCACCAACCGCACCATCAGCGGCAATCGCGTGTATCTCGGCCTGTTCAAACCGCAGAACGAGAATCACTGGCTGGGCAATCTGAAGAAATATCAGGTGGGCGCCGACAACCGACTTAAGGACAAGTACGGTAACGATGCCACCTACTCGATTGAAGAAGCGGAAATTCAAGGCGATGTCAGCGCCGGCGATTTTCTGCCATCCTCCATCTCCTACTGGAGCAATGACGCCGACGGCGGCGATGTGCTCAAGGGCGGTGCCGGCTCTTTGCTTTCACTCAATACCTCGCGCAACATTTACACCTATCTGCCCCAGGTGACCAATCAGCCCAAGGATCTGACCCATTCGCACAACGCCTTTGCGACCACCAACACCCTGGTCAGCGCCGATGTCCTCGAATTGACGGATCCCGACGAGCGCAATCTGCTCATCGACTATGTCCATGGCCGCGACGCCTTCGATGACAGCGGCAACGGCATCACCAACGAGATGCGCGAACACGTCATGGGCGATATTCTGCACTCGCGGCCCCTGGTGTTCAGCTATGAGCCCTTTGCAATGACCGAGACCAACGAAAGCAACTGCGGCGTTAACAAGTCCTATATTTTTGTCGGCTCCAACGGCGGTGCCCTGCACGCCTTCAGGGATTGCGACGGCAGCGAGGCCTGGGCATTTCTTCCCGACAATGTGCTGGGTGATTTGCAGTATCTGCGCAACAACCTGCATACGCCCTTTGTCGATGCGCCCATTTCCGCTTATGTGCATGATCGCAACAACGACGGCGTCATCGATCCCCTGGCCGGCGACCGGGTCCTGCTGGTCTTCGGCCAGCGGCGCGGCGGAGGCAGCAACACCCTGGCGGCTGATGCCGCCAAGGGTGCTTATTACATTCTCGATGTGAGCGATCCGGAAACGCCGAAATTCGTCAGCAAGTTCGATCGCAGTCAATATACCGAGATGGGCCAGGCCTGGAGCCAGCCGCGTCTGACCCGCATCAAGCACGGCGAGGACATCAAGGTCGTGGCTTTTCTGGGCGGGGGCTACGATCAGAACGAGGACCTGCGTTACGGCAACACACAGAATTTCCCCGGCGACACCACGGCCACGACCAACATCACTCTGGCCGATCTCGGCAGCGGCCTTAAAACCAGGCCAGCCACCTTCCAAGAGTCGGGGCCGCGGGTCAATCCGAGCGGGCGGGGCGTCTTCGCCATCGAAGTCGCGCGTCTGGTCAAGGGCCAGGACGGCAAGTATGACGCCAACATCGAAGGCAGCGGCAATCTGCTCTGGCATCTTTCCTACCATGCCTCGACCAATCCCAATATGACCTATTCCTTCCCTTCGGATGTGGCCGTGCTCGATGTTAACGGCAATGGGTTCGCCGATCGGCTCTATGTCGGCGACACGGGCGGGCGTATGTGGCGCTTCGATGTCGGCAGCAACAATCCCAATCACTGGTCGGGGCGCATGATCTTTCGCTCCAACGCGGGTCAGGACGGCACCAACGGCCGTAAGATCTTCTACCGTCCCTCGGTGGTTTTCGATAAGGGCATGCCGATTTTATATTTCGGCACCGGCGATCGGGAGCATCCCCTCAACCGCCATGTGGTGGATCGTCTGTATGCCCTTTATGACCGCGGACAGACCTACGCCGACTACATCAGCGAGAATCACCTGGTCGATGTCACCACCAACGTACTGCAGGAAAGCAGTGATACCAGCCTGATCGACAGCACCCTCGATGCGCTCAAGTCCTCGACCAACTACGGTTGGTACATCAAACTCAACGAAAATTCCGGCGAAAAAGTTCTGGCGGCCTCCACGGTCTTCAACAACGTCGCCTACTTCAGTACTTATTCGCCCAACACGAATGTCGCGCCGGATCCCTGCAAGCCCGGAAATCTCGGTACTTCCCGGGTCTATCAGGTGGACGCCAGAACCGGCGAGGCGATCATCAACAACGACAAGAGCAATGACGGGGACAGCGCCAACGAGCGCGCCGCCCATGAAGACGGCTATGTCCTGAAACGCTCCGACCGGGTGCAGGTCATCGGCGAGGGTATCCCTTCGGGCATCGTGACTCTCATCGATGCCAGCGGCCGCGTGACCATGATGATCAGTTCGAGTAACCGCGTGAACACGGTGGACGCTCTCGATGCACGGATGATCAGCCCGGTGTACTGGATGCAATGGTAGAAACATGAAGGGGCGCAGCATGCCGCGCCCCTTCATGTTTAACTCTCCAATCCCCAGAACAGTCGCCAGGTTTCGCGGAGGGTTCCGGTGCCGAAGGTGCCGGGCAGCCGACAGCGGATTTCGCCCTCCATCAGGGTGTCGATATCGGGCACCAACGCCCGGCACTGGTCGGGCCGGTCGGCTGGATCCAGCCGGCAGCCGTCGGGCCCCAGGTAAACACAGCCCCAGGGGCCGGTACGCGGCGCCGGAACCGGTACACCCGCCAGGTCGCGCAATTCCATGCCGAGAAAGGGAAGGGTGGAGCGCAGGTAGGTGATGTCGATCTGATCGCGGGCAAAAAAACGCGCCAGAAAGCGCCCCGGATCGCCATAGGCGCCGGGATGCCCCTGACAGCACAGCCCACGGCACTGACCACAGATCGACGGATCGCTGACGAACTCATCCATGGCAGGACTCCTTGACCCCAAGCAGAACCGGCAGGGGTGACGCGTTATGTCTTTGAATGCTCGCAACTAACCATAATCGCCATTTGGCGCCTGTCAAGAATGGAACGGATCAGCGCGGCGCGGGATATGAGGCCGGAACGCTGGGGCGAAATAAAACTCACCACTTCAAGAGCGAACCGCAAACAAAAAAACCAGGGACAAAGGACCAGAGACAAGGGACCAACTAACACTTGATCCCATCAGGGTGTGGGTTTAGGATAGAGCGCTGTGTGCGTAGACGGTATCCCCCCACAAGGAGACCCTGATGGCCAAGATCGTTGCCTTTCGCGGGCTGCGCTACAACCTGAAGAAAATCACCGACCCCAATCTGGTCGTGGCTCCGCCCTACGATGTCATCTCGCCCGTAGACCAGGAAGAACTCTACCGCCGTGATCCCCACAACGTGGTGCGCCTGATTCTCGGACGCAACAATGCCGACGATACCGAAACCGACAACCGTTATACCCGCGCGGCGCGCGATTTTCGTCAGTGGCTCGATGATGAAACCCTGGTGCGCGATACCGAGCCTTCCATTTACCTCTACGATCAGGAATACCCCCTCGAAGAAGGTGATGTCGTCGTTCGTCAGGGCTTCATGGCGCTGACCCGCATCGAAGACTTTTCCTCCGGGGTGGTCAAACCCCACGAAAAAACTCTGGCAGGCCTCAAGACCGACCGTCTCAAACTCATCCGCGCCTGCGGTGCCAACTTCAGTCCGGTTTTCACCCTGTACGGTGACAGTTGCTGCGTTCTCGAGGCTCTCAATCGCAAGGAACGCGAGCGTGTACCCGATGTGGCCGTGACCGACGCCGATGGGGTCAGGCATCGCCTGTGGCAGGTTACGGATCCCAGTCTCATCGCCAAGGCCCAAAGTCTCATCGAGAACAAACCCTTGTTTATCGCCGACGGGCACCACCGCTACGAAACCGCCATCAACTATCGCAACGAAATGCGCGAAAAACACCCCGACTACACCGGCAAGGAGTTGTTCAACTATGTTCTCATGTACTTCTCCAACATGGATGACAAGGGAATGCTCATCTTTCCCACTCATCGCCTTCTCAGGGGGTTGGAGCGCTTCAATCCTGCCGAATTTCTCAATCGCCTGAAAGAGTATTTCGAGATTGAAAGCAGCGACGTTGATCCGAAAAGTTCGGCCGGTCGCCAGACGGTGCGGAAAAAACTCAGGGAAAAAGGGCGACAGGGGCACGTGCTGGCTTTTTTCAGCGGCGGTGGAACCCTGCATTACCTGCGGTTGAAGGACGATGCTCTCATGGATCGCTTTTTCGACGACAAAAGCCCCAAGGCGCTTCGCACCCTCGATGTTTCCATCCTCCACCGACTGATTTTTGAGGATCTTCTGCACCTCGGTGCCGAGGCCCAGGAGCAGCAGACCCACCTCGATTATGTGAAAAATTTCGACGATCCGTTCGACGCGGTTCTGTCGGGGCGGTTTCAGGCGGCCTTCATTATGAATCCGCCGCGCATGTCCGAGGTGCGCGACGTGGCCAATGCCGGCGAGAAGATGCCGCAGAATTCGACCTATTTTTATCCAAAACTGCTCACCGGGTTGGTGATCAATCCCATCGTCGAAGGCGAGTCCGTCGACGATTTTCCGATCTGATGAAGTGCAGTTAAAGCTTTTTTTGCGGTTAGATTCTTTTTTCTTTTGGAGGAGGCTGGAGTGGAAATACTTGGCGTTGACATCGGTTTCGGCTTCACCAAAGCAACTAACGGGCGCGATACCCTGATCTTCAAATCGGTGCTCGGCGAAGCCACGGAACTGCAGTTTCAGGAGCAGATTCTGCAAAATACCCAAGGTGGCGAGGAGCATCTGCGCATCGAAGTCGACGGCAAAAGCTATTTCGTCGGCGAACTGGCCGAACGCCAGAGCAGCAATCGCTTTTTCACCCTCGATCCCGCGCAGTTGGTCGGGCGCTTTGCCCGCACCCTGGCTCTGACCGCCGCCGGGCGCCTTATCGGCAGTTATCTGCCCATCAACCTGGTTACCGGACTGCCCATCGGCTACTACCGGCAGCACAAAGACGCGTTGACCCGCGCCCTGGCCGGCGAACACAAGATCGTCGTGCAGGAAGTGGGTGGGAAAAAAGTTGAAAAAACTCTCAACGTCAATAAGGTGCGCATCATCCCTCAGCCTTTCGGGTCGCTGTTCAACACCATGCTCAATGACAGCGGCGAGTTGAGCGATAAGCGTCTGGTGCGCGAAAAGATCGGCATCGTCGACGTGGGATTCCGCACCTCGGATTACACGATTTCCGATCGCATGCGTTATTCCGAGCGCGGCAGCCGGACCACTGATTCGGGCATCGCCAAGGCCTTTACCGCCATCGCCAACGCATTGCGCGAGCAGAGCGGCATCAATGTCGAACTTTATCGCCTCTATGATGCCGTTGAGAATGGAACCATCAAGATTCGCGGCAAGGAAATCGATCTGCGCGATACGGTCGAGCAGGCGTTCAACCAGCTGGCCACCGCCGTGGCCGCCGAAGTCGAGCGTCTGTGGGCCGACGATTGGGACGTCGATACCATTGTCGTTACCGGCGGCGGGGGTGCTGTGCTGGCACCCTATCTGCTGCCTCTGATTCAGGGTAACGTATTGCCCTTAGCGTCGGATCGCGACGCCCGGCTCAACAATGTCATGGGCTACTGGAAATTCGGTCGGCACCTGTGGGCCAAAGGCGAGATCAACGCTTGAGGAGGGTCTTTGCGCAATGAGTGATGCTTTGAATGTCGAGGGTATTATTGAGTTTTTTGAGAAAAACGCGCGGCACCCCCTGACCCCTGAAGAAATCGCCCGCCATCTCGGCGTGGGTCGCCGCGACAAAAAACGTCTCCTCGCCCATCTTGACGAACTGGTGGAGCGCGGCATCCTGGTGCAACTCAAGGGACGGCGCTATGCCCTGCCGCGCAAGGTCAATCTGGTCACCGGCACCATCAGCATGCACCGCGACGGTTATGGCTTCGTCAGTACCGGCGAGCCCGAAGGCAAGGATATTTTCATCCCGGCCCGATTCGCGCGCGAGGCCATGCATGGCGATCAGGTCCTGGTGCGGGCCGAGCGCGGCATTCGCAGCGACAAGCCCGAAGGACGCATTGTGCGGGTGGTTCAGCGCGCCCACCAGACTCTGGTCGGCCGTTTCGAGCAGACCCGCAAGTTCGCCTACCTGGTACCTTCCGATCCGCGTCTGGGCCAGGATATCGTCATTCCCCGCAATGCGCGCGGCAAGGCGCGATCCGGGCAAATCGTGGTCGCACGCATCGATTCCTTTCCCAGCAAGAACCGCAATCCCGAGGGAACCATCATCGAGGTGCTCGGTGATCCCGGTGACCCCGAAGTAGAGGTGCTGACCATTATCCATCAGCATGGATTGCCGCATCGCTTTCCCGGCGAAGTGCTTGCCGCGGCCGAAGAAATTCCCGGCGAAGTTCTGCCGGAGGAATTCAGCGGTCGCGAAGATCTGCGCGATTTGCTGACTGTCACCATCGACGGGGAAACCGCCAAGGATTTTGACGACGCCGTTGCGGTACGCGACGAGGGCCAGGGACGCATTCGCCTGTGGGTGTCCATCGCCGATGTCGGGCATTATGTGACCGAGGGCGGCATCATTGACCGCGAAGCCTATGTGCGCGGCACCAGCGTGTATTTTCCCGGGCGCTGCATCCCCATGTTGCCTGAGCATCTGAGCAACGGCATCTGTTCCCTCAATCCTGACGTCGAGCGTCTGGTCATGACCGCGGAAATGCTCTTCGACGCCGAGGGCGTGCGCCTGGAGAGCCGATTTTATCCGGCGGTGATCCGCAGTCGCGCCCGTCTTACTTACACCCAGGTGCGCGCCATGATCGAACTGGGCGATACCGAGGAGATCAGTCGGCAGGGTGAGGTTTATCCCGCGCTTCAGGTGATGAAGACCCTGGCTGAACGGCTCCAGGAACGCCGCCGCCTGCGTGGCAGCCTGGATTTTGATTTGCCCGAGGCCGAGATCGTGCTGGATCTTCAGGGCAATATCGAGGATATCGTGCGCGGTGAGCGCTATTTTGCCCATCGCCTCGTCGAGGAATTCATGCTGGCGGCCAACGAAGCGGTGGCCGGGTTTCTCAGTGCGCGCGAAATCCCTCTTCTGTACCGCGTGCACGAACCGCCCTCCGCCGAAAAATTGCAGCAGTTCCAAGAGTTTTTGAGTCACTTCAATCTTAAGCTGTCGTTGCGCCAGGGGCAGGTGGCACCGCGCGATCTGCAGCAGTTGCTTGATCAGGTTGCCGGTCGCCCCGAGGAGCGCATGATCAATCAGGTCATGCTGCGCGGCATGAAACAGGCGTGCTATTCACCCGAAAACGTCGGACACTTCGGTCTGGCCGCGCACGACTATTGCCATTTCACTTCACCCATCCGCCGTTATCCCGATCTCGTGGTCCATCGCATCCTGCGCGGCGCCTTAGGCAAGAAAGGCTTGTCAGAGCATGAAAAACAACGCCTGGCGCAGACGCTTCCCGAAATAGGTGAACAGACCTCCGCGCGCGAGCGGCGTGCCATGGAGGCCGAGCGCGATATCGTCGCTTTGAAGAAGTGCCAGTTCATGGTGCAGCACCAGGGTGAAAGTTTTGCCGGGATCATCTCCGGTGTTCAGGCCTTTGGTCTTTTTGTCGAGCTGAAGGAGTTCTTTCTCGAAGGTCTGCTCCGGGTTTCCTCCCTGGGGGACGATTTTTATCATTTCGAGGAAGAGCGGCATCGCCTGGTCGGGGAGCACGGGCGCCGCGTTTTCCAGATCGGCGACGAAATACAGGTGCGCGTCGAACACGTCGATGTGGAGAGGCGCCAGATCGATTTCGTCCTTGAAGGCGCTCCCCCCGCAGCGGCGCAAGGAGATGTTGCCGACGACGGCGATTCATGAAAGTTTTCAACGATCTTTCCCGTATCACCAGGCCCTTTCCCGGCGCCGTGGTGACCCTTGGCAATTTTGATGGGGTTCATCTCGGCCACCGTGAGATTTTTCGGCGGGTCGTATGCCGTGCCCGCGAAATCGACGGCACCGCCGCTGTTTTTAGCTTTTGGCCGCACCCCCTGCGGGTTCTGGCGCCTCACCGCGAGTTGCGTCTGATCAACACCTACGACGAAAAAATCAAATTGATTGCCGCCTCGTGCATCGATGTTTTTCTCTGTCCGCCCTTTACCCGCGAGCTGGCCGATCTGAGGCCTGAGGACTTCGTCTCGCGGGTCCTTTTGAATTGCATCGGCGCGCGACATATTGTGGTTGGCTATGATTATCGTTTTGGTCAGGGGCGCAGCGGCGATGCCGATTTGCTCAAAAAAATGGGTCAACGGTTCGGCTTCGGTGTCGAGATTCTGGCACCCATTGCCCAGGGCCAGACCGTCTACAGTTCAACCCGTGTCCGGCGCATGGTCGGCGCCGGCGACGTGCGGGGTGTGGTTGCGCTGCTTGGCCGTCACTTCACGCTCGAGGGGCGGGTGGTACACGGCGACCATCGCGGGCAGAGCCTGGGGTTTCCCACCGCCAATCTCGCCACCGAAAAAGAACTTCTACCGGCTCCCGGGGTGTATGCGGTCAAGGCCCTCCATGAAGGCAAGGTTTACGCTGCCGTCGCCAATATTGGCCGCAAACCCACCTTTGGCGGCGATGCCCTCTCCATTGAAGTTCACCTCCTCGATTTTTCCGGCAATCTTTACGGCCGCTCACTGCGCCTGTATTTTTTCGATCGCCTGCGGGAAGAAAAGCGCTTTGCCGGCACAGATGAATTGTGCACCGCAATCCGAGCAGATATCGCCCGGGCCAGAGAACTCCTCGCCAATCAAAACATCATCGCCTACCGGGATTATCTGGGCGAATGCGAGGACAGGGACGCGGGACGCGAGGAACGGGACGCGTAAAACCAACCTAACCATTCGGCTGCAATACCCACTCGCGCCGCGGCCTGCGGTGCATGTGGAACAGTTACAAACCGACCGCAACTGAAAACAACAAATGACCAAGGACAAATGACAAACAACATCTTTGGAACGACACGCATTCTCGGCATTTTCGGCGATCCCGTCGCCCATTCCCTCTCGCCGCTGATGCAGAACGCCGCTTTGCGCGAGGCGGGTATCGATGCGGTCTATTTGCCTTTTCATGTCCTCCCTGACAATCTGCCGCAAGCCGTCGCGGCGTTGCGCCCACTGAATATTCTCGGGGTCAACGTGACCGTTCCGCACAAAGAGGCGGTGCTGACCCTGCTGGACGAGGTGGATGAAAATGCCCGTCTCATCGGCGCGGTCAATACCATCGTCAATCGCGCCGGCTGCCTGCACGGCTTCAATACCGACGGCGCGGGTTTTGTGCAAAGCCTGGCCGGCGATCTTGATTTTGATCCGGCCGGGCGCCGGGTTCTGCTCTTGGGCGCAGGCGGGGCCTGCCGCGCGGCACTGGTGGCGTTGGCGCAGTCCGGCGCAGCCTGGATCGGAGTGGCCAACCGCGACCCGGCGCGGGCACGCTTGCTTGTCGATTCATTTTCGTCCCGGTTCCCCGGCACAGCCTTTGCACATCTGCCTTTGGCATCATCTCTTTGGGAGCAGGCCCTGGGAGCCAGTGATTTGGTGGTCAATACCACAAGCCTTGGGCTGCATGGTGAAGAGGTGCCGCTGCCCTGGGCTTGTGTGCCGAAAAAGTGTTGTATCTACGACATGGTCTATCGGCGTGGCGGAACCCCTTTGTGGCATGCCGCACGGGCTCAGGGGCACCCGGTCGCCGATGGTTTAGGCATGCTGGCGGCTCAAGGGGAGCGGGCCTTCACATTGTGGACGGGACGCAAACCGCCCTTTGGCGTCATGAAATCCCGGCTTTTGGCAGAGTTGGCTGACAATTAACGCATGCCTTGACAGGCTGAAGTTTAGAAAATATTATAAAACCACTTTCAAGAATTGGTTTGCGGAGTACAACGCGACTTATGACCAGCAATCGACTCGGAGAACTTCTGGTTCGCAACAAACTGATTACCAGTGACCAACTGGAAAAGGCGGTTGCCGAACAGAAAAGCCATGGCGGGCGCCTCGGCGCCAGCCTCATCAAGCTCGGCTTTCTTCATGATGAAGAGTTGTCTGCTTTTCTCTCAAAACAATACGGCGTACCCTCCATCAACCTCGATGAATTCGAGATCGAGCCCGCCGTCATCCGCTTGATTCCCGCTGACATTGCCCAGAAATACCAGGTCTTGCCGGTTAATCGCGCCGGCTCCACCCTGATCATCGCCATGAGCGACCCCTCCAATATCTTCGCCATCGACGACATCAAGTTCATGAGCGGCTACAACATCGAGGTGGTCGTGGCATCGGAAGCGTCGATCAAGGCGGCCATCGACCGCTATTACGACCAGAGCCAGTCTCTGGCCGATGTTATGGAGGATCTGGAGGACATCGATCTCGAATTGGTCGATGAAGAAGATTCCGTCGACGTTGCCGCATTGGAAAAAGCGACCGAAGATGCTCCCGTCGTCAAACTGGTCAACCTTATCCTTACCGACGCCATCAAGAAAAAAGCCTCGGATATTCACATCGAGCCTTACGAAAAAACGTTTCGCGTTCGTTACCGCATCGACGGCGTGCTCTATGAGGTGATGAAGCCGCCCATGAAGCTTAAGAACGCCATCATCTCGCGTATCAAGATCATGTCCGAGATGGACATCGCCGAGCGGCGTCTGCCGCAGGACGGACGCATCAAGATCAAGCTGCCCGGCGGCAAGGACATGGATTATCGTGTCAACTGTCTGCCCACCCTGTTTGGTGAAAAGGTGGTTCTGCGTCTTCTCGACAAGGGCAACCTGCAGCTTGACATGACCAAGCTCGGCTATGAACCTAAGGCTCTGGAATGGTTCCAGCGCGAGATTCACAAACCCTTTGGCATGGTGCTGGTCACCGGGCCGACGGGATCAGGTAAAACGGTGTCGCTCTATTCGGCACTGGGCGAACTCAACAAGACCACGGAAAACATCTCCACCGCCGAAGACCCGGTCGAATTCAACTTTGCCGGCATCAACCAGGTGCAGATGCATGAAGAAATCGGCCTTAATTTCGCCGCCGCGCTGCGCGCCTTCCTGCGTCAGGATCCCGACATCATCATGATCGGTGAGATTCGCGACTTCGAGACGGCGGAAATCGGAGTCAAGGCGGCACTCACCGGCCATATGGTGCTCTCGACTCTGCATACCAACGACGCTCCGTCCACCATCAACCGCTTGCTCAACATGGGCATCGAGCCCTTTCTTGTCGCCTCGGCGGTCAACCTGATCACCGCCCAGCGCCTGGCGCGGCGCGTCTGCTCCGAGTGTCACGAAGTCGAAGAGATTCCCAAGCAGGCTCTCATCGAGGCCGGAATGCCGGCGGAAGAGGTCGACGGCGTTACCTGCCGCAGGGGCCGTGGGTGCGGCAATTGCAACAACACGGGTTACCGTGGGCGGGTCGGTCTTTATCAGGTCATGCCCATGTTCGAGGAGATCCGCGAATTGGTCCTGGCCGGCGCCAATACCTCCGAAATCAAGCGCGAGTCCATGCGCCTGGGGGTCAAGACCATGCGCCAGTCGGCGCTGACCAAGCTCAAAGAAGGGCTGATTTCCTTCGAGGAAGTGCTGCGTTGCACCATTGCCGATGATTGATAATTTCTGAAACCAGAGGGTCTCACATGTCTGCCAATATCCACCAGCTTCTGAAGGCCATGGTCGAGCAGGGCGCTTCCGACCTGCATATTTCCACCGGCACGCCGCCGCAGTTGCGCATCGACGGCAAGGTTCTGCCGACCAAGCTGCCGCCCATGACCCCGGCGGAAACCAAGCAGTTGTGCTACAGCATTCTCACCGATGCCCAGAAGCGCAAATTCGAAGAAGAAAATGAGCTCGATTTTTCCTTCGGGGTCAAAGGTTTGTCCCGGTTTCGCGGCAACTTGTTCATGCAGCGCGGTGCTGTCGCCGGGGCTTTTCGCCTGATTCCCTACAAGGTTCTGACCTTTGATGAATTGGGCCTGCCGCAGGTGGTCAAGGACATCTCACGCAAACCCCGCGGCCTGGTACTGGTCACCGGCCCCACCGGCAGCGGCAAGTCGACAACCCTGGCCTCGATGATCGATCAGATCAACTGCGAGCGTCAGGAACATATCATGACCATCGAAGATCCCATCGAATACCTGCATCCTCATAAAAAGTGCCTGGTCAACCAGCGCGAGGTCGGTGCCGACACGGCGAGTTTCAAGAAAGCCCTCAAACATATTCTGCGTCAGGATCCCGACGTGGTGCTGCTTGGCGAGCTACGTGACCTCGAAACCATCGAGGCGGCCCTGACCATTGCCGAAACCGGGCATCTGTGTTTTGCCACCCTGCACACCAACGGCTGCGTACAGACCATCAATCGCGTTATCGATGTTTTTCCCACCAGCCAGCAGACGCAGGTGCGCGCGCAGCTCTCCTTCGTGCTCGAAGGGGTACTCAGCCAGACCCTCATTCCCAAGGCCTCGGGGCGCGGGCGCGTGCTGGCTCTGGAAATCATGGTGCCCAACGCGGCCATTCGCAACCTCATTCGCGAGGACAAAGTCCATCAGATCTACTCGCAGATGCAGATGGGGCAGGAGAAGTTCAGCATGCAGACCATGAATCAGTCGCTTTTCATGCTCTATCATAAAAAACTGATTGCCATGGAAGATGCCATCGGCCGCTCTTCCGACCCCGAAGAACTGCGCCAGATGATCGCCAACCCCAGCTCCGTACTCAAGCGCATGACGCCCTCGGCGGCTGCGGCGCGAGCCTGATTCTGCGAGGATAAACCATGGCCAAATTTGCCTGGGAAGGAAAAACCCGCGCCGGCGCGGCTCAAAAAGGCGAGATGGAAGCGCCCAGCCAGGCCGCCGTCACCGCGACCCTGCGTCGCCAGGGCATCATGCCGTCCAAGGTCACCGAGCGCGGCAAGGGACTTGATCGCGATTTTAAAATTCCCGGCATGGAGCCGCGGATCACGACCAAGGATCTGGTGGTTTTTACCCGCCAGTTCGCCACCATGATTGATGCCGGTCTGCCCCTGGTGCAGTGCCTCGACATTCTCGGGCGCCAGCAGGACAACAAAACCTTCAAGAAAATTCTCGTGCAGGTCAAGGAGGATGTCGAATCCGGATCGACCTTCGCCGATGCGCTGAAAAAACACCCCAAGGCCTTCGATGAGCTTTACGTCAACCTGGTCGCGGCAGGCGAGGTGGGCGGTATTCTCGATACCATCCTCAATCGTCTGGCGGCTTACATCGAAAAAGCCCTCAAGCTCAAAAAGCAGATCAAGGGTGCCATGACCTATCCGGCCACGGTGGTGGGAATCGCCTTTGTCGTTATCGCCGTGATTCTGGTGTTCGTCATCCCCGCTTTCGAGACCATGTTTGCCGACTTCGGCGGCGCGCTGCCCGCGCCGACCCAAATTGTCATCAACATCAGTAACTTCGTGCAGGATTACATCGTCGCGATCATCGGTGGCATCATTTTGTCTATTTTCGCCTTCAAGCGCATCTACCGCACTCAGAGGGGGCGTGCGCGTATTGATGACTGGGCGCTGAAGCTGCCGGTGTTCGGCCCCCTGATCCGCAAGGCGGCGGTGGCCAAGTTCACCCGCACCCTGGGCACCATGATCTCCTCCGGCGTGCCGATCCTCGACGGCCTTGAGATCGTCGCCAAGACGGCCGGCAACAAGACCGTCGAAAAGGCCATCTACAGGGTGCGCCAGAGCATCAGCGAGGGCAAGACCATTGCCGAGCCCCTGGAGAAATCGGGCGTCTTTCCGCCGATGGTGTGCCAGATGATTTCCGTCGGCGAGCAGTCGGGCGCCATCGACACCATGCTCAACAAGATCGCCGACTTCTACGACGATGAGGTCGATGATGCGGTGTCCGCCCTGACGGCGATGCTTGAGCCTCTGCTGATGCTGTTTCTCGGCACCACCGTCGGCGGTCTGGTCATCGCCATGTATCTGCCCATTTTCCAGCTCGCCGGAACGGTCGGCGGCTGAGTCGAGTTTTTCATGAACGAAGCATCCCGCACAACGGGTCGGCCTGAGCCGACCCGTTTGCAGTTAAGCTGGTTTCTGCTGTTTCGGGTGGTCGTCATCACCCTGTTTCTCGGCGGCGCCATCTTTTACCAACTCGGTTGGCGCAGTGTGCAAGCCCAGCCGGCCGTCGATTATCTGTTTCTGCTGGTGGCCTTTTCCTACGGGCAGGCGCTGGTTTCCGCCGCGGTGCTGCGCAAAATCCAGCGCTTCAAAGTCTTTACCCAGATGCAGATCGTCTGGGATCTGTTCTTCGTCACCTGCCTCATTTATCTGAGTGGCGGCATCGAGAGCCTTTTTTCCTTTCTCTACATCCTGGTCATCATCAGCAGTGCCCTGCTTTTGTCACGGCGCGACGCCCTGCTGGTCGCCTCGGCGGCCTCTATTCTCTACGGCGCCATTCTTGATCTGCAATACTTCGAGCTTCTGCCCCTGCTCGAGGGGGTGCCCTTTCCCGCGCAGATCGATGCCGGCACGGTATTTTTCGCCATCTTCGTCAACGTCATCGCCTTTTTTCTCACCGCGCTGCTCAGCGGTGCGCTCTCCGAACGGCTGCGTCGCAGCGAGCAGGCCCTGGAGCGACGCCAGATCGACTACGAAGAGCTGGAAAATCTCAATCGCACCCTGCTCGCCAACATCAACAGCGGGTTGCTCATCATCAACCCACAGGGGCGAATTCGCTCTCTCAATGCGGCAGGCTGCAAGATTACCGGCTATGCTCTTGAGGATGTCTATGACCGCGATGTCCGCGAAGTTTTCCCCTCCATGGAGGTTTACGACGGCGAATTCCGGTTGGTGAGCCGCGGCGAGGGGCAGCTTATGGACCGCTTCGGCAATCTCCACATTGTCGGCTACGATGCCACCTATTTGCGTGATCGGGACGAGCAGGTGCTGGGTTTGCTGGTCACTTTTCAAGACCTGAGTCATGTCAAGGAGATGGAAGAACGTCTCAAGCGCACCGACCGCCTGGCCGCCGTCGGTCGCCTGGCCTCGGGCATGGCCCACGAAATCCGCAATCCTCTGGCTTCGATCAGCGGATCGGTGCAAATGCTCATGGAAGCCCCCAGTGTCAGCGATGACGATAAACGCCTCATGCGCATCGTGGTTCGCGAAGCCGATCGCCTCAGCGTCCTGCTGACCGATTTTCTGCACTATGCCCGTCCTAATCTACCCCGCCTTGAAAAAGTCGATGTCGCGGCGCTGCTCGACGAGCTTGCGCAATTGCTGATGGCGGATGGGCGTTTTTCTGCTATAGAGATACACAAGGATTATCAGGGTGCGGTCTGGGTCGAGGTTGATCGTCAGCAGTTTCGCCAAGCCTTGTGGAATCTGGTGATCAATGGGGCCGAAGCCATGGGCGGCCGGGGTGTGCTTTATTTGGGCGCCCGTGCCGAAGGCAGGATCTGGGTCGAGGATTCCGGCCCGGGTATCGGCGACGACTTGCGGCAGAAAATATTCGAGCCCTTTTTTACCACCAAGGATTCCGGCACCGGACTCGGACTCGCCATGGTGCACGCCATCGTCACAGCTCACGGCGGCGACATCGAATTACATCAGGGTCGCCAGGGCGGTGCGAAATTCGTGATTCGCCTGGCCTTGTAACACCCCCCGACTCCTTCTTAGCTTATGAGGGGGAGTCTCTGCGTCTGCCCCTTGTGATAAGGGGATGTTGGGGCGGGTTGGGGCGCATGGCGGGCAGTTGCCTATTTTAATTTTTTCCCAACGGGAGTTCTACTTTTGGCTAACAAAGATTTTCGTATCCTCGTCGTCGACGATGAAGAGAGCCTGCGCGAAGTTCTCACCATCATGCTGCATCGCGAAGGTTACCGGGTCGATGCCGCTGCCGACGGCGCCCAGGCTCTGGCCTGCCTCAACGATAAAACCTACGACCTGATCATCAGCGACATCAAAATGCCCCGCGTCACCGGTTTTGAACTGCTCAAGCACGTTCGCGAAACCGCCCCCGAGACGGTCATGATCATGATCACCGCCTTTTCTTCGACGGAAGAGGCTGTCGAGGCCATGAAGCAGGGCGCCTACGACTACATCACCAAGCCCTTCAAAAACGAAGAAATCCGCCTCATTGTGCGTAACGCTCTAGAGCGCCGCGCTCTGCGCCAGGAAAGCCGACAGACGAAAAACGAGGGCCCGCAACGCAAGGCTTTTGCCAACCTCATCGGCCAGAGCCGGCCCATGCAGGAACTCTACGACCTCATTGAGAAGGTCGCCGATACCCGCGTCAATGTACTCATTACCGGTGAAAGCGGCACCGGCAAGGAGGTGGTTGCCAAGGCCATTCACTACAACAGCGACCGCCGCGATATGCCGTTTATTCCCATCAACTGCGGAGCCATCCCGGAAAACCTGCTTGAAAGTGAGCTCTTCGGTCACGAAAAGGGCTCCTTTACCGGCGCGGTCAGTCAAAAACCCGGTCTTTTTGAAGTCGCCAATCTGGGCACTTTGTTTCTCGACGAGATCGGTGAGTTGCCGCCGATGATGCAGGTCAAGCTGCTGCGCGTCATTCAGGAACGCGAATTTCGCCGCGTCGGCGGCACTAAGAACATTCGCTGCGACGTGCGGGTCATTGCCGCCACCAACAAGGATCTGGAAGGGGAGGTGAAAATCGGCGCCTTTCGCGAGGATCTGTTCTACCGCCTCAACGTCATCCGTATTGAATTGCCGTCTCTGCGTGAGCGGCGCGAAGACATCCCCCTGCTCGTCGAATATCTTTACCACAAGCTGACCGGCCGCCAAGGCTTCCAGGTGGAAGAGGCGGCCATGCGTCGGCTCCTCGAATACCGCTGGCCGGGCAACATCCGCGAACTCGAAAATGTCATCGAACGCTGCGTCGTCCTCGGTGCTTCCGACAGAGTCACTGCCGACTGCCTGCCGCTGCCCTTGCAGGGCGGGGTCACCCCGGCCGGTGAAGCCGTGAGCACCGAAATCCCCGACAGCGGCTTTGATCTCGATGCCTATCTCGGCAGCATCGAGCAGGAAATTCTGCAAAAAGCCCTGGAAAAAACCGGCGGAGTGCGCAAGAAGGCCGCCGAACTGCTGGGTATCTCCTTTCGCTCCATTCGCTACCGGCTGGCCAAGTTCGGTATTTCGCCGGATGATGAAGAGTAGAGGGTGGGTCGGGGAAACACGAGCGTAGCGAATCAGGGGCCGGTGTGACAACTTTTGTCACGTCCCCATGACGCAAAATGTTCAGCCGACCGGCCTCTGCGCCGGTCTTTTTTGTAACTGTTTGCCGTGTTCTTTCTATGTGGCTGAAAATTCACAAAAATAGTTGTTTATGAAGCGAGGTTAAGAGCTTGGCACGGCAGTTGCTGATAGGGATACCAGATTGCAACCAACCGGCGAGGCATCCGGAGGCCTCAAAAAGTTTTTGTCGCTGTGGTCGTTCAGGCCCATGTTCTTAACCCAGAAAGGAGCAAGAAGACATGTTGTCAAAGTTCAAGAAAAACCAGAAGGGTTTTACCCTCATCGAGCTGCTGATCGTCGTCGCGATCATCGGCATCCTGGCAGCGATTGCCATTCCGCAGTTTGCGAGCTATCGCGAGAGAGCGTTCAATTCGGCGGCGCAGAGTGATTTGCGGACGATCCGCACCTCGGTGGAAGCCCATTACGCTGAAAATTACCAATACCCCGCGACTAACTAACAGAATTGTTGAGGAGTCAATAATATGAAAAAAATGGTGGTTCTTCTCGCAGCTTTTGTGCTTCTTTTTTCAGGTCATGCGTTTGGTTTCACAAAAGCCGACGATGACAAACAAATAACCTGTGGCACCGGCGGCCCTACGGTACCTTTGTCGCCGAGGGTCGAGGCCCTCTATCTCGGGACAGCGACAACTTATGCAGTTGCCACTCGCAACGTTCAAGGAACCCGCACCTTCGGTACTGCCCACAATGAGACCGGCATTTTCTGGGCCGAAGGTATCAGCGACGACGTGAAGCCTACTCTAAACACCGAGTTTTCTTCTGACGCTACATGGAACCAACTCTAAGGTAAAAAAGCAAGGGCCCCTCAATTTCAGTTGAGGGGTCCTTGCTTTTTGAAGTCCCTGTTTTTTTTTATGGAGGCTGTTGGATCTTTTTGATGTCAGCAGAAAAAACAAAGGGATGGTTGATTTTTTTTGCATTCTTAGGGGTTTTTCAGTTTTATACACCCTTGGGCTTTAGCCTCTCTGCTAATTCAAGCCGGTTTTTCCTATTCTGCATTCTCGCCTCTTTTTCAATTTTTTATTTTTTTTCTGCAAAGTCCAGGGAAATTCATTTTCCTCGCTCATCGCTTATTTTTCTTCTCTCTTTATTCTTGTTCATTGCAGTATCTGCCCAAGCTCATTCCCCCTACGGTTCTTTGCTTTTTTCAGGGATAGTTACTTGTTTCCTAAGCCTTGTTCTTTGCACTGTGCATCTAGAAACAGCCCGCTGTCGTCCTTTCGAATTCATGGTCGACATGGTGTGCATTTTAGGCGTATTTTCTGCTATTTTCGGACTTTTCCAATATTTTTGGTTTTGGCAATTCGGGCCTGAAACCCAAATGCTCATCCCGTACGTCCTCTTGTCCACCACGAATGCGCGCATTACCGGCATGTATGGCCAGCCCAACCTCTTTGCCTTGTTTTTAATATTGGTTCTGCTCGCTTGCAGCTACCGTTACATTCATGCGGATGTCCAAGCGAGTCGATTGGTGTCGCGGCATGGATGGCTGCGCCTGATCCCTGTTGCTCTGATCGCTTTTGTTTTTTTTCAAACTGGTTCGCGCAACGGCATGTTGTCTCTTTCCCTGATTGGGTGCCTGGTCGCTTATTTCGTCCTTAAAGGTCGATATCTTTCCAATTTCCGGCAGATGGTCGGACGACTGCTTCCTTTGCTCGGCGGGTTGCTGGTGGGTTATGGTCTATATCGATTGATGGCTCTGGACGGCGGTGCCACGCGCAGTATGGTCTCCGCAGGTGGTGATGTCAGTATCGATACTCGCTTTGTGCTGTGGTACTCGTCTTTGCTGATGGGGTTAGAGCATCCCTGGGCGGGGGTGGGATTCGGCAATTTCAATTATTTTCTTGCCGACACACAGGTGGTGGCCCAGGAGAAAATACGTCTATTATATGAAGCGCGCAGTTACACCAATTGGTCGCACAACGAATACCTGCAAATGCTGGCCGAAGGCGGCATTCCCGCCTTTCTGCTATTCACCGGACTGGCCTTGTGGATACTGAAACGGTTGATCTACGGTGTGGTGAAGGAAGGCCGGGGGGATGATCCGGCTTATGTTTATTCCCATCTGATGCTTTTGCCGTTCTTTTTCATGGCTTTTTTTTCCTGGCCGTTTCGTTTTGCGCCTCTTCTGGCCTTGTTCGCCGTTTTTCTGGGGTGCGCTCTGGCCCACGGGCCGACTGTAACCTGGAGCCCCAGCAGGGCGACGCGGGTGACTTTTCAGGGGGTGGCCCTTTGCGCCTTGGCACTGACGATATTTCTGGCGACTCTTGAAGCCAAAGCCGCGGCCCTGCGCGACGCTCTGCGCGAAGGTCAAACCGTCGAGGAATCCTTTACGGACTTTCAGCAGTTGGCCTATAATCCGCAGACGCGCTATGTAACCTTGACGCGCATTTTGCCGCAGTTGACCCAGCAGGTGCTTGAATCGCAGGATAAGACCCAAGCGCTGCGGCTGATTCCCTTTGCCGAGGATCTGGCTGAAATGGAGCGGGCTTACTGGCAGTGGTTGCTGCTTTCGCGGTTGTATTTCCTGGTCGGATTGCTGGACGAGGCGCGTGCGGCGGCCGAAATGTCCATCCATCAGCAGCCGGTGCATGAGCCGGCCTGGCAGTTTTTGCACTACATCGACATGACGCGCGCCGCGCGGGCTACGGGCCGACCCATCGAGTCGTTTTTTCCCGGCGCCGTGCCGGCCGATCACCTTTTTCTCGAGAATGACCATGGCGGAAATCGCACTGCACAACCTGAATAAAACCTACGATCCGGGCCTGTTCAAAAAAAAGGTCAAGGCTTTGACGGATTTGAGTCTTGAGGTGGCGCCGGGTGAAGTGTTTGGCCTCATCGGCCCCAACGGGGCCGGCAAAAGCACCACCATCCGCCTGATCCTCGGGCTCAGCCGGCCGGACAGCGGCACCATCCGCTTTCGCGGGCAGGCGCCCAAAGGCGAAACGATTCAGCGCGAAACGGGCTATCTGCCGGAAAATCCCTATCTTTATGATCATCTGACCTTGCGCGAACTGCTTGCCTTCTGCGGCCGCGTTTCGGGCTTGGCGCCGGACGTCAGCGCGCGGCGACGCGACGAACTTTTGGACAAGGTGGCCATGACCGAGGCGCAAAATCGGCCGCTGCGCACCTTTTCTAAGGGCATGCTGCAGCGCGCCGGCATTTGCTTTGCCTTGCTGCATGACCCCTCGGTGGTGATTCTCGATGAGCCCATGTCGGGGTTGGATCCCTTGGGCCGCAAGATTGTTTTTGATCTGGTCATGGAGTTGAAAGAGCAGGGCAAGACGATATTTTTCTGTTCGCATATCCTCAGCGATGTCGAGCGGCTGTGCGATCGCATCGGCATTCTGGTGCAAGGGCGGCTGGTGCGGCAACTTTCGCAAAGCGAGTTGTTGGAGCACACCCGCAGCGCGGTCAATCTGGTGCTGGCGCCCCTGAATGAGGCGCAGCAGGCCGCTTTGGCGCAAGGGGAGGGCAGCCTGAGTCGGCGCGGCGGCGAGGTGGTGTATTCCCTGCCCGCCGGGGGACTCGGTGAAACCATCCGGCGTTTGGATGAGTTGGGCATCGGGGTGCTGGCGACGCGCGGCGAGAAGATGTCCCTTGAAGAGTTGTTTATCCAGACTATTGAGGAGCATGCCCGATGAGTTCGATATTGCCCCTGGCTTTGATTACCTACAAAGAGGGCATCCGCAACCGCTCGGTGTTCGGCATTCTGCTCTTTTCCCTGTTCATTTTCGGTCTCAACATCGCGGTGTCCGGACTATTCCTGCGCGAGATCGGCAAGGTGACGGTGGATGTCAACCTCAGCGCTCTGTCTTTTTCCGGGTTGCTGCTGGTGCTGTTCGTCGGCCTGAACCTCATGACCAAGGACATCGACCGCAAGACCGTGCAACTGGTGCTGTCCAAGCCCATTTCACGCCCCTGCTACATCCTGGGCAAATATCTCGGGCTGCTGATGTTTATCCTGGTCTCGTTATCGGTTCTCTTGGGTTTGTCCTGTGTGACCATCGTGCTGCTCTCCGGCCTCTATCCGGATTACTTCGGCAATTTCTCCTGGTCGATCTATCTGGTCGCCGCGGCCTTTATCTTCATCAAGCTGGCGGTTCTGGCGGCCGCCCTGGTGCTGTTCAGCGCCTTGAGCACCAGTTCGTTCATTGCCCTGATTTTCACGGTCAGCACCTATCTGGCGGGGCAGGCCATCGAGGAGGTGGTCCTCTACCTGGAGTCGAGCTTTCGCACCGCGGAGGTCGCTCCGGCCCTGCAGACCTTTATTACGACGGTCTCTTATCTGCTGCCCAATCTCGCCGTCTTTGATTTCGGCAGAGAAGCCGCCCACGGCATCGCCATCGCCCCCACCACGGTTTTTTCTTCCCTGGGCTACGCCGTCAGTTACGCCGGGGTCCTGTTGCTTCTGGCGGCCATCGCATTCAGCCGGCGGGAATTCAACTGATGCGACGTCTGATCTGGCCGCTGATTTTTCTGCTGCCCCTGCTGGCCGGTCTGCATTTTTTCATGCACCAGCAGGCCTGGGAGCAGCGCCGCGAATACCGCCGTTCTCTGGATGCCGGCTATGTCCTGCCGAGCCGCTTCATCCGCGTCTTCGCCCTGGAGCACAAAGGGCTGCTGGCAAATTATCTGCTGCTCAAGACTATGAATTTTTACGGCGACCGGGTCATGCACCAAGAGCAACTCAGCGCCCAGGACTGGCAATATCTGGTGGCCTCGCTGGATGCGGTGACGGATCTTGACCCGCGGTTTCTCGATCCTTACATTTTCGGCGTATCGCTGCTGGCCTGGGAGGCGGGACTGGTCGAGGACGCCAACCGCCTGCTCGAAAAAGGCATGGAACACCGCAGCGACGACTGGCAGATGCCTTTCTTTCTCGGCTTCAATCACTTTTATTTTCTTCAAGATTACGCCACCGGTGCCGAATATCTGATGCAGGCCGCGCGCCTGCCCGACAGCCCGAATTTCCTCCCCAATCTGGCGGCGCGGCTCGGCTATTACGGCCAGCGCACGGACACCGCCATCCTCTTTCTGCGCACCCTGCTTTTGCAAACAGCCGATGAGGGCCTGCGCGCCTCACTGGAGCGGCGCCTGCTGGCCCTGGAACGGGCCACCCTCATCGAAGAGGCGGTGACACGCTTTCAGGCCGACCATGGACGCGTGCCGGAAAAAGCTCAGGAACTGATCCAAGGCGGCTATCTCGATGAAATGCCCGACGATCCCTACGGCGGCCAGTGGGTGCTGCTGCCCGGCGGCCGCGTGTTCAGCACCAGCCGCTTCGTCTTAACACCGCCTGCCGACGCGCCGGAATCAGAAAACAGCAGGCAGGAATAATCCCCGCGATCCCAACAAAAATCATGGGGTCAAATCTTTATTGTTGACATGGCGGGTACGCGCAGATAAAAGAACCTATGGCCAGACCGACGCGTATACAATATCCCGGTGCTGTTTACCACGTCATGTGCCGGGGAAACGAGCGTAGGGAAATTTTCCGGAACGATCATGACCGGATGGCGTTTCTGCGTTTCCTTGCCCAATCCCGCGAGATCTACACCGTCAACATTCATGCCTATGTGCTGATGGCGGACCATTTCCACTTGCTGGTGGAAACCCCACTCGGCAATCTTTCCGAATTCATGCGGCGGTTCAACATTACTTATACCGGCTACTTCAACCGTCGGCATAAGCGGGTTGGGCATCTCTACCAAGGGCGCTACAAAAGCCTGCTTGTCGAGAAAAACGCATACCTTTCCATGGTTTCAAGGTATATCCATCTGAATCCGGTGCGGATCAAATCTCTGGAAGATGTCTCCGTTCCAAAAAAAATTGAACAGCTCCGCGCCTATCCCTGGAGCAGTCTCCCTGGATATCTGGAAACGGACAAACGCCAATCGATGATCACCTATGCCCTTGTCCTGGCCGAATTCGGCGGAGAGACGCACCAGGGAAGGGATTCTTACCGCAAACAGATTCATTCGGATATCGCTGAGGATCTCGATGTTCAGTCTCTGGTTTTTGGCCAAAGCATTCTCGGCAGCGAAAATTTTATAGACAAAATAACCAAGGAGCACCCCGGCACGGGTCAGGAGCGTGAACAGCCTGCGGTGCGGCACATCAATCAGTATCGAAATCAAGGCGTGATTCTTGCTGAAATCGAGAAAGAAACCGGCAGAAATCTTGACGACCTGAAAAGGGAGAAGGGCGATTTGCGGCGGGTGGCCATGGATTTACTCTATCGCCACGGCGGCCTTAAGGGCCCTGCTATTGGTGAATTGTTCGGCCTGGATTATAGTGCCGTGAGTCAGGAGCGTAAGCGATTACGCGTTAAGCTTGGTGCTGATTCCGAAATTTGTCGCCTGGTTGACAATTTGGAAGAGCGGTTGTCAACATTAAAGATTTGACCCCTTGAGTGGGATTTTTATGCCGTTCCTTTTTTTGATTTTTTCTTTTGTGCTCGGTGCCGTGGTTGGCTCCTTTCTTAATGTTTGCATCTACCGCATCCCTGAGGGGCTTTCTGTTGTCAGTCCCGGTTCGCGCTGTCCGCACTGCGAGCGGCCCATCCGGTGGTACCAGAATATTCCCCTGCTGAGCTGGCTGGTATTGCGTGGCCGCTGCGCCCATTGCGGCGCGGGGATTTCCATGCGTTATCCCCTGGTGGAAACCCTTTGTGGCGTGTTGTTTCTCGGGGTGCTGTGGAAGTTCGGTCTGCATGCGGTCACCCCGGTCTATTGGCTGCTCGGGGCGGCGCTTATTGTCATCACTTTCATCGATCTGGACCATCAGATCATTCCCGATGCCATCAGCCTGCCGGGAATCGTCATCGGCTTTGGCTGCTCTTTTGCCGTTCCCTGGGTGTCGTGGCTGGATTCGCTGCTGGGCATTCTGGTGGGCGGCGGCAGTCTGCTGCTGGTGGCGATGGTGTATGAATTTCTGACCAAGAAAGAGGGCATGGGCGGCGGTGACATCAAGCTGCTGGCCATGATCGGCGCCTTTCTTGGCTGGCAGGCGGTGTTTCCAATTATTTTCATCAGTTCGCTGGCGGGCACCGCCGTAGGCATTCCGGTAATGATCCGGCAGAAGGCCGACACCCGCCTGGCCTTGCCCTTCGGCCCGTTTCTGGCCTTTGGTGCGCTGTTTTACCTGTTCTGGGGACCTGAGATCCTTCACTGGTATCTGGGTTTGTTCATGTCCTAGGGCGGGGGAGGGGAACCCTTTTAAATCATTGACATTCATCTGGCTTAATCTATAATTCGGTTAATTTTTCTTCCTTAGGGGCATTTTCATTGAAAAAAAAACGCGCCGAGGGCATATTTACTGGAACGTATTGCACTGACTTATTTTTTGTGACTTCTTTTGCGTTTTCCACAAGTTGGTACGGCTATTGCTCTAATTCTCGTGGCAGGCATCAACGGCAGCCTTCAGTGAACAATTCATTACTTCGGGCGATCAGGATTCTTCCCCATGCTGTTTAAAAGCAAAAAGGACATCATCGGAATTGACATCGGCTCAAGCGCTGTGAAACTGGTGCAGCTCAGGGAAGTCAAGGGCGGGTTTCAGTTGCAGAATATGGGACTGATGCCCCTGCCTCCCGAAGCCATCGTCGATCATTCCATTATGGATCCCAGCGTGGTCCAGGATACCATCCGCAATCTGGTCGAAAGCCTGAAGGTCAAGACCAAAAATGTCGCTACTTCCATCTCGGGTCATTCTGTCATCATTCGCAAAATCACGCTGCCGATCATGGCCGAAGATGAGTTGGAGGCCTCCATTCAATGGGAGGCAGAGCAGTACATCCCCTTTGATATCAACGATGTCAATATCGATTTTCAGATTCTCGGCCCCGATGTCAAGGATCCGTCACAGATGAACGTGATGCTGGTTGCAGCGAAAAAGGATTTCGTGAATGATCATGTGGCGGTTTTTGTTGATATCGGTCTGAACCCGGTGGTTATGGATATTGCCTGCTTTGCCGTGGAAAACATGTTTGAGGCGAGCTACGGCACCAGTACCGATGAAATTGTGGCGCTGATCAATATCGGTGCCGGCGGCATGAACGTGAATATCCTCAAAAGTGGCGAGTCCGCCTTTACCCGTGACATCCAGGTCGGCGGCAACATGCTCAATGAGGAGTTGCAAAAGCGTCTTGGCATCAGCGGCGAAGATGCCGAGCGTTTGAAGCTTGGCGGCCAGGTGGAAGATGTGGATCCCGATGAGGTCACGGCGGTTATTGCTGATGCGGCCGAGAGCCTGGCTCAGGAGGTGCAGCGTTCTCTGGACTTCTTCTCGGCAACCTCGGCGGATGAAAAAGTCCAGAAGGTCTATCTCGCCGGTGGGGTTTCCCGTTCCACGGAGGTCGTCAGCGCTCTTGAGGAACGTCTGGCGATACCGGTTGAGGTGATCAATCCTTTTGCGGGAATTTTTGTGGACGAAAAGGAATTCGACCCCGAATATGTGCGGGCCGTGGGTCCGTTGATGTCGGTGGCGACCGGCCTGGCCATGAGGAGGGTGGGGGATAAATGATTCGCATCAACCTATTGCCCGTGCGGGCGGCGCAGAAAAAGGAAAGAATCCGGGCGCAAATTTCCGTTTTGATTCTTTCCGTCGTTGCGGCCCTGGTTGTCTGCGCGGGCCTTTATGCCTCGGTGTCGATGAAAATCGACAGACAGAAGGAACACATTGCGCGCAGCAATGACGAAATCCGGCAGTTGCAGCGAGTCATCGGCGAGGTCGGACGCTACAAACAACTCGGTGAAGAGTTGCAGGCCAAGCTCAATGTTCTTGAAACGCTTAAAGCCGGGCAAAGCGGCCCGGTTCATCTGCTGGATCAACTTAGCCTGGTTCTTCCGCAAAGAGTTTGGGTCACCTCTTTCAGAGAATCCGGGGGCGCTATTTCCATCAACGGCATCGGGCTTAACGAAAATGAGGTCGCTTCGTTCATGCAACGACTGGAAGCCTCGCCCTACTATCGCGCGGTCGAACTGCAGGTGACCGAACAGATCACCCAGGATGGTCTCAAGCTTCAAAGGTTCAGTCTTGCGGCTCGCGCCGATACGCCGCCCAAGACCGCATCCGCCAACTGATGTGCCGTCGGAACATTTCGCCGCACACTGCTTCAGCCAAGGCCTGAACTTATGAATGCTCGTATTGAAAAAATTTTCAAGCTGCCCCTTTACCAGCGATTGCTGCTGCTGGGCCTGGTGCTTGCCCTGGTGGGTGTCGCCTTCTACTTCATGTTTTATGCGCCTCAGCTCGAAGAGTCCGCCCGTCTGGAGCGTGAGCAGCAGAACCTGGAGCGGCGTTTGGAGGATAACCGGCGTATTGCCCGAAATCTCGACCAGATCAGGGCCGAATATGAAGCGCTGCAAGTCCAACTTGAGAGGGCGCTTGTCGAGCTGCCTCATCAAAAAGAAATTCCCTCGCTGCTGACCAATATCTCAAGCCTGGCACGTGAGCAGGGCCTTGAAATCCTCATGTTTCGTCCTATGGGCGAGGTGAATCGCGGCTTTTATGCCGAAGTGCCCGTCGACATCCGCCTGGTTGGCTCTTATCATGATGTCGCCATGTTTTTCTACAATGTCGGGCAGTTACCCCGTATCGTCAATATTTCCAATCTTTCCATGGAAAGTGCGCGTAGCGCCGACGGAGTCGCTCGGTTGCGGGTTGATTGTCGAGCGACGACCTTCCGGTTTGTTGAAACCTCAACGGAAGGACAGGGAGGATGATCATGCCGACCAGAGTGATTCTGGCACTTTTCCTTGCGGTGTCCCTGGTCTTTACCGCCCAGGCGCAGACCACCGCGCCGGCCAACCCTTCGCCGGTTGCGGCTGAAGACACCAAGGCGGTGGAGGTGCCGGCCGCGGCGGACAAGAAACCGAAATATGTTTACGATCCCAGCGGGCGGCGCGATCCCTTTCAGTCGCTGCTTGAGATTCGCAAACCGGTTGCCAGGACCGAACCTGAAACTCCCTTGCAGCAGTTTGATCTGGGGCAGCTCAGATTGATTGGAGCGATTGTGGGGATGGATAATCCGCGCGCCATGGTTTTGGCCCCGGACGGCAAGACTTACATTGTCAGAGTCGGGACCAGGATCGGCAAGAACAATGGTGCCGTGGTCAGCATTGAACAAAACCGTATCGTGGTGGAAGAGCGCTTCTATGATTTCACCGACGAGGTTCGCACCAGCAGGCAAGCCATCGAGCTTCCGAAACGGGAGGGAGTCTAATACAATGCATTCCGTGGCCAAAATTTTCCCAGGCATCGGCACTCTGATCGTTGCGCTTGCCGTCCTTTGCGGCGGCTGGTTTCTTCCCCCCGGTGTCAATGCCCAGGAAGGCGCAACGCCTAATGGAGATCTTAACCGCGTGGTCGCCGTCACCATCGATGCCGACCCGCAGGCGCCTCGCGTCAACATCCAGACCGAGCGTCCGGTGGGATTTCGCTACACGGTTTACGATTCGAGCGAACCTTTGCGGATTGTCATCGATTTTCCGCGCATGGATGTTTCGGATATTTCTTCGCCACTACCGGTCAATGTCGGACCCATTCGTGAAATTCGCGTGGTCTCGTTTGATCTCACCATGGGCAAGCTGGGGCGCATTGAAATTCTCGTCGATGACAAGGTCGATTATTCCGTCGACATTGAGGGCAACAGCTTTTCCCTGAGCTTCTCACCTGACACCACGGCCGATGTGCCTGCGCCGACTCTTGTCGCACCTGCACCTGCACCTGCACCTGCACCAGCACCAGCACCTGCACCTGCACCTGCACCTGTTGCGACAACCCCGCCACCTGCGCCGGTTCCCGCTGAAGTGTCACCATTGACGCCGCGCCGTGCTGAAGGCGTAAGCGCGACCTTGGTCAACCGGGTCGAGGTCGAGGAGGGCAAGATCGCTATTGCCACCGACGGCGCGATTGATCGCTACCGCTATTTCAATCTTGGCTCGCCACCGCGCATGGTCCTGGATGTGTTCGGCGTCAGACCTGCTTTCCGTGAGCGTGCTATGGACGGGGCGGCCGGTTTTGACCGCGTACGTATCGGTACCTATGAAGACAAGACACGCTTTGTGTTCGACGCAGGCGGTGCCGATCTGCCCGCTTATGAGGTTCATGAGGTCGACCAGGGTCTGGTTGTGAGCTGGCACGCCGGCATGCCCGCACCCAGAGCGGCGGCGCCCGCACCTGAAGCGCGCGTTGTCGACACCCCGCCGCGCCCCGCTCCGGCCCCCGCGCCGCGCCCGGTTGCGGAACCTCGCGCCGTTCCTGCTCCTGCTCCTGCTCCTGCTCCTGCTCCTGCTCCTGCTCCTGCTCCTGCTCCTGCTCCTGCTCCTGTGACGCGGCTGATGCAAGCGCCAGTGGCTGTTGAGGACATTGAGTTTAAAATTGAGGGGGACAAGTCGCTGTTTATAGTGACTCTCTCCGGACCGGCTCAGATCAGCCCGCCCATGGAGCGGGGCAATGTGGTGCTGTTTGGTTTCGATAACGGCTCCATCAGCCGTGCTCACCGGCGGGTTATCGACACCTCGGCTTTCCCCAGTGCATTGGAGATGGTGACGCCGTACACGGTCAATCGCGGTTCGGTTCAAGATGTACGCTTTGCCGCGCGCCTCAAGGGCGATGTCTCTTACCACCTGCGTGAGGTGGGCAATCAGCTGATTTTTGAAGTGCAAAACAATTCTTTCGGCGAGGTCGCCCCGGCACCGGTGAAAGTCGCGTTGCCACCCAGCGTGACTGCGCCGGCAGCGATGCAGACGGTGGCTCCGCGGGTTGCTCCGGCGCCCACTGCCGCCCCTCCCGCTGTAACTGCTCCCACCGAACCCGGGCCGCGGTACACCGGCCAGCGGATTTCCCTGGTTTTCGATAATGCCGATGTGCGCAATCTTCTGCAATTGATTGCGGAGGTGAGCAACCTCAATATCATCGCCGGCGAAGAGGTCAGGGGCAATATCAGCATTCGCCTGATCGACGTTCCTTGGGATCAGGCACTTGAAGTTATTCTCGATATCCGTCAGTTGGGAATGCTGCGCGAGGGCAATGTGGTGCGCATTCTGCCTAAATCACGCATTCGTGAAATGGAAGATGCCGAGTTGACTGCAGCGCGCAGCAGGCAGGAGCTTCAAGCCCTGACCACCGAGGTTTTCAGCGTCAGCTACACGAACCTGGCGAATATCGCGGTACCTGTACGTGAACTTATGTCCGACCGGGGTCGCCTTACTCAGGACGAGCGGAACAAAAAGATCATCATCCGCGATATCCCCGGTGTGATGGAAGATATCCGCAAACTGATCGGTATCCTTGATACGCCTGAGCGTCAGGTCATGATCGAGGCGCGCATCGTCGAGGCCAGCTCCGACTTCACCCGCGACCTCGGCGTCAACTGGGGCATCTCCTATCAAAACCCAGGCAGCACCCTTGATTCGTTCAATGTGGGGATGGGCGGCAACTTTCTGGTCGGCTTGCCGTCGCCTGGTTCCGCGGCAACCTCAGCCGGCCTGGGAGCCGGTATTCAGTTCGGCGAGCTCGGCGTCGACCGCACCGTGGTCGACCTGCGCCTCAGTGCCCTTGAATCCTCCGGCAAGGGAAGAATCATCTCCCGGCCACGCGTCACCACGCTTAACGGCCAGGAGGCGGTCATCACCCAGGGCACCACCATTCCTTACCAGACTTCAGGTGCCGACGGGCCACGCACCGAGTTCGTCGACGCCGTTCTTGAACTCAAGGTGGTGCCGGTGATTAATCCCGACAACAGCATCATCATGGAAATAACCGCCAGCAACAGCGCCCCCGGCGAAAGCTTCACCACGGCCGACCTGCCGGGTATCAACAAGAAGGAAGCCAAAACCAAGGTGCTTGTCTTCGACGGCGACACCACGGTTATTGGCGGTATCTTCGTCGAGGATGATCGTCACTCCGAATCCGGCGTTCCTTTCCTCATGCGGATTCCCGTTCTCGGTCATGCTTTCAAGTCGACCAACGTGACCAAGCGTCGTTCCGAATTGTTGATTTTTATCACGCCGCGGATTCTGGAGTAGCATTTCAACGCACCAGATCAGATATTTTAGTGAGAATGAAAAGGACAGGTTTTTCAACCTGTCCTTTTCTGCTATGATGCGCGCGTAAACTGTCAGGGATGCTCATGGTTGCTGAAGACGCCGAAAGCAAACGTCATATTTTTCTCACCGGCTTCATGGGCGCCGGAAAAACGACCGTGGGGCAGGCTCTGGCCGAAAGGTTGGGGTGGGAATTCGTTGATCTCGATCGTGCCATTGAAAAGCGGGTGGGGCTGAGCATTCCGGAGATCTTCGCGCAGCAGGGTGAGGATATCTTCCGCCATGAAGAAACCCGGAGCCTGCAATTGCTCGATGACGGCCCCGGCAAAGTTGTCGCGACCGGTGGTGGAATTGTCGGGCGCGAAGAAAACCGCCGGCTCCTGAGTCGCCTGGGCAAGGTAGTTTTTCTCGATCTGCCCTGGCACGTCCTGCAACCCCGGCTGCAAGCACAAGGCGGGCGACCGCTGGCCACGGGCGCCCAGGGTTGGGAGCCGGTGCGGCGGCTGTATGAAATGCGCCAGCCATATTACCGCCAGGCAGATTTACGCATTGAATGCAGCGGTTTGTCGCCATGGCAAATTGTGACGCGGATCGTGGAGATGTTAAATCTTTGCCCTGAGGATCCAGCATGAAGACCCTTACCGTCGGCCTTGGCGAACGTAGCTACCCCATTACCATCGGCAGCGGTATATTGCCCGCCCTGGGGGAATCTCTGCGCGCGGTGGCTTTTCCGCGAAAGGTTGCGGTCGTGACCAATCCGACCGTCAGTGCTCTCTATGGAGCTGCTGTTCTTGATACGCTGCGCGAGGCGGGATTCCACGCGGCGCAAATAAGTGTTCCCGATGGCGAGGCGTTCAAGAATCTCGATACCCTCAATACGCTATTCGACGAACTGATCGCGCGCGGATACGATCGCGGCAGCGGTATTCTGGCCCTCGGTGGTGGTGTGATCGGCGATCTGGCCGGGTTTGCCGCGGCCGTCTATTTGCGCGGCATCCCCTTTGCGCAGGTGCCGACGACGCTCCTTTCTCAGGTCGACAGTTCCGTCGGCGGAAAAACCGGAGTCAATCATCGTCTGGGCAAAAATCTCATCGGCGCCTTCTATCAGCCCCGCCATGTCCATATCGACGTAAATACCCTGAGCACTCTGCCTCCGCGCGAATTTCGCTCCGGACTGGCCGAGGTGGTGAAATACGGGGTGGTGCGCGATGCGGATTTTTTTGCCTGGCTGGAAAGGGAGCATGCCGCCCTGCTCGCCCTTGAGGCCCCGGCTTTGGTCGAAGCGGTGAGGATTTCTTGCCAAATCAAGGCGGATATTGTAGAAATTGACGAGAAAGAAGGGGGCTTGCGGGCCATTCTCAATTACGGCCACACCCTTGGGCATGCGGCGGAATTGTTGGCGGGCTACGGAACCCTGCGTCACGGTGAGGCGGTGGCCATGGGTATGGTGGCGGCCGCGGCGATTGCCGCGGATCTCGGCCTGGCCTCCGAACCGGATCGGCTGCGCATCGAAGATCTGCTTCGGGCCTTGGATTTGCCGGTGCGTCTTCCGGCTTTTGCTCCCGCTGTCTACCTTGATGCCCTGACCCGCGACAAAAAAGTCAAAGAGGGCGTTTTGCAAATGGTTCTCAATCGCGGCATCGGCGACTGTGTGCTGCATAGCGTCGCGCATCCCGACCGGATCATTCCGCCCATCCTGGAAAAATACTGTGAAAAGGCCACGGCATGACTGCCAAAACCGCGCAAGACACATCTTTGAAAGAATTGGCTCAGGCCGCAGTCACGCTGGTTCGTGATCCGGATGCCGACAAATGGCGCAAGCTGACCGATCTCCTGCAAGAGGCGGGATGTCATGCCGAAGCTCTTGACTTGGCGCGTGTCGGTTTGATGCGGTTTCCGCAGGAGGCGCCTCTGGCCTTGACGGCTGCGCGTCTGCTTGTCGAAGCCAAGGATCCGGCTGGTGCCGTCGATGCCCTGGAACTGTGCCTGAAGCAGGATCCCCCGGACCCCGAGGCGCTTTGGTTGTCTGCGGATCTGCATCACCGCCTGGGACATCCGGCGCAGGCGCGCACCTGCCTGGAGCGGCTGCTGGATGTGCAGCCCGAGCATGAGGCCGCGCGCGATCTTCTCGCGACGCTGAAGGTCAAGACGCCGACTCCTGGTTCCGGTCAAACGGCCAAGCGCTCGATCACGACGCCGACCCTGGCCGAAATTTACGTCAAGCAGGGTTATCTAAGCAAGGCGATCCAGGTTTATCAGGAAATTCTTCTGGATGACCCGGAAAATGTGTTGGCAAAAGAGCGACTTGGCGAATTGCAGGCCGCGACGGTCCCACCGGTGGTCGACACATCTCTTCAAGCGAAAAGCCAGCAAGTTGTTGCCGATATTTCCCCCGCCATTCCGGCTGAAAACCTTAAGGATGCCGGCATTTCAGTGAGCACTGAGCCTGCCTCTCTCGCCGCCAAGGCGCCTGCCGTCGAGACGCCGTCGATGGAGCAGCGCCTGCTTGGCGTCTTTGACAATTGGCTGACTGCCATCAGCAAAAGGAGAGCCCATGTTCGCTGAGGTTCTTCGTTCCCTGGTCGAACAAACCTCCGGGGGGGTCGGAGCGGTGGTCATGGGTTATGACGGCATCGCTGTCGACCAGTATTTGCGTCCCATCGACGACATCGACCTCGGTCTGGTGGCGGTGGAGTATGCCAACATCCTTAAAGAGATCAAAAATGCCGCTGAAATTCTCCAAACCGGAGAGCTTGAGGAGGTGTCCATTCTCTCTGGGGGATATCAGGTCCTGATCCGGATTCTGTCCGACGAATACTTCGTCGGTTTGATGCTCAGGCGCGAAGGCAATGCCGGCAAAGGCCGCTTTCTCCTCATGCGCGAAGCGCCGGGCCTGCGCGCTCAGTTGGTGTGAGACGATATGAAAATTCTGGTTCTCAATGGTCCCAATCTCAATCTTCTCGGCGTGCGCGAGCCCGGCATTTACGGCAGTCAATCCCTGGATGATATTCTTGCGGCACTGGGCCGTATCGCCGAGGACCTCGGCGTTGCACTCTCCAGCCTGCAATCCAATCACGAAGGGGTGCTCATCGACCGTATTCATCAGGCACGCAGTGAGTCGGTGCAGGGCATCATCCTCAATCCCGGTGGGTTGACTCATACGAGCGTTGCCTTGCGCGATGCGATTTCCGCTGTAGGCATCGATACGGTTGAGGTCCATCTGTCCAATGTGCATGCGCGTGAGGAATTCCGTCGGCATTCCCTGATCGCGCCTGTCGCTCTCGGCCAGATTAGCGGATTCGGCGCTCAGGGATATGAACTGGCGTTGCGGGCGCTGGCCGGGCGCCGCAAATAAATTTTTGCCGACAAAGGCCCTTTCATGCTAGAAACCAGAGCCCGGAATGCGCAGCAGTTGATCCAGGCGGATCATCTCGACGCCATCCTGTTTTGCAGCCTGCCTAATCTTCGCTATTTCAGCGGCTTCACCGGAACCGATGGGGTTGTGGTGGTGACCGCGTCCGCGGTTTTTTTTCTGTGTGATTCCCGTTATATCACGCAGTCGCGCACTCAGGTCGCGGCGGATGAGATACGCGAATACAAGATCAAGCTCGACGGCGTTCTTGGGCTGTTGCAGGAACTCGGCTGTCGCCGGGTGGGCTTTGAGGCCGATATCCTGCCTTATTCCGTCTGGGAGAAATTCAAGGAAACGGGCGGCGATATCCACTGGGTGCCCCTGACGCGGCAATTGGCGGCACTGCGCGGGCGCAAAGGCGCAGATGAACTGGAGTTTCTGGACCGAGCTGCCCGGCTCAACGCCGAGGCTCTCGACGAGGTGTTGCCCCTCATCCGCCCCGGGGCGCGCGAATGCGACATCGCTTTTGAGCTCGAACTCGCCTTACGGCGACGCGGCGGCGAAGAAAAAGCCTTCGATTTTATCGTCGCTTCAGGAGAGCGTGGCGCCATGCCGCATGGCGTTGCTTCGGAGAAGCTGTTGCAGGCCGGCGAATTGGTGACCGTCGACTTCGGTACCCGCGTCGGCGGCTATCACTCCGATGAAACACTGACCTTCGCCCTGGGCGAGGTTTCCCCGCGCCTGCGCGAAATTTACGCGTGCGTGCTGGAAGCTCATGATCGCGCCGTTGAAGCCATTCGACCCGGTCGGTCGCTGCGCGATATCGATGCCGTGGCGCGCGATTATATTGCAGATCGTGGTTTCGGCGATTATTTCGGCCACGGTCTCGGCCATGGTGTCGGTCTTGAGGTACACGAGTTTCCCACCGCTTCTCCCCGCTCTGAGGATTGGGTGGAAGAGGGGATGGTTTTTACCGTTGAGCCCGGCATCTATATCCCGGGGCTGGGCGGGGTACGGATTGAAGATACCATCGTCGTTACCAGTGAAGGCTGCCGAAGGATTACGCAAATTCCCAAGGATTTCAAAGTCCTGCAGGTCTGACCGGCTGTTTTCGGGACCGAAGTTGCATCGCCCCTGCCAGGGGCTTAATCTCTCCAGGAGGAAAGCTGAATGGAAATCAAAGATCTCAAAACTCTTATAAAAATGGTCACTGAAACCGATATCACCGAATTTGAGATGGAAAACGCCGACGAAAAAATTCTCATCAAGCGCGGGAAAAATCAGGAAATCATCCACGTCTCTTCCCCGGCCGCGCCCCAGTACATGCACGCGCCGCCGGCTGCCGCGCCTGCTGCAGCACCTGCCGCCCCTGCCGCGGCTCCTGCTGAAACCGCCAAGCCTCTCAGCGACAAGTACGAAACCATTACCTCGCCCATCGTCGGCACCCTCTATCGCGCCCCCGCCCCCGATGCCGATCCTTATATCGAAGTCGGTTCGGTGGTGGACAAAGGCCAGGTGTTCTGCATCGTCGAAGCCATGAAGCTGATGAACGAAATTGAAGCCGAATTCAAATGCAAGGTGGTGGAGATTCTCAAGGAGAATGCTCAACCGGTTGAATTCGGTGATCCTTTGTTTCTGGTTGAGCGTCTTTGATACCCGGTGAAGGGTGAGGTGCATGTCGCCGATCACTGATCACGGATCACTCGTCACGGGAGTCCACCATGTTCAATAAGATTCTGATTGCCAATCGCGGAGAGATCGCCATCCGCGTTATTCGTGCCTGTAAGGAACTGGGCATCAAAACCGTCGCGGTTCACTCGGATGTGGACAGCGAGTCGCTGCACGTCAAACTGGCCGACGAAAGCATCTGCATCGGGCCTGCGCCCAGCACCAAGAGCTATCTCAACATCAAGGCCATCATCAGTGCCGCTGAAGTCACCGACGCCAGCGCCATTCACCCCGGATACGGCTTTCTCTCCGAAAATGCTGAATTTGCCGAGATCTGCGCCCAGTGCGGCCTGACCTTCATCGGCCCCAGCCCTGAGAGCATGCGTCTGATGGGGGATAAAATCAGCGCCCGCCAGACGGTGACCAAGGCCGGGGTGCCGATCTTGCCGGGAACCACCGAAGGTGTCATGAACGCCGAGGAGGCGAAGAAAATCGCCGCCCAGATCGGCTATCCGGTCATCATCAAGGCCACCGCCGGCGGCGGCGGACGCGGCATGAAGGTGGTCCATTCACCGGCATCCTTGCCCAATGCGTTTGCCACCGCGCGCGCCGAAGCTCAGAGCGGCTTCGGCAATCCCGAAGTCTACATCGAAAAGTACTGTGAGCGTCCGCGGCATGTCGAAATTCAGATCATGGCCGACAAGCACGGCAACGTCATTCATCTCGGCGAGCGCGACTGCTCCATTCAACGTCGGCACCAGAAGCTGATCGAAGAGGCCCCCTGTCCCGTACTCAGCGAAGATCTGCGTCAGAGAATGGGGAAATGCGCGGTGGACGCGGCCAAGGCCGTCGATTATTCCAGCGTCGGCACCGTTGAATTTCTTCTTGATCAGGACAAGAGCTTTTATTTCATGGAAATGAACACGCGGGTGCAGGTCGAGCACCCCGTGACCGAAATGGTCACCGGCATCGACATCATCAAAGAGCAGATTCGTATTGCCGCCGGCCACCCCTTGCGTTTTCGGCAGGAGGACATTCAGATTCGCGGCCATGCCATCGAATGTCGCATCAATGCCGAAGATCCGGAAAAGTTCACGCCCTTTCCGGGCAAGATCGTCGGCTACCATCCGCCCGGCGGGTTGGGAGTGCGTGTCGACAGCGGCGTTTACGACCAGTACAAGGTGCTGCCCCATTATGATTCCATGATCGCCAAACTCATCGTGCACGCCGAAACACGGGAAGAGGCCATCAAGAAGATGTCTACGGCGCTTGACGAATACATCATCGAGGGCATCAAAACCACCATCTCTTTCCATCAGAAAGTCATGCGCAGCAAGGAATTCATTGAAGGTGATGTGGATACGGGATTCCTGGAACGCGTCATTCTCTAATCATTGTTTTCTATCAAGGCCGGCTTACCCCGGCCTTTTTTCATGGGGAATCCATGGATCGCTGGCGTTTGCTCCGTACCTCACCGGCAAACGGAGCCTGGAACATGGCGGTGGACGAGGCCCTGCTCGAATCGGTTGCGGCCGGCCGTTGTCCGCCGTTGCTGCGCCTTTACCGCTGGCAACCAGCCGCTGTGAGTCTCGGCTACGCCCAACGGGGCACGGATCAGGTCAATCTGACGGCCTGCCGTCGTCAGGGTGTCGAGGTGGTGCGGCGCATCACCGGTGGACGTGCGGTGCTGCATCAGCATGAACTGACCTATGCCGTGGTGGCGCCGGAACAAGGGGGCGTTTTTTCCGGCGGTGTCCTGGAAAATTACCGCGTCATCGCTGCTCCTCTGCTGGCCCTGTTTGCCCGGTTGGGCATCGACGGGCGTCTGGTGTCGGGCCGAAGCCGCTTTCATGGGGCGCAGGCCGATGGTGCCTCCAGCGTCTGTTTTAGCGTTCCATCGAGCTATGAGATCCTCTGCGCGGGCCGCAAACTCACCGGCGGCGCCCAGAAACGCCAGGGCGGTGCTTTTTTGCAGCATGGCTCCATTCCGCTGGATCTCGACCTCGAACGGCTCTGGGACCTTCTCAACCCCGAAGATGCCAAACCTCGCTCCGTCGCCCTGCGCCACCTGGAACAGAGCGTCGGTTGGATCAATCGCTGGCACCATCCGCCCCTCAACATAGACTCGCTTGAAACGCTCTTTGTAGAAAGCTTTGCCGCCGTCCTCGGGCTGACTCTGGAAGACTCTGATCTCAGTCCCGTGGAACTGGCCCGCGCCCAGGAGTTGGTTGCGACGCGCTATGGCTGTGAGTCGTGGAATTTGCGCGGCCTGACCTGATCCTCTTTTTTTTTTGGATTTTGAAAAATTCGGCGTTGCGCGGTATGATCTGCCGTTGAAAAATAACTTGAGAAAGCAAAGGCGATGACTATGGTCCGGGCCGGTCTGCTCGTTGCGGCGATATTTCTGGTGATATCCTTCGCTCCCGTTTTGGGCGCCGAGGAGCCGCGACAAATTGATCTGAAAACCCTGGTGCGCATGGCGCTGGAGGAAAACCTCGACATCCAGGCGCAGACCTATGACACTCGTGCCGGTGAGGCGGCTCTGCGCGGCGCCTACGGGATTTACGATCCAAGGGTCGAGGGTGGTGTGAGTGAAGGCCGTAATCGCTCCTTTACAAACTTAGAATTTCTCAGTACCGAGCCAATTACGCGTACAAGGTTTCGTGACACCGATCTGGCAATTGGTCAAAAAATACCCCTCGGCACGGATTTAATCGCTTCCTGGAGGACGCGCAGAGAATACAGCAGCAATGATCTTCTGCTGGTTAATCCCGCCTACCAGGGTGAACTGCGTTTCAGTCTGGTGCAACCGCTCCTGCGCGATTTCGGCCGCACCGTCACCGAGCAGGACATCCTGTTCGCCGCCAAGGATCTGGAAGTTTCCGTGCAGGATTTGCGCGAAAGGGCGTTTGACGTCATCGCCCAGGTGCGCAACGCCTGGATCGAGGCGTTGCAACTACGCCAAGATATGGAATACCGGCGCACTTCGGTGGAGTTGGCCAAAACAATTCTGGGAGAAAACCGCGCCCGCGTCGATGCCGGCGTTTTGCCTCCCATTGAAAATCTTGAGGCGGAGGTTGGTTTGCGCCAGCGCGAGCGTGATTTCCTCGATGTCCAACGCGCCTACTTCGATGCTCTCGATGTGCTCGCCCAACTCATCAACGCCCCCGATCCCGTCGCACCACAAGATGTCGCGCTAGAGCGGCCGCAGGTGCATTTTGACGAAGAAACAGGCTATGCCGCGGCGGTGGAGAAGCGTCCCGACCTTATGCGCCGGCTGCGCCAACTGGAACGGCTCGACATTTCCCGGCAGGTGGCACGCAACCAGACTCTGCCACGGGTCGACGTGCAGGCCAGCTATGCCCGCCTCTCCCTGGAAGAGGAATTCGGCCAATCCGTCGACGGTTTGACCAGCGACGATCTGGAGAACTGGGAAATCGGCGTGCGTTTAAGCTATCCCCTTGGCAACCGCGAGGCGCGCAACGCGTTGCAGCGCGCCGATCTGCAGCTCAAGGGCGAGCAGGCGCGCCTGGCGCAACTCAAGGAAGAGGCGCGCCGTGAAATCCGCGCGGCTCTGCGTCTTATCGACGTCAGCGATAAAAAAATTGAAGCGGCGCGCAGCGGCCGCCGCCTGGCCGAGGAAAAGCTGCGCACGCTTCTCAAGCGCAAGGAAGTCGGTTTGGCCACCACCCGCGACGTGCTCGAAGGGGAGGACGATCTGGCCGCCGCGCGCTTCGATGAGAGTGCTGCCCTGGCCGATTACAACCGCGCCATCACCGATTATCTGCGCGTCAGCGGTCTGCTGCTGGAGGAAGAGCGGATCCGCTTTGTCGCGCCCGTGTCCGCGCGCCAGGATCGCCCCTTGCTGGGAGTCGCCGCGCCGTGAGCCTCATTGTCGGTCAGATCAGCTACCTCAACTGCGCGCCTTTTTTTCATCACCTGGCTAATACCGGATTTGGTGGGGAATTGGTCAAGGGCGTACCCTCCACGCTCAATCGTCTGCTGCACGAGGGACGGATCGACGTCTGCCCATCGTCTTCCTTTGAATACGGCGCTCACTGGCAGGATTATCTTCTGTTGCCGGGCCTTTCCATCAGTTCTCTGGGCCCGGTGCAAAGTGTACTGCTGTTTTCTCCCTGTCCCCTTGAAGAGCTTGATGATCGCGATATTGCCCTGACCGGCGAATCGGCGACTTCGGTTAATTTGTTGCGTGTTCTGCTGTGGGAATTCTACGGCGTGACCGGGGCACGTTTTCAGGTCGGCGAAACCTCGGTTGAAGAGCAGATAGCCCGGGGCCGACCCGCTTTGCTCATCGGGGACCGCGCTTTGCGCGGCGCGCGACGCTTTCTTGGCGCTTGTCGGATTTATGACTTGGGTGAGCTCTGGTTCAAAAAAACCGGTCTGCCTTTTGTCTTCGCTTTGTGGATTTTGCGCCGCGAAGCGGCAATGCGCAAACGCGACCAACTCATCGCTTTAACCGAGCAACTCGAACATTCTCTGGAACAGGCCTTCTCTTGCCTCGAGGAAATGGCACTGACTGTGCCGGAAAACACCTGGTTTGAACCGGCGGATATCTGCGCTTATTGGCGCTGCATGTCTTATGGACTGGATGCAAAACACCTGAAGGGGCTTGATCTTTACTTCCGCCTCTGCCACCAACATGGCCTGATCGAAACTCGGCCTGAGATGGAATTTTTTTCAAACGGAATTGATTTTGATGTCAAAGGCGTCATTTTTGCATGAACGGTTGCGTGGCAAACGGAAGATCCCGTGCGCTCAACTGGAATCGATTTTTCTTTTCCTGGAGAACTCATAATAATTCCAAGGTTTCATAACTTTGCTTAAAAGGCTAAAAGGGTATAGGTGTTTGTACCAATTAAACAATCCGCATTTCAAGGAGGGTTTCAAGTGAGGAAGCAATTTTGGGGTTGGTTAGTGCCTTTTTTTGTCACCCTTTCGCTGATAGTGGCGGGATGCGGAGAAATCGACTCAAGTTCAGATGGTTCAAATCCGGGACTGGGAGGTGATGACGAACCTGTTGTCACGAATCCTGCGGTAGCGACCTTGGGCATTAGCGCAAGTAAGTTTACCGTCAATACCAACACCTCAGATATTGTGACCCTAACTGTTATTGCGAAAAATTCCGGCAATGCCGCGGTTTCAAATGCGCCGATCAGTTTGTCCGCGTCGGCCGGTCTGCTCAGTGCGAGCTTGGTAACAACCAATGAGGCCGGAGAAGCGCAGGTCACCTTCCGAGCCGGAGATGAAAAGCGAGTGCAGGTGGCTTCTATTACCGCGTCTTCGGGCGGTACAAGTCGTGAAATCCCAATTTCTATCGTTGGGACCACTCTCAATCTTCAAACCAATAAGTCATCCATTTCAGCCGATGGGATCGACGCGGCCACACTGTCTGGTTCCGCTGCGGACGCCGGTGGGCAGCCTGTTCGCGGTGCTCAGGTGACGCTTACGTCAAAACTTGGAAATGTTCTGACCGCTCCCGGCGGTTCTCCTTCAGGGAACAGCATCACTTTTAACACCAGCAGCACAACGGGAAATTTCACGGCAACCCTTTCCGGCACGGTTACGGGTGAGGACGTTGTCACCATCGCCGGCCTCGGAGTTGAGAGATCCGTTTCCATTAACGTTTCCAATGAGACCTTTGGGTTTATTTCGCCGACCTCCGATGCGATCTATGCCACGGGAACGACCGGGATTGAGCTTGCCGTTCGTTGGCTCGATGATCAAGGTGCGCCGGTCAATGGTGGGAACCTCAATTTTGTCGCCATGGCCGGCACTTTTTCCGCCAGCGGCACCTCTGCGGTTACTGCTACGACAAACGCTCAGGGTGAGACGACGGTTTTATTCAATGCCCCGAACAACGCTGCACCCGTTACGATCCAAGTCAGTGCTTCGGGCGGCTTTAGTGATTCGATTGTTTTAGACGTTCGAGCCCAGAATCCCAATCGAATCGACCTCCAAGCCTTTCCCACGGCGATTGCTCCAAGTGTCGGGGATGTTTCCTCAACGTCAACCATTCGTGCCACGGTTCGCGATCAATTCAATCAAGCTGTTCAGGGCAAACTGGTGACTTTTCAACTCGTAGACGGACCCGGTGGAGGGGAAACTCTCACACCAATCACTGTTCTCACCGATGAGTCCGGCATGGCAGCCACTACTTTTATTAGCGGTGGGGCGACTTCTGCGCAAAACGGCGTCGTAATTCGAGCAACGGTGGAAGGATTGGATGGTGTTCTTGGCGAAACCCGATTGACGATTGGTCAGCAGACAGCCCAAATTGTATTCGGTATGACCAATGTCATATCGGTTGAACAGAGCAATGGCTTCCCTGTCGCTTATGCACTTCCCGTGACGGTTCTAGTTACGGACAATAACGGCAATGCCATGGCTGATCAGAACGTGAATCTCGGAATTTACCCGCGCTTTTTTCATACAGGTATCTGGCTGGATAACAACACTAACTTGTCGACGGGATTTTTCGCCAACGAAGACAGAAACCGTAACGGCATTCTCGATGAAGACGAGGATGGTGCCATCGGCTACTTGTATACCACCTTCATCTTTGATGACTCAGGAAGTGTCATCGGTGTAACGGATCGTGTTCCTGCATACTACCTTGATGCAGGCCAGTATCAGCTTATGGACCCAGCCGATGAGCCTCTGCCCCCGCTTGGTAATGCCGACCCAGACCTGAACGGGCGCCTTGACCCGGGCAATGTCGCCAGTATTCCGCTATCCGTGACGACGGATGAAAACGGGCTTGCCGCCTTTCAGGTGGTCTACCCTAAATCCTACGGTGGATGGGTGAATGTTGAATTGCAAGCCGGCACGACTGTTTCGGGTAGCGAGGCTCAGGCAATTTTCAATACGGGCCTGGGCTACTTACTCAACGATACCCCCCGTATCCCTTCACCGTTCGGCACGGGGTGGTTGACTGAGCCCTGATGAGGTTTTTACGGGGAACGTCCATGAAGGCTTTCAGTGCATATTACTGGTAGAAATTAGAGGCTGCCTCGAAAGTCTCCCAGGATCTCCGCATGATCAAAACACAACGGCGCGGGCAGGGCATCAAGATCGAAGAGCCCGGCCCGCGCCGCGTCGTCTCCACCTTGCAGCGTCCCTTTGCCTTCGGCAATAAACACCATCGATATATTATGCTGCCGCGGATCGCGGTTCGGGTCGGAATAGGCGCGGAATTGGCGCATATTGTTCAGGTCCAGCCCCGTTTCCTCCTTGGCCTCGCGCCTCGCCGCGTCTTCCAGGCTTTCCCCGTAATCGACAAAGCCGCCCGGTAAGGCCCAGCCCAGAGGCTGATTTTTGCGCTCGATAAGCACGATCTTATTATCGACGCAAATGATGATGTCGACCGTGGGGAAAGGATTGCGAAAGGTTTTCACGATGGCTCCGCACTTGGGGCATTGCAGGTTTTCGCCGGCCATGATTTTTTTCCTCGACAGGTTAGAATTATGGGTTTTTGATTGACACACCAAAGCCAATCTGTTTCATAATAGCACCCTCGTTCGCCCGGGTGGTGGAATTGGTAGACACAAGGGACTTAAAATCCCTCGGGGGGTAACCCCTGTACGAGTTCGAGTCTCGTCCCGGGCACCAATTATTACAGGTGGTTAGACCGTTAATCTCTGCGTTTCTTTATTCTCTGTGGAGCCTTTTTTTTGCGCTAGTCCCCGTTCTGGTCCCCGTTTGTTTTCTGCCTTTTTAATGCCGAAAGCCTCAGCAGAGGTCTCTGCCGAGGCTTTCGGTGTTGTGCTGCACACGTCGATTGATGCTAGGCCATTTTTTTTCGACCTGTCATCCACCCCTGAATCTCTGACTGGAGCCACCCTACACGCTTTGGGCTGAGCCGATATGCCCCAGGAAAATCTCCTGACTGGATCATTCTATAAATTGTTGCCTTGCTTAAGTTGACCATTGTTGTAACCTGCCAGATAGAGAGGTATTTATCGCTTTTACTTTCTTTCATGGATCCTCCGTTTTTGGGTTTTTGGATAAAAAAGTGCAGTCGAGACAGGACGACACTCCCCCGACTGCCTGAAACCTTTCTGGATGTTTTTAGAAAGCATCAAGGCAAACCGCAGCCTGGGCTTTCACAGGCAGCCCTTGATCAGCTCCTCGCCTACGACTGGCCCGGTAATATCCGTGAGCTGCGCAACCTGCTGGAATATGCCGCCATAACCTCCAGTGGCGAACTGATTCAACCAAAACACCTGTGTCTGCAACAACAGGATGAAGTGTGCCATGAAGAGTTGGACCGTGGACGCATCTCCCTCAATTTTAACTTTTCCCCTGAAGAGTTTTCCCTCGCTGCCGTCAATCGGCAAGTCATGGATTGGGCACTGGCTCAGTGGAACAACAATAAATCCTCTGCTGCTCGCTTGCTGAAGGCCTCCCGCAAGCTGTTTTACTGATTCTGCACTCTAAACTCCTACCGACTGTCCCGGCCGGGACAATATGTCCTCTGCGGGACAACTCTTTTTTGTTGAATTCAGTTAACTTATCGAAATTACATCTTCTACATATCTGGCATAGATTTCGCTCCTACTCTGTTCGTTAGCTAATTACCAATCAATATTGTCCGAATGTGGACATTCCTGTCTTGCAGGAGGATGCTATGTCTCAAGAGGCGGTCGAACGCGTATTAGGAAGGCTTTTGACCGATGAGGGATTTCGTCGTTCGGCTAAAGAGTCACTGGAGGTCGCTTGTATGCAGCAAGGTTATGTGCTGACCACAACCGAACTGAGCCTCCTGTCCGGCCTGAAGCTGCAGGTTATCAACGAGGTTGCGGCGCAGCTGAATCCCGGTCTCTGCCGGGCAGTGACGACCAAGGAAATAAATCAAAATCGTAACTATTCACCTTCAGTCCAAGAATCGTCATCCCCGTATGCTTTTGTCGGGGATCCAGAATTTAAACTTTAAAAGATCTGGATTCCGGCCAAAATCACGCCAGAATGACGAATTTCAGACTTTCGCAAAAAATGTCAAATGAAGAGAACTAAGCTAAAAACGCCAAATGCAAGGCGCGTAATTGTCGAGCGAGGAGGCGTACTTAGGTACGTTGAGGTAGCGAGACAATTAAGACGGAGTTGAAGCTTGCACCGCAGTTGGCGAATTTTTGCGACGCCATCAACCTGTCCCACATTGAGGAGTACGCCATGAATAATATTTTCCGTTCCATCTGGAGTGATGCTCTGGGTACCTTTGTCGCCGTTTCTGAGATCGTTTCGAGCCACGGCCGTGGATCAGGCAAGCGGGGCCGCTTACGATTGCTGGCAGCTTCACTGCTGTTGACTCTCTGGATCTGCAGCGGTACGGCGGTGGCCGGTACCCTGCCCACGGGCGGCAATATCGTTGCCGGTTCCGGTGCTATCGCCACCAGCGGCAACACCATGACCGTGACGCAAGATACCCAACGCATGGCGGCGGACTGGACCTCCTTTTCCATTGGTCAGAATAATACCGTCAACTTCAACCAGCCCTCCAGCAGCGCTGTAGCGCTCAACCGGGTAACCGGTGCCGATGCCTCAGTCATTCAGGGAGCGCTCAATGCCAACGGTCAGGTGTTTCTGGTCAATGCCAACGGGGTGCTCTTCTCCTCCACCGCCCAGGTTAATGTGGGAGGCATCGTCGCTTCGACCCTCAACATCACCAATGACGATTTCATGGCGGGGAATTACCGCTTTGAAGACAATTCCAGCAACGCCATCGTCAATCAGGGGAATATCACCGCCCACGGTGATGGAACAATCGGCGGCACCATCGCCCTGATCGCTGCCCGCATCGACAACAGCGGCACCCTCACCGCCAACGGTGGCCATGTGTTGATGGGCGCAGGCAGCAAAGTGACCCTCGACCTCGGCGGTTCCGTGAAGATTCAAGTCGAAGAAGCTGCGATTGATGCCCTGATCGAACAGGGCGGGGCGATTAAAGCTGATGGTGGACTGGTTTACCTCACCGCCCGCGCCGCAGGTGAACTCACCAGCACCGTCATCAACCACACCGGGATCACCGAAGCCCAGACCCTGGCGACAGGGGCAAAAGGCGAAATCTTCCTGATGGGGGATATGGTCAATGGTCGCATCGAGGTGGAGGGAACGCTCGATGCCAGTGCCCTGAACGGTGGCGATGGTGGCTTTGTTGAAACTTCAGCCGCCAAGGTGCAAATCCAACCCGACCTGGTGGTGACGACCAAAGCCGCAAACGGCAAAACCGGGGAATGGTTGATCGACCCGACAGATTTTACCATTGCAGCAGGATCGACCCCACAAACGGATAGTGGCATTGGCGCTGACACACTCACCTCAAGCCTCAATACCACAAACGTGACAATAGAGACAGTAACTGACACAGGCAGTGAACCTGGCGATATTCATATCAATGCCGATGTGGTTTGGGTTGCAAATACCAAACTTACACTGGATGCTACTAACAACATCTACGTCAACGCCACAATTGAAAACACCAACACCACGGGTGGCGGGGTGTATTTTGATGCGAGCAATGTAACGGATGCAGTGGTTTTTTATGACAACGGAAAAGTCGTTATCCACAACGTCGAACAACTGCAATGGATGAACACGGCTCTCAATGGAACCTATGAGCTGGGTTCAAATATTGACGCAATGGTCACTTCCACATGGAATCTTGTTGATTCTACGTCTGCCGGTTTTGTACCGATTGGAGATTGGATAATTCCATTTAAAGGAAACTTTGACGGCCTTGGGCGTACTGTCGATGGTTTGTTTATCAACCGTCCAGATACTAATGGTGTGGGGTTATTTGGCGTTGCAATGGATTCATCCATCGCTAACATCGGTCTGACCAATGTTAATGTCACAGGGGGAGACTTTGTCGGTGGCCTTGCTGGTGGGCTTTTCTTTTCCAGGATAGGAGGAAGCTACGCTACGGGCAATGTCACTGGTAATGATGGTGTTGGTGGACTTGTTGGCGCGCTTGCCTTATCTACGATAAGTGAAAGCTACGCTAGGGCAAATGTCACTGGCAATGAAGGAATTGGTGGGCTTGCTGGTGTGCTTGTCGTTTCTGCAATAAGTAAAAACTACGCTATGGGAAATGTCACCGGTAACCTTATGGTCGGTGGGTTAGTCGGGGGTGCAGAGTATTCAGCAATCGAAAACTCTTACGCGCAAGTAACGATTACAGGAGCTGACAAGGGGGGCTCGGGGGAGAATCATGCTGAATTTGGTGGGCTTGTCGGTCACTTGGTTGACTCATCAGTAGCTGATTCCTATGCAGTTGGGCAAATTTTACATGCCAGTGATGCTGAAAATGTCGGTGGATTGATCGGGACCAATATGATGTATGTCGATGCTGAGACCCCTGTCCCTCGATCAGATAACGATAATATCACCAACAGTTTCTGGGATATGCAAGCATCCGGACACACAACTTCAGCGGGTGGAATTGGCAAAACCACTGCCGAGATGAGGGATTCATCGACGTATGGTAATTGGGATTCATCGATCTGGTCATTTGTCGATGGCACTACGGTGGAGGGTTATGGCCTCTCAACACCTTACTTAACCCATGTTACTACCAGTGCCCACCGTGACGATATGCTGTCAACCCTCTTTGCCAGTGGCTGGGGTAATGCTGACGCTGCTTACACCATCACTGACTGGACTCAGTTGCAGAACATTAATGTTGTCGCCAATAAGGGATTTCATTTCCTGCTGTCAAACGATCTCGGTACTGAGACTGCCGGCTACAACACCGAAGTTGGCACCTTTGTCGATGGGGTACTGACCTTGGCGAATGACGGCCATGGCTGGAGTCCGATCGCCCCATATATCGAAGGTAGTACTATGGAAAACTCCGATGGGTTTATGGGACATTTTGATGGAGGTGAACATACCATCGACGGGCTTGCGACCGACCAGGATGTGTTGGCTGGCCTCTTTGGTACATTCAAAGGAGGGTCAGTAGAAAATCTGAGGCTTACGAATGTTTCTGTCAATGGTACTGAGCTCGCTGGTGTGCTTGCAGGCATGGTAGTCGCTTGGGACGATTCCGTCCGATTTGAAAGTATCACCATTGACGGCGGCAGTGTTGAAGGAGGGAGTGCGGGTGGTCTGCTCGGTTTTGCCCTTGGATTTCAGGAGATATCCATCCTCAATGTGCACACTGATGTAACGGTCGTTGGTCAAAACGGTGTCGGTGGCGTAGCGGGTATGCTCTTCATGGGTGCCAGGGTAGACAAGTCGAGCAGTGCCGGCACTGTGACTGCTGGCGAAAGCGATTGGGATGATGCATATGCCGGCGGCCTGATTGGAGCTGCATGGAATTCTACTATCAGCAACAGCTACAGCACTTCCACCGTTACGGCTACAGGGAATGGTGTTGGTGGGCTCGTCGGTGAGCTGATGGAAAGTGACATTGACAACAGTTACGCCACAGGTGATGTCGTTGGAGCTGAAAAGGTTGGCGGATTAGTCGGCTCCATTTCCAAAGACGGCGGCGACGTTAGCGGCAGCGTTCGCAACAGCTACGCCGTTGGCAGCGTTAGCGGCACAGCTGATGTCGGTGGGTTGATTGGAGCGGAAGACGATGCCGTTTTGAGTAATAACTTGTGGAACATCGAAACAGCCGGTGCCGGTATTACCCGTGGCGTTGGTAGCGGGGAGGTCGATCCTGCCGGGGTTGTTGGTAAAACCACTGCTGAATTAAATAAATTCAGTACGTTTGTTAATGCGGGTTGGGATGTAGGTGTAGGAGATAGTTTGTTTCCTGAACTGAGCATGGGGGGGACACATATTTGGATAATAGCGCCAGAAGCATTGAGCTATAGTCTTTCAAATGTGAGACGTCCCTACGAAGGAACGGCTTATACGCTCAGTGATTTCTGGAGTGCGGAAACCCTCTTTGGTGCAAGTTTCAGTGGATGGGAGTTTGGCACAGATTATAGGTTTTTAGATACGAATGCCACAGTTGTGACAAGCTATACCAATGCAGGAACCTACAACAATCTCCATGTTGACATTTTGCGAACTGGTTACACTGAAGCTGAAAGTGGCAATACACCAGGCACCCTGACCATCACCCCGCGTCCCATCACGGTTGTTGCTGATGACAAAAGCAAAGTCTATGGCAATGCCGATCCCGACCTGACGTATCAAATTACCGCTGGAAATCTCGTCGGTGAAGACCAACTGACTGGCGCCCTTACTCGTACTGCCGGTGAGAGAGTCGGTAATTACACCATCGACGCCTCGGTCCTTGCCAATAGCAACTATCTGATCACCGCCAATAACGGCACATTGACCATATTAATTAATGAGCAACTGCAAACAGCACAAACTGCCGCCCAGAATACCGCTACCCAGGTGGTAGGGCAGATGACTGGCGGCACAGTCACCCCCACAGGTGCGCCCATTATTTTGACTCCCTCCGTGCAAACACCCGCAGTAGGAACCCCCGACGCCAGCTTCAGCGGTGGCCTGAAATTCGTCGACGCTGATTCTGATGTCGGTACTGACAGCGGAGATGGCACCAGTATTACCGGAAGTAGCTATCAATCCGGCCGCGACGCCTCCGGTTTCATGAATGTCTCCGTCATGTCCGGTGGTATCAACTACGCTACAGATGAAGGATCAACAAACGACGACAGCAACTAAGCAGATCACACAGGCCCGATTCCGTCCCTGTCTCTGACAGAATCGCGCCTGTCCTCGCTCTGCACGGCACTCAACAATTAGTATCTTTTTCACATAGAGCAAAAAGGAACCAACAACGTGAACTTAACAATACGCTTCATTGCTGCCTTTGCAGCAGTCCTCATCGCCCTGCCCGCTTTCGCCCAGATACCTCCCGATACCGGCCAAACCCTGCAACAGTTGCAGATGCCACCCCAATTGCCGTTCCCCAGCGACGGTTTAGTCATCGAACCCCAGACGCAAGACCCCACCGCCCCTGGTGGCCCGACGGTGGAAGTTGCCCGCATTGAATTTTCCGGTCACAGCGTCTTCAGTACGGAGCAACTTGAGCAGGTTGTGGATGAGTTACTGGATCAATCCTACGACCTGGCCGGACTGCGCGATATCGCCTGGCAGGTGACCAGCTATTACCACCACAACGGTTACCCGTTCGCCCGTGCTTTTCTCCCTGCCCAGACCTTAAGCGACGGGACCGTTCAGATTCAGATTGTCGAAGGCCGCTACGGGCAAATCACCGCCCAGGGGGATGACAAGCTCGCTGCTGCTGCCCAGCGTCGCCTTGGCAGCCTTAAGTCTGGTGGTGTCATTGCCTCTGCCCCTTTAGAGCGCGCCACCCTGATTCTCGATGATCTGCCTGGCTTGCGAACATCTCCCCTGATCCGCCCCGGACAGGAACTTGGCACCGGCGATCTGTTGGTGACAGTCGAAGCCGATAAGCGTTATAGCGGTGATATCGCTGTTGACAACCATGGCAACCGCTACACCGGCGAATATCGCACCCGCGCAGGACTCAACCTCAATCCCCTGGTGCTGGTCGGTGATCAACTGCAACTGCGCGCTATGATCACCAGCGAAACCCTGCTGCTCGGTTCCGCTACCTATAGTGTTCCCCTCGGCTCATCGGGACTGCGCGGCCAGGTGGGTTACGCCTATACCGACTATGAACTCGGCAAGGAATACTCTTCCCTCGACAGCACCGGCAAAGCCCACATCACCAGCGTCGGTCTCAGCTACCCGATCATCCGTACCCAGCGTGGCAATCTGACCTTAAGCGCCATCTATCAGCACAAGCGCCTGATCGATGAAAACCTCGCCGACCGTACCCGCCGCACCAGCGACAGTATGCCGGTCAGCCTGTTGTTCGATCACCGTGACGGCATCCTGGGTGCCGGGATCACCTACGGCAGCCTGACCTGGACCCCGGGGCGGGTCAAAACCAACGTCAACGACCGCCCCGAAGGCAGCTTCCACAAGGTGACCCTCGATGTTGCTCGCTTACAGCAGATTACCAACAACCTGACCCTCTTTACCCGCGTCAGCGGCCAGAAAAGTGACAGTAACCTTGATTCCTCCGAAGACTTTGGTGTCGGCGGGGTTTATGGGGTACGCGCCTATCCCAGCGGCGAAGGCTACGGCGATCAAGGGATTCTCGCCCAGATCGAACTGCGCTACCGCATCAAGCAGCTAAGCCCCTATCTGTTTTATGACGTAGGTCATGTGCGCATCAACAAACATGAGGATGGTTCCGACAACCATCGCCGTATTGACGGCGGAGGGATGGGTGTGCGCGCCAACTACAAAAGGTTCACCACCGACATCGCCGTCGCCTGGCGTACCCGAGGTGGTGAGCCGCTGTCCGACAGCAAGGATCGTGATCCCCGGATTTGGGCGACCTTGGGGTACAGCTTCTAATTGGTTTCCGAGTCGTGAACTACATTTAGATTCAGTGTTCTCAACTAGCTGAAATCACATATAAAAAGGAGTGTTTGTCATGAAAAAAATGTGTCTGATTTTTATTAGTTTTCTACTCATTATCTCAGCCGCACAGGCGGCAACTCAGCCGGTTATGTTGACCATTGCCGAGCAGCAAGCAACGGCTGCCTTTGAGCGTCTTGACGCCGGGCTCAAAACCGCTGCAGAAAAACTCGGAGAAACCGGGCTGACCGGTGCAGCAGCCAGGGTTGTTTTAGCGGCGCTCTGCCAGGAGGTCAGCTATGCCGTTGATTGCGCCACCGTCGATACACAAGGATTGCTGACAACGATTGAGCCTGCCGCATACCGTCATTTTGAAGGCACTGATATCTCAGATCAGCAACAAGTCAAGCAGATGCTGGAACTTCACAAACCGGTACTGAGCGGGGTTTTCCGTTCGGTTGAAGGATATGATGCGGTTGATGCGGAATATCCGATTTTCAATGCTGAAGGTCGTTTTATCGGTTCGGTGAGCGTTTTGTTCAAACCGGAAAGATTTCTGGGGGAGATCATTCAACCTCTGGTCAAGGGGACACCGCTGGCTGTCACGGTCATCGATGTGGAAGGGCGAATCCTGTACGCTATCGACCCGGCACAGATTGGCCTCAATATCTTTACTTCAGAAGTATTTCAGCCCTACACCGATCTTGTTCAGCTGGTCCGTAAAATTGTCGCCACTCCCGAGGGTCATGGCATCTATCGCTTCAAAAGGGAATACCTGACCGCTGAGGATGTTGACAGAACAGCATTCTGGACGAGCGCATCACTGTACGGAGTCGACTGGAGGCTGATCGGCATTCGGTTGGAAGAACATACTCAAGAACCGATGGCAGCAGTTACCACTGGGGCTGTTGCTGCCGAACAAGCGCTTGAATTGTTGGCTGCGGATACCACCTTCAAAACGGCACTGATTGACGACGATAAAGATAAAGCGATAACGCTGCTTGAGCAGTTTTACGCATCAATGCCGGGTCTCTACTCGGTGCAATGGGTTAACGCTAAAGGGATAAACCGTTTTGGCTTTCCGGTGGAAAACAGCCTTATCGAGTATGACTACAACCCCGGAACGGCCGAAAGCGACAGGCAGATCTTCCGGATATTGAATAAGCAACAAGCGGATGTTTTAGAAGCGCCATTGTTTGAGGGGAGAGTCGGTTATTTCACCTTTAAACCGATCTTTAGTGATGATCGGTATCTGGGCATGGTGTACAGCATAAAGCTGAAAAGCGATTAAAAACACTAAGTAAAGGAGTGCTTATTATGAAAAAAATGTGTCTGGTTTTTTTTAGTTTTTTGTTCATTATCTCTACCGCCCAGGCGACAACGCTGCCGGTTACGTTGACAATTGCAGAGCAGCAGGCAAAGGCCGCCTTTGAGCGACTTGACGCCGGTCTCAATTCAGCTGCAGAAAAACTCGGAGAAACCGGGCTGACCGGTGCAGCAGCCAGGGTTGTTTTAACGGCGCTCTGCCAGGAGGTCAGCTATGCCGTTGATTGCGCCACTGTCGACACTAAAGGGGTGCTAACGACCATTGAGCCTGCTGAATATCGCCATTTTGAAGGTACAGATATATCAGACCAGGATCAGGTCAAGCAGATGCTGGAACTTCACAAGCCGGTACTGAGTGGAGTTTTTCGTTCCGTGGAGGGGTATCACGCGGTTGGTGCACATTATCCGATATTCAATGCTGAAGGTCGTTTTATCGGCTCGCTTAGCGTCATGTTTAAACCGGAAAAATTTCTGGGAGAGATCATTCAACCTCTGGTCAAGGGGACACAGATGGCTATCTCGGTTATGGATCTGGAAGGACGAACCCTCTACGACAGCGACCCGGCACAAATTGGCCTCAACATCTTTACTTCAGAAGTATTTCAGCCCTACACCGATCTTGTTCAGCTGGCGCGAAAAATTGCTGCAACTCCTCAGGGGCAAGGCACTTACCGCTTCAAACAGGAAGATCTAAGCGGCGCTGATGTCGACAAAACTGCGTTCTGGACGAGCGTGTCCCTCTATGGAGTCGACTGGCGACTGGTGAGCATTCAGCAGGAATAATTAGAAACAAGAACCGGTAGTGTCGGATTCTTGATGCGGTATGGATATTCATCAATCGAAGGTAACGAGATCATGCACACTACCACTGCTCATGAGTTAATCAAGCGGCTGGAACTTATCCGGCATCCGGAAGGAGGCTGGTTTCGTGAGACTTATCGATCCAGTGAAACGGTACCTGCCGGCGCTTTGCCTGAGCGTTTTGGCGGCGGTCGGGTTTTTTCCACCGCCATCTATTATCTGCTTGAGTCCGGTGACATGTCGGCTCTGCACCGCATTAAATCTGATGAAGTGTGGCATTTTTACGCCGGCTCAGTGCTGCAGATCCATTGCCTGTTGCCGGAGGGCAGTTATCAGGAATTTCGTCTTGGGGCAGATGCGGCGGCGGGGGAACAGTTCCAGGTGGTCGTACCGGCGGGGTGCTGGTTCGGAGCTGAACTGGTCGGAATAGCAGAAGGAGAAGGAGGGGGGTTCGCACTGGTCGGATGCACCGTAGCCCCAGGATTTGACTTTGCCGATTTTGAGATGGCGCAAGCAGGGGATCTGTGTGAGCGCTATCCGCAGCATGCGGAGCTGATTATGAAGATGACGAGAGTGTAGAAACCAAGAAACAAGGAGAATAGTCAGTGAAACGAATGATGAAATCAGTATGTGCGTTGATTGGTCTGCTTCTGGTGCTGCTCCTGGCCGGGTGCCATTCTTCTTCCTCCTCCTCTTCTTATTCGGAGCCGGTGACAGTGGTCAAGGTCGGTGCTGTTCTGCCGCTGGATGGTCCATGGTCTTCGTTGGGAGAAAGCGCCGCAGTAGCGCTGGATCTTGCTGTGGAATCGGTAAATTATTATCTGCAGGAGGACAACCTTCAGCTGGAACTGGTGGTGGAGAACAGCCACAGTGATGCCGGCGGGGCTTTGGTGGCTCTTCAGTCGCTTCATGCACAGGGAGTGCGTGCGGTTGTTGGCCCCATGACCAGCGACGAAGCTGCGGTAATGGTGGGTTACGCCAATGCCAATGACATGTTGCTCGTGAGCCCGTCGAGCACCGCAGTTTCCCTCGCTCTGCCGGACAATCTGTTCCGAATGGTGCCAAATGACTCAAACCAGGTTGAGGCTCTTATTGATCTGATAAAAAATCAGAATTTCACTCACCTGCTTCCGGTTTTTCTGAATGACCCCTATGGCAGAGATTTTGAGCAGCTCATGCGCGCTGATACCAGTGACATAGAAGTCCTTGACGCCATCAAGTACGAAGTCCATACAACTCATTTTGCGCCGGTGGTGAGTAGTATCGAGGTGGTAGCTGACACATTAGATCCTGACAATACTGCTGTACTGTTCATTGGTCGTGATTCCGACGCCGTGCAGATATTCTCCAGCGCTGGTGTTTCCAGCCCGCTTGCCGACTTCAAGTGGTTTGCTACCGATTCGATTATTCGTGAAGCAGCGATTTTACATTCTCCAGTAGCCAGGGATTTTGCTGCAAGCGTAGAGCTCGAAGGATTTACCTTTTCATCGGAAGCAACGGCCCCTGTTGTTTCCACTATGATGGTGACCGGAATGATGGCAGCAGAACTTGGCAGGACGCCATCACCTTCCAGCCTGGGGGTTTGGGATGCCCTCTGGTTTGTCGCGGAAGCCTATCGCCTGAATCCCGAGGCCGACACGGCCGAATTGATAGAAAACTTCATATCCGTGGTCAATAATGCGGGCAACTTTTCAGCCCAAATGACACAACTGGATGACAATGGCGATATGATACCGGTACGGTACGCACGCTTTGTGGTTGAAGAGGGGAGCAGTGGTATACGTTGGACCCTCAAGGGGCTGTTCATCAAAAGTATTAATGTAGGAGTTTTGTCCCTTCCGGTGACCGCAAGTCCCACGCATGAAACAGGGGAGGCTGTCATCGGTGTTCTTTTGCCTCTGTCGGGTGCCAATGCCGAGCAGGGCTTTGGCGCGCAGCAAGCGATCAACCTCGCGCTTCAACATGCCAATGACTATTATCAGAAGTCTTTAGGCGTCAATGTCAATTTCAAAGTGGAAGTGCGTGACACGGCCGGCAATCCCGCAACTGCTCTTGCGCAGTTGCAAGCGTTACATGCTGAAGGTATTGAGCTGTTTATCGGCCCTATCTACAGTGGAGAACTGGCCGCCGTGCGCGACTATGCAATGGCAAACGACATCGTCATTATCAGTACCACCAGCACTGCGCCCTCCCTGGCCAGATCCGATGACCGGATCATGCGTCTTACCCCGGATGACACCCATCAGGCTAAAGCTTTGTCACACCTGATAACGGCACAGCACAAAGAGCATGTTGTGATGATTTATCGTGACGATGTGTATGGCCAGGATTTTGTCACAGCGTTCTCCGCAATATTTGAGGGGAGTATCAATAGCTACGCTTATGCACCTGATACGACCAGTTTTTCCACTGTTCTCGATCAGGCTTCATCCAGGGTCGCCGCCATTTCAGAGCCAACCGACACAGCCGTTCTGGTTGTTGGTCTTGATGAAGTCACTTCTCTGCTGGAAGAGCTGAAAACAGGATCACTGACCGAGGTGAAGTGGTACGGTACCGACGGTATCAGCAAAAGTCGAACACTGCTTGCATCGCCTGTTGCAATGGCCATTGCGGAAAGAATCCAGCTGACCTGCTCGATATTCGACGCTGCAGCAAGGACTTATTTACATTTCGCGCATCCGGTCCTCGAATCAAAGTTGACTCCGCTTCTAGGCGGATCTTCAACCTGGAACGAAGTCAGCGCCTACGATGCCCTGTGGCTCAGCGCCAGTGCTTTTGCCATGACTGGTCCCAGTGCCGATTCCGATGAGCTCTGGGCGTATCTCACGAATATCTTCGCTTCCTCCGGCATTAACGAAATGTACTTATTTAACGAACGTAATGACCAGACAGTCAGCCACTATACGTTTTATACGCCCAGGGAAACCGGCAGTGGGCCGGTCTGGATAGCGACCGCTTTCTATCGTGATTATTTTTTTGCTCGTGACAGCCTTGAGATCATAGGTGAATAGCGGGGAGTGCAGATATTAAGATGTGCTCAGGATTTCACCTGAAGATGAATGAAATTTTTATTAAAGGGGAAACCGAGTGAAACGACTTTTACTTATTTGTGTTGCGATGACTCTGGGATTATTGGGTTGTGGAGAATCTGATTCGCGTGATCAGACTGACGATGTCAAGGTCTGTGCCGCCGTCCGTGGTAATGGTCATCTCATGCCGGCCCATTTTGGAGGGCTGGCGCGCATGGTTGAACACTACGGCCCTGTCTATGCGGTTTCCGGAGGAAGCTCGGCCAGCTTAACCTCATTTATTTTGGATTCCATCCAAATGAATCCGGCGATGGCACGATGTGGAGAAGGGCGCTGTGACTTTGCAGCCGAATCCGCCCGGATCGCTCTCGCCCTCAAGTCCTTCCAGGGGTACACCGAGTACCTGGCCATTTCGGGAGAGATACTGGCGATTTATGCCGGGCGCCCCATCATTGGGCGTATTCAAGCCGCAGGCATCGAAGAGATGCTTGCGAGTGATCCTGTAGCCGCTCAGGAAGCGCTGAAGGATGTTTTGAGACAGGAAGACCTTGCTCGTTTTGTGAATCCGGAGCTGATCGAACTGGTTCAATCCTCTCAATTTCCAGAGTTTCATATTCAGGACATCATCGATTCGAATAAAAATTTCGGGCGGTTGAGTGCAGATGAATCGAAGATTCTTTTTCGCCCCGGCCTGATCAGTTTCGCAGAATTGTCTCGCCAACTGGGAATCACAGCAAGCTTCTATGCAGGCTACGAGCCCGCCAATCTGGTCGGTTATTCGGCATTTCTGGATGCTTGTGCCGAGCGTTCGGTCGGTAAGCCCTGGTCTGAAATTCGAGAAATATCAGTAGGGGAGGCCACCTGTGGGAAGCTTTTCTACAGCCTCATGGGAGAGTTCGATCAGCGCTCAGCTGCGGGTAATTATCCGTCGCGTCTGGATGATACGGTGGGCGCCGGCATGCCGGCTTTGATTTCGACTTCGGTTCTGACCGGCGCTGCAGTGAATGAGATCAATCAGTCCCAAACGGCTTATGTGGCCGGGGAATCCGAAGTCTTTTTGAATGTAAATTTTAACGACGTGCGTTTTGGCTACTGGGGTTCTCGCGAAGCGATGTCAGTTCTCGAAACCACGACAAACTATCGGTCTGATTTGAAGTCGAAGAAGGCCCTCGGGCTGGGAGAGGCGAGCTGGAGGATGGTTCTGCAATATTCCCCTGTCGAACCGGGGCTGGACCGCGCTCTTCCGATCGATGATTTCAATGTCTCGGCAGGGGGCTGGTCCGATCTTAGTCCGGTCCTGGTGCTCAAGGATATCGGCTGCGATAAAGTCGTCTTCGTAACGCGAGCCGGCGATGAATCGGTCTTCGCGACCGGTGTTGCCGAGATGCTCGGGATGACCCAAGCTGAACGGGCAGACCTCTACGATCTGACCGACCCGGAGAGTTCTGCTTCGCAGTCGTTGCGCGAAGCAGACGCCATACTCTGCACCAACTGGAACGAGGTCGGACCTACATCGTTCGAAGCATTAATCAACGATGCCTATAATGCCCCATTGCAAACGACGGATCCCTTCTTCACAGGGAAGGGATATGCCAACGTCGTTCCCGATACAGGGAAGCTGGGCTGTACAGTCAGGCAATGAACTATGACTCTTGAGTGGTACGGCACCCGACGGAATCAACAAAGTCGAATACTGCCGGCACATTCGACCTTAATCTACCAAGGAGACTAATGAAATGAATTGTCAATTGCCTGCAACCAACACTCTAAAACCCCTCATCTCCCTGCTGGTGTTGCTATTCACTGTTGTATTGTCCGGTTGCGGTGGCAGTTCGGGCAGCGGGAGCGATCCCATTGTGATTGCGGGGATCGATATGAACCCCCATGTCTATGAGGAAAACGGCATCATTGTCGGCATTGATGCGGAGGTGGCAACCATGGTGGCGGCAAATGCTGGCGTCGATCATTGGTTGGAGATCGATGATGTCAGCTTCACCGAGCTCTATAACAAAACCAAAGCTGGCCCGAATCGGGCGATCATCGGTATCAACTATGCGGAGTCGAGAAAAGATGATTTCAAATGGGTTGGGCCGATCAACAGATCAGGATTTCATGTTTACACGAAAAAGGGCGCAGTTTCAGGGGCAGGCCAGGCGGTAGCAAAAGAAATCCCCAGGATAGCGGCGGTGCCGGGATGGCTGGAAACGACAACCCTTGAAGATCAGGGGTTTACAAATCTGGAATACTTCAATTCCTACGAAGAAGCCTTCACTGCCTTCGAAAATGATCATGTCGAGGCGATAGCCACCGATCTGATGCAGTTAGCCTACAGGGTCAGGGGTAAATATTCCATCACCGCTGACTTCGACACAGTATACAGCTACAAATCAGCCTTTTATTATATGGCGTTTTCAAAGGATGTTGATGACAGGTTGATCAGTTCAATGCAGAGTGCTCTTGATGAACTCATAATAAGTGGCACGGTGTACGCAACGCTAAAAAAATACTTTTCCACCGCACCGAAATTCATGAGCCCGGATATCCTTCAGGTGTTCTCTGAATATGCACCGCCTTTCAATTATTACACCGGGTTTATCGGTAACTATCAGGTTGCCGGTTCGTCTGTTGAAATCGTCAAAGAAATCCAGAAAAGGCTCGGCGGCTACACGTCAAGTATTTATATGACCAGCTGGTTTGACGGCTACGCAACCGTGCAGGAGCTTCCCAATAGTGCCCTGTTCACGACAGCCCGAACCCCTGAGCGGGAGGATCTGTTTCAGTGGGTCGGGCCGATAGCGCCCATGAACCCGAATTTCTATACCCTCAAAAGCGCAAACATCACTGCGGATACACTTGAACAAGCTCGTTGGTTGACAGTTACAACGCCGACCCAATGGTATACCCACGATTTCCTGAAAGCCAACGATTTCAGCGACATTCTCACCACCTATTACCCGGCAGATTCGTTCGCTCAACTGCTTGAGCGGGAGGCTGATGCCATCTACATTGATCCTGATGCTATTGACTGGTTATGCAGAGAGAGGGGCACATCCTGCGACGATCTTTACCGGTTGCCTATCGAGACACCGCAACGTCAGGGGTATATCGCCTTCAGCCTGAATACGCCCAAAAGCACTGTAGATAAGTGGCAACAGGCTCTGGATGCGATGAAGGCCGAGGGCGTCTTTGATGTGATCCAGCTGGGATGGGATGGCAGTCTTGAACGGTTTTCGCATGATCCGGCGTTGGCGGCTGCGCTGGACGGAGGAATGCAGGAAAATGTGCTGAAGGAGTTCAAGCGGTTTTACGATGCTTTCCCCGGGCTCTACTCTGTGCAATGGATCGACACGACCGGGATCAACCGTTTCGGCTACCCTGAAGCCAACAGCCTCCCCTCCGGTTATGTCTACAATCCCGCTGACATCCGTGACAGTAAGTTTCTTGCTGCACTTGCCAATCGGCAGCAACCTTCTGCTTTTGAAATCCCTCTGATTGAGGGTGGTGAAGGTGCGTTTCTTTTCTATCCGGTCTACAGGTATGGTCAATATCTGGGAGTGGTATACACGATCAAACTGAAAAACTAGGTTCCTGTAAAACATATAAGGAGTTTCGATGATAGCAGCCACGCAGGCAGCATCTATTAGCAACAGCCGCATCTACTTCTGCGCCCCAGTCAACGCACTGGTTGGCTAAGGACCAGCCCATCTTTGATTAACAAGTGAGGTGCACCAATTGAACCGACCGGGAAAAGTAACCATGTTACGCATATGTCCCTGTTAGGGCTATTTATTACGCTAGGAGGTTATTTGATATGAATGTTTCAAGGTTGATTAGTTTTCGGGTTTTCATGACGATTTTTCTTTGTTTAACCCTGTTGCTCGTAGGTTGTGGCAGTAGCAGTTCTCACCGCTCGGATGCGGATAGTACACACCAAATGGGAGGATCGATTCAGGGTAAAGAACTTGCTCTAACTGGAGAAACGGCAACGATTTTCGGAGCGGGCGACGTGACACCGGATGGGTATCGCACCTCAGTCGTGATCACCACTCCCTACGGGATCACTGCGGACAACGACAGCTTTTATGTCAGCGAAATGTTTAATCACACCATCCGCAAGATAGAGATGACCTCGGGCGAAGTCACGACGCTGGCTGGAGTTGCTGGCTCATCCGGTTCAGATGACTCAAGTAGCGGAATCGCCCAATTTGCGATGCCCCTCGGCATTACTACCGATGGCACCTACCTGTATGTCTGCGATGGAGCCAATCACACGATTCGCCAGGTGGAGATTGCCAGCGGATTAGTCTCGACATTAGCCGGTGGCGCCGGTGACGCTGATTTTGCCGACGGACAGGGCTTCGATGCCCGGTTCGACAATCCCAACAGTATTGCCACGGATGGAACACATCTTTATGTGACCGATTTGAATAATCACGCGATCCGTCGAATTGTAATCGCCACTGGTGAGGTAACAACCTTGGCAGGTAGTGCGAGACATGAGGGTTCAAATGATGGCAGCGGTTCCGCTGCTCGGTTCTATTTTCCAAACGGCATTGCCGTTGACGGGGGCAATCTCTATGTGGTGGATACCTATAATCATACTATCCGCCGGATTGTGATTGAAACTGGTGAGGTAACAACCCTGGCAGGTAGTGCGGGGGAAAGTGGTACAACTGACGGCCTCGGTTTAGCGGCTCGTTTTAATGAACCCAGGGGTATTTCTCTGGATGGGGATGTTCTTTATGTAACCGATGGAGTGAACAATACGGTTCGCAAGGTGGTCATTACTACCGGTGAGGTAACGACAGTGGCAGGAATCGCCATGCAGAGTGGCGCGACCGACGATATTGGTACACAGGCGCGATTCAATGCACCAAGAGGGATTATGGCGTTGGGTGACAGCCTGTATGTGAGCGATACTGAAAATAGTCTGATCCGTGCCGTCGATATATCGACCCCGGAGAACACCGTTGTCACCTTTGCGGGGTTTATTAGCCATGAATTTGCAGACGTAACGACCGATGGCACCAACCTCTACGTAAGTGATTTCGGCACCCGAACGATTCAAAAAATCAACATTGCTACTGGTGTGATAACGACATTGGCAGGCCGCTTTGGGACTATCGGTTCAACGGATGGCGACAGTTCTGTTGCCCTGTTTAATTATCCACAGGGAATCACAACCGATGGCACCAACCTCTATGTAACTGACTATTTTGACAACACGATCCGTATGGTAAGCATTGCCAGCGGTGAAGTCAGTACCCTGGCAGGCACCTCTGGCACTATGGGTTCATCTGACGGTATTGGCAATGCCGCCGAGTTTAGTTTTCCTTACGGCATTACTACGGATGGGACCAACCTGTATGTGTCCGACATGCTCAATCAAACAATACGCCAGATTTTAATTGCTACCGGTGAGGTGACGACATTGGCGGGCAGTGTTGGCAACAGCGGTTCTAACGACGGGATCGGTCCTGACGCCCGATTCTTTTATCCGCTAGGGATAACAACCGATGGGACGAACCTTTATGTCGCCGATTATTATAACAAAATCATTCGCCAGGTCGAAATAGCGACGGGGGCGGTGACGACCCTGGCAGGAAGTGCCGGTAGCAGCGGTTCTGTCGACGGCATCGGTATAGATGCTCGATTCTCTTCTCTAAGCAATATCACTACGGATGGCACGAACCTCTATGTCAGTGACTTCGAGAACAAGAATATTCGTCAGGTTGTCATTGCTACCGGTGAGGTAACAACAGTAGCGGGTAACGCCGAGAAGAGTGGCTCAACCGATGGCTCCGCCACCGAAGCCCTGTTCGATGGGCCGACTGGTATAACAACGGATGGTAAACGGCTTTACATCTTGGATGATTTCACCAGGATTCGTGCGATACGATAAATGTTTCCTTAAGAGCAACGGTCAATAGCTGGTAGCCTTGCTGCAGATATATGAAGGAGTTCACGTGAAGATTAAAGGAATCGCACTCGTCTTTGTCTTAATGACAAGTTTCTTCCTCCATGGCTGCGGCTCTGGTGGTGGCGGTTCTGATATTACGCCGGAAATTGTCTGGTCGGCCAGCACAGAACACGGCGGGCAATCTGCCACCTTCATTGTGCCAATGAATACTGTAAGCGATGATGGCTTACGGATTAGTCTGGCGTTGAAGCGCTATCCGGCTACTGGCGAGAAAAAAGGGAGCATTGTTTTGAACCCCGGAGGCCCGGGCGCTTCTGCTGTGGACTATCTGGACTATTTCGCCGTCAGCAATCTGGGGCTCAGGCTCAGAGAAAATTTCGATCTCGTGGCTTTTGATCCACGAGGGGCTGGTCATTCAACCGCAGTGCGTTGCGTGGACAATCCTCTCCCCTTTGTGGCCATAGATCGAAACCCGACAAGTGAGATTGAGTACCAACTCATGATCGCGACCGTGCAGGATTACACTGCCCGATGTGCGAAAAACAGCGGTGATCTGCTTGAGCACGTCAGTACGATGGATGTGGTGCGGGATATGGAGCTGATCCGTCAGGCGCTGGGCGAGGGGAGATTGAACTATATTGGTTTCTCCTACGGCACGAAAATCGGCGCTCTGTATGCGGACACCTATCCCTTGAATGTCCGTGCCATGGTGCTCGACGGTGTTCTTCCTCCGTCGCTCACACTGCTGGATTTTAGGTTGGAACAAACCTCAGGTTTTGAGAAATCCCTACAGTCATTTTTGATGGCATGCGCGCAAAACGGCTCCTGTCCCTTCGGAGCAGGAGACCCCGAACTGGCATTAAAGTCTCTGATGGCGAATCTCAAGCAACAGCCGATCTCCGTAGGTGACCGGCTGCTGACCTACGGCAAAGCTAAATTCTCTGTCATGTTGGGGCTCTATGATCAGTACTATTGGCCGCTACTGGAACATGCCCTGGCGGCAGCGGAGGCGGGCGACGGCAGCCAGATGCTGATGTTGGCGGATGACTATTTCATGCGCGCCAGCGATGGCAGCTATCCCCATGTCGTCGATGCATTTTATGCCGTTACCTGTACCGACTCTTCTCCGCCGAGTGCGGCAGAAGTAGAAGTTCAGATTGGACCAGTCATGTCGGCTTATCCCTTCTTCGGCGCGATGTTGATGAATGACCTCCTCTACTGTACTTATTGGCCTGCAGCTCCGGGACTGCAACCTCAAACAGTCAGGGCTGTTGGTGCGCCACAAATCATGGTGGTTGGGACAACCGGAGATCCGGCTACGCCTTATGCCTGGTCGCAGCGATTGGTGGGCGAACTGGATTCATCCTTCCTGGTGACCTTGGAGGCTGAAAGGCATGTCGCCGGCGGCACAAACATCTGTGTTGATGATCGCTACGAGCAATATCTGCTCCATCCCCAGACCTGGTTTTCCGATCTTACTTGTAGCGAGATGTAAGTACAAGCACCGGCCCGCTGGTGGCGCACCCGAACCTGGCCCTTACGACGATCGATGAGAAGACCATCAAGGGTGAGGCTGCCGTCAACAATATCTTGACAGAGGGCAATGACAGTTGCATTTTTGCTACGGTTTTCTGCGCCATCCTCAACACGGAAACCGGCGAGGTGCGCTTTGGCGCCGCCGGGCACAATCTGCCGCTGGTGATGGACGCACAGGGTATGCGCTACCTTGCGGTGAAACCGGGGTTTGTCCTCGGCCACTATGGAAGATACTGATCGGGGCAAGTCGGAAGATTAGCTGCCAGCGCACCTTTTAATAAAAAAACATTGAACAGAGGAGACGCTCTACATTTTGAAAAACCTTGTTTCAATTTTACTTCTACTGACCGCCTTGCTGATGCTTGCGGCCTGCGGCGGAGATGGAAAATCGTCCGGGGCAACCCTTAAAGTGGGCATGGCTTACGACTCCGGCGGCAAGGGCGACGAATCATTCAACGATATGGCCTATGCCGGACTGGCTAAGGCGCAGCAAGAGTTTGGCGCCGAGGTCATGGAGATCACAGCCGCAGTAAGTGATACAGATAACGAACGTCGTGAGCATCTGCGGCAGTTGGCTGCTCATGGCTACAACCCGGTCATTGCTGTCGGTTTTGGTTATGGTGTCGCTATCACTACCGTTGCACAGGAATTTCCCGACACTACCTTTGCCATCATCGATGCAGAAGTTGCGGGGGCGAACGTTGTCAGTCTGCTGTTTGCAGAAGAGCAGGGGTCGTACCTGGTCGGCGTGATTGCGGCAGCGGCCAGCAACACCGGGAAAATCGGCTTTATCGGCGGCATGGATATTCCGTTGATCCATGCATTTGAAGCAGGTTATCGGCAGGGAGCTGAATCAATCAATCCAGATATAACGGTTGAAGCCGCCTACATGGGGACTGACGGCGATGCAACGGCGTGGAATAACCCGGAAAAGGCAAAGATGGCAACCGAAGCAATGATTGCAGCTGGGGTTGATGTCGGGTATGCCGCTGCTGGTGCTTCAAATGCCGGTATGTTTCAGGCGTTCAAGGCAGCCAAAGAAGCAGGTAAAGAGGTATGGGGAATCGGTGCGGATGCCGACCAATATAATGTGCCTTCGCTGGCTGAGGTCAAAGATGTAATTCTGACCTCGATGCTGAAACGGGGTGATGTGGCGGTATTTGAAGTCATCGAAGGGGTTGCGTCCGGATTACCCTTGGTGGGCGTTCAGAACTTTGACCTGAAACGCGGGGGCGTTGGCTATGCCACCTCAAACCCGGCGGTTGTACCGTACCAGGAAGCCGCAGATGCGGCTGCCGCTAAAATCATAACCGGTGAGATCAGCGTGCTGAAACAGTTGTCTGGCGATTGATTCAAGGAACTTTTGTTTTGGAACAGAAACCTGCCGGAATTATTTACGGCGTCAATGATATACCGCCGTTGCGAACGACGCTGTTGCTGGCATTTCAACACGCCGCTCTAGCGCTGGTCTTTATTGTGTATCCGCTGATGGTGCTGTCCGAGGTATCCGGGACCCAGGCAGAAGCCGAAGCGATTGTGACAGCTTCCATCCTGGCCATCGCTGCCGGCACTTTTCTGCAATGTCTGGGTCGTAAAGGCATGGGCAGCGGTTATTTGGCGGTGCACATCAGCACTCCGGCGTGGTTGCCGGTGGCCTTCCAGGCGGTCACCATGGGCGGAATGGGACTGCTTTTTGGCATGACGGTGGTTGCCGGAATCTTCATGATTATTTTTTCACGCTTTCTTCGCCATCTGCGCAAGGTTTTTCCGGCGGAGGTTTGCGGCGTTGCCATCCTGGCCCTTGGTATCTCCATGGTCGGAGCGGCCATGACGAGGATGCTGGGGCTTGGCAGCGACGGTCAGGTGGATCCGAATACTGTTGTCGTTGCTGCTGTGACCCTGACCATCATCGTGGCCTTAAGTGTCTGGCCGAAGGGGCACATCCGATTATATTCTGTCATGATCGGCATCGTCTGCGGTTACGTTACGGCGCTTTATCTTGGTGTTGTCGATGTGGCGAGCATCAGAAACATGTTCGATGGAGGGTTCCTTGCGTTACCAACCCTGACCGTGCCGGAATGGAAATTCGAGTGGGTATTGCTCATTCCGTTCCTGTTGGTCGCACTGGTATCGTCCCTCGATTCTGTCGCCGGCATTGTGACCTGTCAGAAGATCAATCAATCAGAGTGGGTTCGTCCTGACATGAATAACGCCGGGCGCGGTATTCTAGCTGATGGCGTTGGTGTGACCTTGTCAGGCATGCTGGGAACCCTCGGAACCGGAATATCCACCAGCCATATCGCTCTTTCTTCAGCAACCGGAGCCACGGCTCGCCGTATCGGGTTGCTGGCAGCGCTGATGTTGCTGGTTTTGGCGTTTGTCCCTCCAATTGCAAAACTGCTGTCGCAGATCCCGGCACCGGTTATGGGGGTGGTTCTGTTTTATGCCTCCGTGTTTCTGATCACCTCCGGCATCGGACTGATTACCACCCGCATGATGGACAACCGCCGCGTGTTCATGGTGGGCAGTTCCATTGTCGCCGGGCTTTTCGTGATGCAGTTTCCTGAGCTTGTCGCGCAGCTCCCTAGCTGGTTGAGCAGCGTTGCCGGTTCCGCTTTTGCCGTTTCTTCGCTTTGCGCCATCATCCTGAACCTGCTGTTTCTTATCGGCACGTCCCAGACGGCAACCATCCGGATTAAGTCGGAATTGGTTAATCTTCAGGAGGTCAGAATCTTTTTCGAGCAGAACGGCGGCTCATGGGGCGCCCGTCGGCAGGTGATCCAGCGGGCGGAGGCCGCAGTCAACGAACTGCTGGAGACCTTGATTCTGATGGAATTAGCCTGCGAGACGATTGATGTCCAGGCCCGTTTTGACGAATATAATCTGGATGTTACGGTTTCTTATGCAGGAATGGCGCTTTCTGCGCTGGATCAGCAGCCGTCAACTGAACAACCTCTTGACGAAGATGCCATGCTCATGCGGCTGCCTGCTTTGCTCATTCGTCAGTACGCCGACCGAGTGTCGGTTGATAGGGTGAATCAGCGGCAACGTGTGTCACTGCACTTTGAACATTAAATGAATCGGGATGTCTCTCTTTAATCCCCGCTTGCTGACAAAGGTTATCAGAAATGACGAAACAAAATCATACTGCGCGCCGATTTTGGGGTGTTCAGGTTGCTGTCATCCTCCTGCTTTTGCTGCTTGGTGCCGGTACTCATCCCGCTGCGGTTGCCGCCACCGGTCTGAAAAAAGCTTCTCTCATGCCGCTCTGGAGTCCTCAGGCGCAGTTTGCAGGCTATTATGTCGCTTTAGAAAAGGGGATCTATGCTAAGCATGGAATCGACCTGAAAATTCTGGAAGGGGGGCCGGGACATTCGTCTGCTGAAGCCTTGCAAGATGGCACCGCCGACTTTGCTGTCCTCTGGCTTAGCACCGCTCTGCAACAAAATGACTCCGGAAAAACTCTTGTCAATCTGGCGCAAATCGTTCAGGAATCGTCGATGATCCTGGTCGCCCGAAAATCCAGTGGGATCACGACGCCGGCAGCGATGCAGGGCAAAAAAGTCGGTCTCTGGGGTGGCGACCTGGCGTTGCCGGCTGAAGCCTTCTTTACCAAAAATCAGCTTCAGGTGAACCGGATCCCCCAATCCTACACCGTGAACCTTTTCCTGCGAGGTGGCGTCGATGTGGCGTCGGTCATGTGGTACAACGAGTACCACACCATCCTGATGTCCGGAGTCAATCCAGAGGAACTGGATCTCTTCTTTCTCAAGGACTATGGCATCGCCTTCCCCGAAGACGGGCTTTACACTCTAAAAGAGACGTATCGTCAGGATCCTGCTCTTGCCGCTGCCTTTGCCCAGGCATCCCTTGAAGGCTGGCAATACGCCTTTGACCATCCGGAAGAAGCGGTAGACATTGTTCTGCGCTATATGAGAGAGGCAAAGGTTCCCGCCAACCGTACCCACCAGACATGGATGCTGGAGAGAATGCGTGACTTGATCGTGCCGCAAAACAACGACCAGGAAACAGGTCAACTCAGCTCCGTCGACTATGCCGCGGTAACAGACACGTTGCGCACTATGGGGCACATCATGACTACCACCGCCTATGATGATTTTATTGGGAATTTCGATGTTGAGAACTAACAGCATCACCTCCAGGCTGATCCTGGTGATTACCCTTTGCAGCGTTGGCATCTTCGCGATAACCACCGGTTATTTCTATCATAACTCCCGCGCCGCGCTGGAGAGGGAGCTGGAGAGCAATGCCCGCAATCTGGTGCTGGCCTCGGTTAACCGGGTAGATAAGGAGCTTACGGCCATCGGCAAGGTCGCTGAAGGGGTAGCCCGGTCGCTTGAGACCGGCAACTATAGTGACCAGGCACTCAACACCCTGCTGTCGGAAACCATGGAGGGAAACCCGCATATTTATGGCATCGGTGCGATGTTTGAGCCGGATTCTGTGACTTCCGGCGCGCAGCCACGGGCACCCTATTTTTATCGAGAAGATGGCGAGCTGTTGTTTGCTCCGGAAGAGGATTTCCGGTTCCTGCCGTTGGACTGGTACCAGATTCCGAAGGAGTTGGGGAACAAAGAATGGAGCGAACCCTATTATGACGGCGGCGGCGGGACGGTGCTGATGACCAGTTGCTCGCTCCCCTTTTACGAAGAAGGTGGTGACCAGCGTCATTTCCGCGGGATTGTCGTGGCCGATGTTTCCCTGAGTTGGCTTACGGAAATTGTAGCCTCCATCAGGGTGCTCGAAACCGGCTACAGCGTCTTGATCTCCCGCAATGGTGCTATTCTGACCCATCCCGACAAAGAGATGATCATGAACGAGACCATCTTCACCGTTGCCGAGGCACAGAACAATCCGAGCCTGCGCGATATCGGCCGGAAGATGGTGCGGGGCGAATCAGGCTTTACCCCTCACATTGGTACCAACGGTGTCAAAAGCTGGATGTATTATGCGCCGGTTGCATCGACCAACTGGACTCTGGCAGTGGTATTCCCCGAAGCAGAACTCTTTGCCGAGGTGCGTTCCTTGACGATAAAAATTGCATTGATGGGGGTGGCCGGGATTCTGTTACTGGCCATGGCGGTGGCTTTTATTGCCCGTTCCATCACCGCGCCGCTTCATGCCCTGGCTAGCGCAACGCAGGCGGTTGCTGCCGGGGATTTTGACGCCCCGCTGCCGCCGGTCCGGTCACAGGATGAGGTGGGCAAACTCACTCAAGCCTTTAGCGCGATGAACAGTGCGCTGAAAGAGTATATCCGCAACCTGACCGAAACCACCGCCGCCAAGGAGCGCATCCAAAGCGAGCTCAAGGTCGCCACCGATATTCAGGCGAGCCTGCTGCCGCAGATTTTCCCCGCCTTCCCGGATCGTCCCGAGTTCGATATCTTCGCCTCCATGGATCCGGCCAAAGAGGTCGGCGGAGACTTCTTCGATTTCTTTTTTATCGACGAGGATAATCTCTGCTTTCTGATTGCCGATGTCTCTGATAAGGGGGTGCCGGCCGCTCTGTACATGATGGTGGCAAAGACTCTGTTAAAGTCAGAAGGTCAGCGACTTGGAGAGCCGGATCAGATACTTGCCAACGTCAACAATATCCTTGCTGAAAACAATGACAGTTGCATGTTTGCCACGGTATTTTGTGCCATCCTCAATATCAAAACCGGCGAGGTGCGCTATGCCAATGCCGGGCACAATCCACCGCTTGTCCTTGACGCAGCGGGCATCCGCTATCTGACCCTGCAGCCGGGCTTTGTGCTTGGCCCCATGGAGGATATCGTTTACACAACCGAACGACTCACCCTGCAGTCGGGGGATGTCCTTTTCCTGTTCACGGATGGGGTGACTGAAGCGACAAATTCGGCCAACGATTTATACGGTGAACCACAACTGCTGGCAGCCTTGCAATCCGGACCTCAAGAAGATCTGGTGGAGATGATCCACAATATCCGCGCCGAAGTCACACGCCACGCCAATGGTGCTCCGCAATCAGACGATGTGACCATGGTCGCGTTGAAATATCGGGGATCATAAACATAATCGATGAAACATAAAAAAAGGAGCGAATCATGAATATTGAAACAAAGAAGGAAGCAAACGTCACCGTAGCAACAGTAACCGGCCGCCTTGACGCCGTTACCGCCTCTGTGTATGAAGCGAAAATAAAAGAGCTGATTGCCAACGGCGAAATCGCGCTGATCATCGATTTCGATGGCCTCGACTACATCAGTAGCGCCGGACTACGGGGGTTGCTGACCACCGCCAAGCAACTCAAGGCGAAAGGGGGGCAGGTGCGTTTTGCCAATGTCAAGGGAACCGTCAGGGAGGTTTTTGATATCTCGGGTTTCGGCACGATCTTCCAGATGGATGACTCGGTGGCGGCCTCTTTGGCGGCGTTTTCCTGAACATCATGAAATCAAGCACAAGGAAATATGCGGCTGTCCTTGACAACCTCGCTTCAGCAACCGAGTTTGTCGAGGAGTGCGCCGATGATAGTGGTCTTCCCCAGAAAAAAATATACGCCCTAACGCTGACTCTGGAAGAAGCCTTCGTCAATATCTGCAGTTATGCCTACCCTGACGGGGAAGGGGACGCCGAAATTACGTGCGGGAAAGACGGCGTTGTCTTTGTGCTGGAAATTGCCGACAGCGGAAGCCCGTTTGATGTGTTGTCCCTCCCCGATCCCGATACCAGCCTGGGCATCATGGAGCGGAAAATCGGTGGCCTCGGAGTTCATTTTATTCGGACACTGTCGGATAAGGTCAGTTACCGGCGGGAAAACGGGCGGAATGTGCTACGGATGGAATTCAAAAGTGAGTAGAGGTATTTAGCTCTGTTCATCCGCAGCTAATGGGTATTTTGCCCATCCTTCGTTCTTGGAACATGCCGCTCAATCAAAACCTTCTGCAACTATTTTTGCTATTCCTCCCCCTGCAAGCTGTCCCAACCGGGACAGACTGTCCCTAATAGGACAATCTTTTGTCCACGCCATTGACTAAACTACTGAAATTACTTAGGCCTAATGTTTGGCATAGGTTTCGCTTTACAATGCTTATATCGACTTTTATCGACAGAATTGTCCGAGTTTGGACAGATGGTTTGCTGAAGGTGTCATGTCTCAGGAAGGGGCAGTACGCGAATTGGGATTGTTAGGTTGTGGATCTCATTCAGGTGATCAGGAGCAGTTGAGTCCGTCGGCCATGGCGGTAGTTAAGACTTTCAGTCACAAACCGGTGCGCAACCATTGTAACGGTGCGTTCACGTCTGAGATTGAGGAGCGTTATGTCGTCTAAAATTCCGTTTGCCTATGGGGTTGTTGCCAGAACCACGGTACCGTCTATATCGCCGTCTCTACGCCCGGTGCAGCTGTGTGAGAAAAAGATGGAGGCGATTTATCTTAATCTTCCTATGGCACGCCGTGAGGCAGCCGAGCTTGCTGGCCAGCTTGCGGAGCACGGTTTTCTGTTTTCCAGCGTCATTCCAGAATTGGACAACGGCGATGTCCTCAAACTGCAGTACTTGAACAACGTGCAGATTGATCCGGCAAAGATTGCTGTGGTGTCAGAAACCGCCAGGGATTTGCTGGATTTTATTGTACAACAGTACCGGGAACGAGCATGACAGTCCAGTCCATCTCTAATACGGTGAAAGAGATAGAATTACTGGAATTACTCGATAATTGTCTTTAAACCGGAGACCAATTAATGCCTTTTCAACCCTTTCTAGGCCTCGGCATCTTCATTCTCTTTGCCTGGTTGATCAGTGAACAGCGTCGCCGTTTTCCGGTGAGGCTGGTGATTATTGGTCTGGCATTGCAACTGCTGTTGGCCATTCTATTATTCAATGTTCCATTGTTTCAAAGCCTGTTTCTGGTGCTGAACAAAGTAGTGCTGGCTCTTGAGAGCGCTACGACTGCCGGAACCAGCATGGTCTTCGGCTATCTGGGTGGTGGCAGCTTGCCGTTTGCAGAATCTTTTCCCGGCAGTGCCTATGTCCTCGCTTTTCGCGGTCTGCCACTGGTGCTGCTGATCAGTGCCTTGTCGTCGCTGCTGTTTTACTGGCGCGTGCTGCCGCGCATCGTGCAGGGCTGCTCGTGGTTGCTGCAGAAAAGCATGGGAATTGGCGGGGCCGAAGGTCTGGGCGTGGCGGCAAATATCTTTGTCGGAATGGTCGAGTCGCCGCTGATTATCCGGCCCTATATTCAGCGGATGACGCGCAGTGAGTTGTTTACGTTGATGACCTGCGGCATGGCGACCATTGCCGGGACGGTGATGGTCCTCTACGCCAGCATCCTCAGCCCGGTTTTGCCGGATATCATGGGACATATCCTCATCGCATCGCTGATAAGCGCCCCGGCTTCGGTGGTGATCGCCAAGATTATGGTTCCGGAAACTGAGCAGAGCACCCTCGGCGCACTGCTGCCTGATACCAACACGCGCAGCAGTATGGATGCCATCACCCAGGGCACGGTGCAGGGAGTGCAGTTGCTGATCAATATTGTAGCGATGATTATCGTGATGGTGGCGTTGATTGCTTTAATCAACAGCTTGCTCGGGTTTTTCTTTACAGGGGTGACCTTGCAGGGCCTGCTCGGTTTGGCACTGGCTCCAGTGGTCTGGCTGCTGGGGATTCCGTGGCACGAAGCCCCTGCTGCGGGGGAGCTGTTCGGCACCAAGACAGTGATTAATGAGTTTGTGGCGTATCTGAACATGACCCAATTGTCCGAGGGAACCTTAAGCCAGCGCAGTTTGTACATCATGAGCTATGCCTTGTGCGGCTTCGCCAATCCCGGCAGCCTCGGCATCATGATCGGTGGTATGGGCGCAATGGCCCCGGAGCGTCGCCACGAGATTGTCAGCCTCGGGTTGAAATCGCTCCTCGCCGGAACCCTGGCCACCAGCATGACTGCAGCCATCGCGGCCCTGATGCTGCCATTCTGAGCGGATGTTTTCATCTGTTATGGGAGGAACGATTTGTCTTCTGATCTCTGTACAAGCTACCTGGGTGTTACATTCCGAAACCCCTTTGTCCTGGCCTCGGCTCCACCCACCGCAACCGGTGACATGGTGCGGCGAGCCTTTGATGCGGGCTGGGGTGGGGCGGTGGTTAAAACCCTCATCTTTGAGCCGGTGCGCAACCTGCCTAACCGTTTTGCCGTCATCAAAAACGGCAATCGGATAACCGGCTTTGAAAACTTGGAGCTCTTAAGTGAGCAGTCGCCTGATCAGTGGTTTAGCGACATTGCCGCCATCAAGGCGGATTTTCCCGATTGCCCGATTATCGGCAGCATCATGGGTGCTGCCGATTCGCCCGAGCAGTGGTTGTCGCTGGCGCGCGGCTGTCAGGATGCCGGGGCTGATCTGCTGGAGCTGAACTTCTCCTGCCCCCACGGCTACCCGGAACGGGGGCGCGGAGCGGCCATCGGCCAGAACCCGGACATTGCTGCTCGGATAACCGGTTGGCTGACGAATGATAAACAAATAACCCTGCCGATCATCCCAAAGCTGACTTCTGCGGTGGCCGATATCCGGCATATCGCCGAAGAACTGGCACAGTCCGGTGCGCACGGTTTCTGCGCCATTAATACCATCCCTTCGTTCTTTGGTTTTGATCTGACAACGCTGCGACCAAAACCTGATATTGGCGGCATGACCAGTTATGGTGGCTATTCTGGACCGGGCATCAAACCGATTGCGTTACGGGCAGTCAGTGAAATCTGCCAGTCGCCCGGCCTGCCGGTTATGGCCAGCGGTGGCATTGCCAACGGTTTTGATGCGGCAGAATTCATGCTGCTGGGTGCACCGGTGGTACAGGTGGGTACTGAAGCCATGTTGCAAGGATTTGGGCTGGTAGACCAGATGCAGCAGGAATTACGGGAGTTCATGGGGTGGCACGGTTTCGCAGCACCGGCCGATTTTATCCGATGCTGCCGTGATACGGCGGTTAGCTTTGAAAAATTGTCCGGTAACAACGGCTGCCGCCCACAGCTGCTGGCAGAGCGTTGCACCAGTTGCGGCGGCTGTCACACCGCCTGTCGTGACGGCGGCTATCAGGCCATTCGTCGGCATGGCGGCCTGCCGGAGATTGATCAGACAATTTGCACCGGATGTTCGCTCTGCAGTCATGTCTGCCCGACCGGAGCGATCAGGATGAAAGGTGTATCCGGATGATGACCGATTTTATTGCCGAACGGCCGGATCTATGGAATGAGGATATCGGGATATGAAAATGCTTAGTGGAAATTCGGTGGTGCGGCAGAAAGTAAATGCGACATGGATAAGCAGGTTACGGTAATGGGGGAGAAGACGCTCTCAATGGGGGAACAAGACGCTGCGCGCAGCACCCTATGGAAGGCGCTCGGACCCGGTATCCTGATCGCCTGCGCAGCGGTAGGCGGTTCCCATCTGGTATGGTCAACGCGCGCCGGGGCGGATTACGGTTGGAGTCTGGTCGGCCTTATTCTGATCGCCAACCTGCTTAAGTTTCCCTTTTTTCTCTATGGTCAGCGCTATACTGCCGCCACTGGCGAAAGCCTGCTGGCGGGCTATCGCCGCCAGGGGCTAGCTTTTGTCTATGCCTTCCTGCTGATTAATATCCTGACCGGGACCATCAATATCGCCGGGGTGGCGATGCTCAGCGGCGCTTTGTTCGCGGGCTACGGGGTCGGATCACTGACAGTGCCGCAACTCGGCACCATCGTTCTCGTTCTCTGCGCCTTACTGCTGCTGATAGGGCGCTACCGCTTTCTTGATACGGCGGCGAAGGTGATTGTCGTTCTCCTCGCCATCAGCACGGTGGCGGCGGTAGCGCTTGCCTATGGCAACCGGCTACCCTCTCCGGCCGCGTTCGTCGCCCCCAGCCCGTGGAGTTGGGGCAGTATCGCCTTTCTGGTCATGTTGATGGGTTGGATGCCGGCCCCGGTGGATCTCTCGGCGTGGTCTTCATTGTGGATGTTCAGTCGTCGGGAGCAGACAGGGCACTTCGCAACCGTTCGGGAGTCGAACATCGATTTTTATCTCGGTTACGGCTCGGCTGTTGTACTGGCAGTGCTGTTTATGGCGCTTGGGGCGCTGGTCATGTTTGGCTCGGGCGTATCTTTCGACAAGGGCGGTATCGCCTTTTCTAACCAACTGGTCAACCTCTACACTGCCAACATCGGCGAGTGGTCACGCCCGCTCATCCTCACCGCTGCCTTCGTAACCATGTTCAGCACCACGCTGACGTCCATGGACGGTTATCCGCGTTCACTTGCGGCCTGTTGTGTGCTCATCGGCGAGCTGGACACGCGTCGCTTCCAGCAGATCCAACATCTGTGGCTTCTTTTTTCGGCGCTGGCCGGCGCACTGGTGATGCTGTGCTTCGTCGACAATCTGCTCCAGTTGCTCTCCTTTGCCGCCATTATCTCGTTCCTCACGTCGCCGGTCCTCGCCTATATCAACTATCGGGTGATGAACGGGGACAACGTGCCCGCTGAGTACCGCCCGGGAGCGTGGTTGAGGCTGCTGAGCTGGTCAGGAATGCTGTTCTTCACCCTTATGAGCCTGGGCTATCTCTACGTGACTTTTATCCGCAACTAATCACATCAAGGAACTGCTATGCAAAACATCATTATCTTTTCTTATCTGCTCGCGGTGCTGCTGGTTGGGTTGTGGGCCGGCCGCAACATCAAAAACATGAAGGAGTACGCCGTAGCCGGACGCTCCTTCGGCACGTTGATCATTTTCGCCACTCTTTCGGCTTCGTTCATCGGCGGCGGCTTCTCCATGGGCAATGCCGAAAAGGTATTTCTGGTGGGCATCGCCAACATCGTCGCCCTGTGGGGCTTCAGCCTTAAAGAAATACTGGTGGCGAGATTCATCGCTCCCCGTATTCACAACTATGCGGAGGCGATCTCGGTTGGTGATATCATGGAGCCTGCCTACGGCCGCGAGGCGCGACTGTTCAGCGGCCTGTTCGGGGTCATCCTCTGTGCCGGCATCCTCGGTGCTCAGGTGGGTGCCATCGGCTACGTTTTCAACCTCTTCCTGGGGATTGAGCGGGAGTGGGGCATCCTGCTCGGCTGCAGTATCCTTATTCTCTACGCCACCATTGGCGGCATGCGCGCGGTGGTGTGGACCGATGTCGTCCAGTTTATTGTGCTGGCAGTGGGTATCCCGCTGGTACTCTATATGGGGATTCGCCATGTCGGCGGCTGGGAGGCGGTGACCATGGCAGTGCCGGCAACCCATCTTAGTTTGCCCAGTGAGCCGCTGGCGCTGATCGCCCTTGGCTCGCTTTTTTTGACCTTCCTGCTGGGCGAGAGTCTGGTGCCACCTTACGTACAACGGCTGCTTATCGGCAAGGGGTCGCGTGAGGTCGCGCGCGGGACAATGATGAGCGGCTTGTTCTCCATCCCTTTCTTCGCTGTTACCGGTCTGATCGGCTTGGTGGCCCTGGCCATCGACCCGACCATCGATGCCAACCTGGCCATGCCCTTCGTTATCCGTGAGTCGCTGCCGCTCTTGCTGCAAGGGGTGGTGGTGGCCGCCGTTATCTCTATCATCATGTCTTCGGCCGACTCGTTCCTCAACGCCGCCGCCATTGCCTTCAGTAACGACATCGTCAAGCCGTTGCGGCGGACGCCGCTCACGGTCGCGGGTGAGCTGCGCCTGGCGCGCGGCATCACCCTGTTGGTGGGGGTCATGGCAGTAGGGTTTGCCATCTCCATCAAGAGTGTTTTGGATATCCTCATCTACTCTTACAACTTCTGGGCTCCGACGGTGCTGGTCCCGCTGGCAGCGGCACTGCTTGGCCTGGCAGTAAGCCGGCGCCGTTTTTTTGCCGGGGCGGCCGCTGGTGTGATCGGGGTGCTGGCGTGGAACTATTTGCTCGGCTCTCCCTTTGGCATTGACGGGCTGGTGGTGGGGACTTTGGCTAACCTGATCGCGTTCTTCGCCACTGATCGTCAAGGCGCTGTCAGTCAATTCGAGTCAAAGGACAATTGAAGCGCTGCGGTTGACGGGGAAGAAACAACGGGCGAACTTTATGCTGGCATCGCCTTTGATACGCTGCTTTCCGTGGCGATCGACATAACGCCCCGTCGCTCTGACGACGCGGCGAACCCTGATGGTTTTGTCGTTGCCGTCCTCGTCCTGGCAGATCCGTTCGACGGTCTCCGTCATGATGGCGACCCGGCAGGTCTCATCCTGATGAACCGTCTTGCCGTGATAAAACACCTCGGTCGCTTTGATCGGCACATCGGTTTTGCGAGGATTCCATTTGACGATAAAGTCGACGGCGTCTGCGTCTGGGGTCGGACCAAAGCAACTGCTTGAATTCGCAAGAAAAAACCCAAAAATCCCCCTTGAAAAGAGGCTTATAGACCGATTTTTAAGGGCAAAATGGCGACTCTAAATCGCTGAATGCAATGAGTGCAAGTCATGACCACCTGCCCCTTCTGTAAGCCAGATGCCTCCAGAACAATCCTCACCAGCGCCCATGCATGGGCAATCTCCGACGCCTACCCCGTCACCCCCGGCCACACCCTCATCATCCCAAAGCGCCACATCGCCTCGTTCTTCGAAGCTACCAGGGAAGAGCAGCGCGCCATGCTCGACCTGCTTGATAAGACGCGTCGGCTGCTGCTCAGTGAGCGCAACCCGGACGGCTTTAGCATCGGCATCAACGACGGCACCGCCGCCGGCCAGACGGTGATGCACCTGCACATCCACCTGATGCCCCGCTATCAAGGCGATATGCCGGATCCGCGCGGCGGGGTGCGGTGGATTTTTCCCGACAAGGCGGCATACTGGAACACATGACTACCCTTGAAACCCACATCAAACATTTCACCACCCTCAACCGCGCCCCCGGTGCGATCTGGACCGACGCGACCAAACGCAAGGCACCGCACAAACCCATCCTCCTGCTGGCGGTGCTCGACCTGGTTCATCGCGGCGTCATCATCACGCCCTTTATCGCCGTCACCGATGATCTGGTGGAACTCAACGAGCTCTTCAATCTCTACTGGCGGCGCATCATACCCTTGGGCCAGACCAGCAGCATCGCCTTCCCCTTTTCGCGCCTTTCCCGCGAACCCTTCTGGCAATTGGTGCCCCAGGCAGGCAAGAAAATCACACCGGCGGGCATCAACAATACCTCCTCCGTGAGCTATCTGCGCAAATACGCGCTGGGCGCCAAGCTTGACGAAGATCTGTTCCAGATCATGCTGAGTGGGGAGGGGAGAGAGGCGTTGCGTGAAGCGCTGCTTCTCTCCTGTTTTTCGCCTGAAGCAGCGGCGCTGCTGCGCGAGCAGTCGCTTATCAATCGAGAAGCTTTTGATTACAGCCGACTGTTGGAAGAAAAAGCTCATCTGCCGCTGGTGCAGGACATCGTCGAAGCCGCCAGCTTTCGCCCGGCGGCTCGGGACCAGGGATTCCGGTGGCTGGTGGTGAAAACCTATGATCATCGCTGCGCCCTGTGCGGCATCCGCATCGTCACACCAGACGGCCACACCGTGGTGGAAGCCGCCCATATCATGCCCTGGAGCAAAACCCGCAACGACGACATCCGCAACGGCCTGGCTCTGTGCCGCACCTGCCATTGGGGTTTTGACGAAGGTATGCTCGGCGTGTCGGGCAGTTACACGGTCATCACCGCCCGCACCCTGGCCACTGATCCCAACGTCCCCGGCCTGCTGTCGATGCTCTCGGGTCGCGGTATCATCCCGCCTGCGGAGCGCGATCACTGGCCGGCGCAGGAATTTCTCGGCGAACATCGACGGGCGTGGCGGCTCTGACCTCTCAATCCCCCCTATGCAACAGGGGGGAGGCAAGTATCTCGCTCTTCCCCCTGTGACGCAGCCGGAGGGCAGCCGACGCTGCGAAGAGGCGGCGGGCAAGGAGTTGGGGGCACAATTCTCTGTTGATCTTAAGCGCCGCCTGGCGACTGCATGCCTGGATCAGCGGCGTTTACCGATTAAGGTCTTTACCAACTTGGTCGGATCCAAGACCACCAGCAGATCCTTCTGCCCGGATTGGACGGTTGGCTTGATGGTGCATTCCACATAACTTTCCTGGGTGTCGAAAACATTTCTGCTGCTGTCGACCCGGTCGAGGGCGACCCGGGGGATTTCACCCAGGGCATCGACGACCAGGCCGATCCAGTCTCCATCCTCGGTTTCCACGACCACGATCGGCCCATTGGGGTCAAAGATTTCCTTGGGCAGGCGCAGTTGGGTGCGGATGTCGATGATGGTGAGGACCTTGTTGTTGTGCAGCAGTTTTCCGATCACGTATTCCTGGGTTCCCGGAATGCTCGTGATGCCGTCGGAATTGATCGCCTCTCTCACCTTGCCGGCATTGATGCCGAGCCACTTGTTGCCGATATAGAAGGTGGCCAGTTCGATGCAGTCCGGTCCGCTGTCGCGGCTGTTGGCGACACCCACCCCCATTTCCCGGCGGCGCTGCGTGCGTTTTTTCTGGTCGGCGATCTCGGCCAGGGGGACGAAAACCATGCCGATGACATCGTTCTCATAGCCGTCATTGACCTTGTATTCGCGATAACCGGCGCTGGTGCGAGAACCCACGGCGTAATAGTAGCCATGCAATTCGATGATCTTGGACGTCCCTTCCCCCTTCGGCAGGTTGAAAAAGTTCGCATCGATGTCAAGCACGGTGCCGACTTTGAACCGCTCATCCGTTGAGCTGATGATTCTCTTTTTGCGGTCGGCAAAAATGCCGAAACAGCCATTCAAGACACCGCCCTTTTCACTGCGGGGCAGGGAGTCTAGCAACATTTCCCTGAATTGCGGCTCGCTGTCGAAGACGATCCCGATGCCGCCAACACAGTGCTTTTCATCCTGCAGGTCGGTGATGGCGGCGCCATAGATGTAGGTGTGCCGGTCGTCATATAAGGGGGTGGCCCGGAATGGGGAAACGCTGTAGGCCTGCGAGTCCTTCAAGGCCAGGGTTTCGCGGACCCAGTCGTCGCTCAGGGTGGCGTCGACGATCCGGGCATCGGATGGGCTGGATACAGCGAGAATTTTTCCTCCCGCATCGTAGACGAACAGGTTGGTGTAAACCGTATAGAGGCCGTTGATGTACGCCAGAATTGAGGCAATCTCCTCCGTTTCCTGCGTTGAAATTTGGCTCTGAGCGAGAATCTTGCGGAATGCCGAGGTTAGAGCCCACCAGCGGCAGTCGTTGGCCCGCTCGTAGAGGTTGCGATCCATGATGTCCACGGCCAGCGCCGCCTGGAACTCGACATCGTTGAGGATGCCGCTGACCACCGTTTCATGCAGATTGCCGATGGATTGCTCGAAGACCATCTTGGTGCGGGCGCCGGCGTCGGAGATGTTCCACAGCAGCACCTTGCTCTGCGCGTCACTCTCGCGCACGTTACCGTTCCAAACCGTTCGCTCAAGCTCGTGCTGGATTTGGTCGGCCTGGATGGGGATGGAGCGCAGGTCTTCGGAGAACAGCCGGGGGTCGCTCATGACCGCATCGAGAATGCCCTGATCGACCCGCTGCCGCAGGTCGGAGGAATGGGATTTGTCGAAGGCGTGCTCCAGGGGAATCATCACATGTCCGTACCAGCCGAGGCCGTAAAATCCCTGGTATCCTTTGGTGGCGCAGGTTTTGGCCAGGTATTGTCGTCCGGCGAACTGGGTGACCTTGAATTCCGCCTCCAGGTCGAACTCCATGACCGCGCCGAGGGGAATATGGAATGTGTCACTGCTGGCGATAACCCGCCCCTTTTTGTCGAGCAGGCTCATGACCGACCAGTCCCCTTCGCCGCCCAGGTTCTTGAACACGCCTTGCATTTCGTTTTCGAAGCGGAAGCACAGGCAGAGGACTCCCAGGGGTGCGGAGTCGGGATCATTGCTTTCGGTGACCCGGTAGGCGTAAATCAGCGATTCACTTTCCGATTCGAGCAGATCGCTGTGGCGGAAGATTTCCACGTAGTCCGCGTTGGTGGACAGGGCTTCCTTGATCAAGGGATCCGCTGATTGGCGGATGTTGTTGTCGGAGTCCAACTGAACCAGAACGTTTCCGCAGGTGTCAAGCAGGATGATATTGAAATAGACCGAGTACTTGGCCACGTATTCCTGAAAACGGGCGACCATTTTGGCTACCTTGTCGGCATGGTCGCTCAGACTGGCGTCGAGACCGCTGATATGGAGTTCATCGCTGTCGCTTTCCTGGAACACGTCCATCTGGTTGTTGAGCGCGATGAAGGCCTTGAGGAATTCCCGAATGTCGTCGTCGGTGGCCAGAAAGCCGATATCGGCTGTGCGTTCGAAAAGGTTGCGGATGACGATGTCGACGGCCACCTGGGCTTTGCTGCCGATTTCCTGGACGGTCTTTTTCAGGGTTTCCATCCCTAGCTGCCCGAGCAGTTCCGCAGTGAGCCGCTGGAATCCCAGGCGGGTGCCGCTCATGTCCATGCCGGTGCCGCTGATCTGTCCCAAGATAGTCAACAGGTCCCACTGGTTGCCGAGGTTCCTGAGCTCTTCGCGGTAGCCTTCCACATCCGACATGTGGTTGATCAAACCGAGCAGTTGCTTAGGCACTTTCACATCCTTGTAGTGCGCTTCCTTCGACATCAATTAATCCCTTCCTTGAAATATCCCCGCCATCCCCAGGGACCAAACAAAAAAACCCCTGAAGACCAATGTCCCCAGGGGCGCCGTTGCCAAGCCTCAAGCACATCATTGTGCCGATAGCTAATTTGTGAGTTTTAAAAAACAGTAACTAATAAAGCAAGAAACATGCCTGTATGCCTGGGGCGTTGCGAAGAGGAGGATATCCGTCGAATTAGGCGGGAATCTGCCAAGATTTCGGTTTTATGAACAACCGGATTAGTGAAAAAATAGCCTTGTGAATGATTGAAGTAGGTCAAAAAACAGCCAAATTCAGCAGGCTGCCAGCGCTTTGACAGAGAGAGGCCTTCGGGCGTAATTGGCCGATGATCCTAGGCGCCGCATGGCGGCCGCGTGGCTGCAGCCGGGGGTTTGAACCCCCGGTGAGGTGCCCCGCCTGGGGTCGGACCAAAGAAAGTAGTTGACCTTCCTTCAATTATCCTCACAAAAGAAAGGCCTCAGCACGACTTATAGCCCGATTTTCGAGACAGAAACTGTTCAACCTCCGATGCTGTCCTCCGTGGCCTCTGGCAAGCGGGCGTTTCTAACGCGCGTCGGGTGGCCTGATGCCGATGATTTCCAGCGCCGGATCATCCTCCATGATTCGGGCGAATGTGATCAACTCTGCGGCGACGCGGGCGGTGCAGTCTCGTGTAAGGTTGGCGTTTTCAATGACCTTGTCGACGTATAGGACATGGGGGTAGTTTTTGCGCACCACATGGCGAAAGCCGAGGAGTTCGGCGAGCTGGCCCGCGGTGTGCGCGGAAAGGACGGCCGGGCGGCGGCCGGGGCAGGGGTTTTCGAGGCGTTCGAGCAGGTCGCGATGCCAGTTGCCGCTTTCCGTGAAGGGTCCGTCGATTTCCGCGACGATTTTGACAAAAATATCCTCCAGGCCGGAATAAACATGCTCGATGCTTGAAGAAAGGGCGGTGAGGGCCTTGCGGTGTTCGAAGTGGTCTTCGGCGCGGCTCAGAGCCGGGTCGCTGATGGCCTGTTCCACATAAGCGATTTCGCGCCAAATGTTGCGAAACTTGTTGGCGACATCAAACCAGATCGGATCCATCTCTTGCCTCGTCCAGAAGTTTGGCGCGCCATTGCGGATCTTCAATCTCATCCAGGTACAGCACATGGAAGGAAATGTCCCTGTCGATCAATTTTTCGATCTCCCCTTCAACGCAATAGCGCCGGTTTTCGGGGATCGACAGAATCAGGAAATCGACATCGGAATGCAGGCGAAAGCGATTGCGCACCAGGGAGCCGACCACTGCGGCCTTTGCGCCCAGGGATTCAAGGTAAGCCAGCACGCGCCTTGCACCGGCAAGCGCCTTGGCCTTGCGTTGGTTCAGATCCTCCGCGCGCAGTTGTTTCAGGGTGGGATAGGCATTCAGCGTGGTGCTTTGCGCTTCTTCAAGGCGCTGCATGTCCTCGGCGCCAATGAGGTAGGCCACCGGTTTGCCATGCCTGGTCAGAGCGATCCGTTCGCGATTGTAACGCACCGCGCCGGCCAGATCGGAAATTTTTGCTCGTGCCTCGGTCAAAGGGATTTCACGCATTTTTTTCTCCTGTCCACCCTTTCTATTTTGTACATAATTTACGTTTTGTCAATTTCCTTTTTGTAAGCCTATGCCCGCGCAGAGCACCAGAGCAGAATGTCCATCGGGGAAGGCGCCAACCACCCTGGTTCTCCGCCGGATCTCCCTCATGATGCGCTCCAGGCCATTGATACTAGTGCAGGCCCCCTCCTAGACACCGGACAACCCGGTATCCTTTGAGAAACCCAAAACCTCAAAGAAAGGAGCCTGCACCATGAAACTCTACACCAAGCAGCATCCGCATTATTGCGGCGTCGATCTGCATGCCGACGCCATGTATGTCTGCATCCTCAATGCAACAGGCGAGGTGGTGGTCCATCAGAACATCCCCACTCGCCCCAAGGCGTTTCTGCGTCTGATCAAACCCTATCGCGCCAATCTCGTGGTCGGATGCGAGTGCATGTTCACCTGATACTGGCTGGCCGATCTGTGCGCCGACGAAGGGATTGATTTCGTCCTGGCATTGGTCATAACAACAATGGCCCATCCAGAGAGGAAGGGCCATTGTTGCCTGTTACAGATGGTGTTCAATAAGACGGCGGATTTTGACTGTGAATTTCTTCGTTTTACGTCATGTACACCCTTGCAGATGGTGCAAGGCAAAGTGCATCTTGAACTATTTGTAGCAGTAGTCTACTTTTTCAGCAATCGGTACGGATCGGCTCTGGTAAGCCATGGGCTATCGGGATAGTCGGCTGCCAACCGGTCGAAAATACCTATCAGGTTGGCCGCGTCGTGCGTTTCGATGTAGCGGGAGACACCGTCGAGATAGACCGCCTCCGGAGCCAGGCTGCTGGCCGGGTAGCTGGCCCGGATCTGTTCAAAGTAGGCACACGCCGCGGAGCGATCCGGCCGATTGAAACTCGCCTTGCCCATCCCCATTAGCAGCGCCGGGATCAGCTCATCCGGAGGATAGAATCCCAGCGTCCGGTAATGTTCAATCCCGTCGGCATCCAGGATCAGCAGGGTCGGAGTCCATTTAACTTTGAAGCGCGGTCCCAGCTCGGGGTCATCTGCGGGGATGCGCAAGGGGATCATGTTGTTGGTGACGAAATCAACAACCGCAGGGTCAGGGAACGCGACCGCGTTCATCTGTTTGCAGCCAATTCAGCTGGGGTTGAAAAAATCAACGAGCACCAGTTTATTGTCAGCTTTGGCTTGTGCCAACCCGTCTGCGAATGAAGTAACCCAGGAAATCTCTGACATGATCGTTCTCCTTTCTGATGGTTAGTGTTGTTTGTAACCTATGATAACTGCAATTTTGAGCATCGTTTTCGCCTTGGATAGTTTCTCGTCACAAATGCGGTGTCAACGGAAGTCGTTTTACAGAACGCAGTAATCAAACTCAACGATAAACAAGACCGCCGTCAATCAGGGGAGCTTGTCCCGTCATGTAGTCTGAATCGGGGCCGGCCAGGTAGGAAACGAAAGCCGCCACGTCTTCGGGCGTTTGCGCGCGACCCAGTGCGATGCCGCCGACGAACTTATCGTAGCTCTCGCCGATTTTAGCGCCAGTGATTTCGGCCATGCGCCGATCGATTTCCACCCACATATCGGTGCCGACCACACCGGGGCAGTAAGCATTGACCGTGATGCCGTCGCTCGCAAATTCTTTGGCCGCCGCCTGCGTCAGGGCACGCACAGCGAATTTGGTAGCCGAATAAACGCCCAGCAAAGGAAATCCTTCGTGGCCCGCGATGGACGATGCGCTGATGATTTTGCCTTTCTGTCCGCGCTCCTTGAATTTCGCCGCTGCCGCCTGGATACCCCACAAAACGCCCTCGACGTTCACCTTGAAGGTTTTCTCGACTTCGGCAGGCGTAACCTCGGCGATGGATTGGATGTTGGCGATACCGGCATTGTTGACGATGATGTCGAAACCTCCAAGCTCTTTTTCGGTGTGATCGATGGCGGCATATACATCGTCGCGCTTCGACACATCGGCCTTGAACGTCGTCGCCTTGCGACCCATCGCCCGCACTTCAGCCACGACCGCCTGCATTTTCTCATCGTTGATGTCGACAATGGCGATGTCGGCGCCATCCCTTGCCAGCCGCAACGCAATTGCGCGGCCAATACCTTGTCCCGCGCCCGTTACCAGGGCGACTTTCCCATCAATGCTCATGGCCGCTCTCCTTTTCAGCTTAATGTAGGGTACAAGTAACAAGATCCCTTCTTAACTGTGTGTGTAACTATATAATTGACCATGAGATATTCAAGGCTGCTATTTTTGAAAACCTACTCTTCCGCAAATCCTGCTACTCCTGCATAAGCAGGAAATCCCGCTCTGATCGCCAGGCGGGATTTTCGTGTTCTTATGGTCGTGATTTCTTGGACTGCTCAGATCTGGTTCCGCCCCCCGTCATCTTTGGAGAAGTTTCTATTGGGTTTCCGACTGAAAACTCCGAATCACTTCTGTCGGATAGATTTGGAGTTATGCTCGGCTCAAAATCTCTGGTTGGCAGAAAAATGGATTCTGGTCATAATACATCTGAGTAAAGACCTTTCTCTGATATACGTGACCCTATGACTCAGTCGGCTATACCTTGGCAACATCTCTCCGAACCATCTCGCAAGCGCCTGATCTGGTGGCTCTGGCTACTCACCTGGTTGCTTTTGCTCGGCGGCCTCCTCTATCCCTATTTCTACCAAGGAGTGGTACTCCTCTCGGCTCTCCACGCTCTTCTGTTTCTCTGGTTGTTCCGCTTCCGAGTTGATCCCTTTCCGGTACAAGTTCGCCTCGCCTATCTGCTCTGGGTTGCGATCGGCACATATGTCTCCGGCATGATTATTCTGATGTACATCACCACGGTCGGCTTGGCGGCCAACCTGTTTTTCAATTATTGTCCGCTTGCGCGACTGATGCACTTGATGCCCTGGAACCGCACCGAGGCCCTTTCCCTGGCGTTTCTCAAGCGCGTGTTTCTTAGTCCACCTTCCAAGGGCAGGTTCATCCCACGGAAAAATGGATAAACGACCGGCGCCAATAATGTGTCTCTTATGTCAAATTCAGAAAAAAAAGGGCCATTCCGATCCGAACTTTTGCCAGTTGGAGCAGGGGATTGTCTCCCCCTTGGACATTGTTCAAACATTTTTCACACTTCCGTAGGCAAAAAGCTGATGGCCGACGCCTCTATAGATCGGTGACCGATCTCCAGAGGCGTCGGCGGGCTCCCGCCTGGATAAGCTCTTTTTCTCATGGGACTGACACATCCACCTTCGCGGTGGCCGTAAGTCTGGCTCCTAACTCAAATGCACTCCTACAGTCCTGCGGGAAGACCTCCTCGCGCCGCTTCTTCTTGACCTCTGCGTCAAAGCAGGTTGAAAGGTATTTCGAATAGTCGCTGAACTGGTAAGTGTCCGTACACAGGAGGAGATTGCAGTTCCCAAAAATTCGACTCAGATACCCCTGCGAGGCGGCGAAGATCTTGTCGTAATTGTAGTTAGGCAAGTCTTTTTCGGCGATATTCATCGTATAGACCAGTCCAATCCGGAGCTTCCCAGGAAAAATAGACGCATAGCCGGGTGTGTAGGTGAGAAACGGAAAGAGAAGGCGCTCCAGAAACGACCTCATTTCACCCGTTTCAGCACCGAAGTACACGGGGGTTCCCAAGATGAGGATGTCCGCCTCCGAGGCTTTCTTCAGAATGGATGTCAGGCCGTCGTTGACTGCACACCGGCCATAACTCTGGCCGCCTATTTTCTTGCAGGCAAAGCAACTGACGCATCCTTTGAAAACATGATCATAGAGATGCACCAACTCGGTTTCCGCCCCATCCTTGGCGGCGCCCGCCAGTGCATGCTCAAGCAAGCTTGCGGTATTCCAATTCTTTCTGGGGCTACCATTAATTGCAATTGCTCTCATGTGTTCTCCTCGTGCGTAAGGATGATCGACATCCGAAGGGCTCCCCCCATCGGATGGTTCGAATATTCTCGAACTGTTCGGTTCGAGATTATTCGACCCGTATTGTTTAGTCAATCATATTTTTGTAAGATGGCCTGTGGAATGGAGGAACAGCATGGCAGCGAGAAATATCGAACAGGAGCAACCGTCGCGCGACGGGATTACTCTGCATAAAGTGCTGCACGCGCTAAGTGACCCGGTGCGACTGGAGATAGTGCTTAAACTCGCCGGCGCCGGCGAAATCGCATGCGGGTGCTTCGGATTGGCTATGCCGAAATCTTCTTTATCCCACCATTTCAAGGTCCTGAGGCGTTCCGGGGTACTGGCCACAAGGCGTGAAGGCAAGGAGTGGGTCAACAGCCTGCGAAGAGAAGATCTTGATGCACTGTTCCCGGGAGTTCTCGACTCCATCATCGCCGCGGAGCGTGCGGGGCGAGCGTCGGAGGTCGGACGCAAGTAAATGGGTCTGCCGCAGTGGCTTTGGCTCTGTCTCGTTGTCTGCACGACCATGTAGGCGGTCCGATTCCATGAAGAACATTTTGCTGTTACTCGTAAGGTTCGCGGGCCTTTGAACCGGAGACAGAGCCTCACAAGTCATCCTGTGTTCCTGAAGGCGCCCAACGAGCATCGCCTCCGAAGGTTCCCACAAATCCTCCCTTATCAGGCAGGAGCAAACGATATCCTCCAGCGTCGTTAAAAAAATCGCGCATTATCAGAAAAAACACAGCCCCGGAGATCGAGGGCTTTTTCTGGATGATCGAAGCGGGAGCTTCGGTCGGAGGGAACAGCGACTGAGCGTCAAGCGGGGAGGGCAGGCAACGAAATGTGGGTAAGCCACGGATGGATATATTAGAATTAGTGGTAATCTTCTTCGCGTTGATGGCGGACGGCAAGGATGGTCACGGTTTTTTCATCCTCTATTTCAAAGAGAACGACATACCCACCGGCACCAAAAGAGATTATCATTTCCCGCAAAAAGGGGTTCTCAGGGGTCGCTTTGCGACAGGTGAAAGGAAAATCCTGCAGAAAATCCATTCCCTTCCGGATGGCCTCAAGGGCTCTGCGTGCGGCCTGAAGGTCCTTTCCCAAGAGAAAATCATAGAGACGCAAAAAATCTTTCTTGGCAGCCTTGGTATAGCGTACTTTATAATTCACTTGCGGGCTTTAGCTTCGGCCTGGGCAAGCATGTCGCTCATTTCATCCAAGACATTCTCGGCCGCGAAATACTCTCCGGTTTTTCGTGCTTCATCGCGTAAGGTCAAGCCTCTGGCGATAAACTCTTGCTGCATTTTTCGGTGCTCGATGCTGGCACGTAGAGATTTTTCCATGAAACTCGATAAGGTTTCACCATTGTGCAAAACACTTTCGACCTCATGGCGCAACTCTGGATCAACCCGAAGGGATGGCAATGTGGCTGTTTTCATGCGCTAACTCCTTGCGTTGCATTTGCAATACATTTTAAAATGTTTTGCAGGTGAAAGCAAGCCCGGGCTACCCAGAGTGTCGTGACATGTTCGCAGTAGTACGCGTATTCAGTGGCGGGATCTCCCCATATCGGCCACAGCCACGCCAGATCCGTATATAGGTGGCACGTGTCCTTCATTGATTTCCTCCTGCCGAACCGGTTGAGATAACCGGCGGCGACGAGATACTCGCACACCACCGGCTTATTCAAAATTATTGCAGAACCAGAAGGAACATTCTGCATTCCGCCTGTCAAGCCCCAAAATTATTCTCCCAAAATTACTAAACAAAAACCCCAAAGCAAAGGAGAGTTGAGATGCTGATGACGATTGTATACTGTGCTTCCTGAGGGCATCAGCCCCGCGCAACGAGTCTCGCTGCTGAATTGAAGCAAAAGGTGCAGGACGTCGAGATCGAAACCGTGGCCGGAGAGCAGAAAAGCGAATTCGCCGTGTTTCTCGACAAAGAACGGGTTTTTTCGCGCCTGGAGCAACGCCGTTTCCCCGAACTCGACGACCTTCTGGAAATCTGCCGCCAAAGCGCAGCCTCGTAGCGCCCTGATGAAACCGGCCACGGGGGCAGAGAATCGTCACCCCCCGGATGCACGGCGTTCACCACTCGCAGGTGCCGAATGAGACCAATTCCAACTACTCCACCGTCTTTTCTGTGTGGGACCGCCTGCACCGCAACCATTGCAGGCTCAATATCGAAGGCATGCACCATCCCCTGCGTCAGCCGGGCCGCCGCCAGGCTAAAGGTGCCATACCCGCAGCCAAACTTGGCTACCCCGCGGGTGTCGGCGTCCAGGCCGAGAAGAGCGAGAATCTTTGCCGGTGAGAAAAAGGAGTTCCACATTTCCTCATCCGGCATGCCGCTATCGCGAACTTTCATACAAAATCTCCGCACTGAATAAAATTCATTTCCCAGGTTGACCTTTTTATCCTTCTATAAAAGAGCTGGGGGTCGGAGCAAAAGCCTTGCTGTCGGAAGCAAAGCGTTTGTTCTCAAAACCAAGGATGTGCTCCACGTGTGTGGCAAAAGCCGCAACATTTCAGGGTAAGGCGAATTTTTGCCGATTTCATCCCTGTCTGGCCCCAAAAATGCCTTCGTCAATTAATCTGCTATAGTTTGGGGTGAATAGCAAGGTCGACCCGGCCTGCCGTAACTTCCCCTCAGACCAAAATATTGAATGGATCAGGAGGTTTCATGGCACAACCCACAATGGCTACACGGCCCCCTTCGGAACAAAATCCCGACAATTCTCAAAAACTGAAATTACAACTCCTCGACAAATCCCTCAAAAGGTATCAATACCAGCAGGATGCCCTCATTGAAATCCTGCATACTGCGCAGGAAACCTTTGGGCACCTCGACGAGGCCATACTCGATTATGTCTCTATCCATCTTAAACTGCCGCCCAGTTGGGTTTACGGAGTTGCCACCTTCTACAACTTCTTCACCCTGGAGCCCCAGGGCGATCATGTGTGCGTGATCTGTATGGGTACCGCCTGCTACGTCAAAGGGGCCGCAGAAATTGTGACCAAGCTCGAGGAGATCTTCGAGGTCAAAGCCGGAGAAACGACCGCGGACAAAAAGTTGACGCTGATGACGGCGCGCTGCCTGGGCAATTGCAGCCTGGCGCCGATGCTGACACTCGACGGTGAGGTTCTCGGCAAGCAAACCCCTGAGTCTACCGCGGCGGCCATTCAGGAAAAAATCGCTGCGGTTGATACCTGCCAGGAGAAGGAATAATGAACCCGACAGAATTACAGGAACGCGCTGAACAGGAACGGCAGCGCCAGGGGCAAATGAGCCTGCGCTTGTTTCTATGCTACAGTACCCCTTGTCTGTCGGCCGGCGCCGACCGGGTCAAAGCCGTTCTCGATGAGGAAATCGCCGCACGAAAAAGTCATTCAGATGTGTCACTTGAGGTGGTTGCGACCGGCTGCATGGGCCCTTGCAGTCGTGGTCCTCTGCTGCGAATCACCCAGGCAGACGGCAGCGAACAGATTTTTGAAAAAGTGACGCCGGAGTCGGCACACGCGATCCTCTCAGCGCAATTTTCAAAGAACGCCCCGGTGACCGAGGAACTCTCGTCGCATCTGCCCTTCTTTACCCAGCAAACCCGCATCGTTTTGGACAACAATGGCCGGATTGATCCGGAGAAAATCGAGCACAGCCTGGCCCGCAGCGCCTATAGTGCCCTGGCTCATGCGCTGCAGGAAATGACTCCGGAACAGGTCTGCGGCGAAATCACCCACAGCGGCTTGCGCGGGCGCGGCGGTGGCGGTTATCCGACCGGAGTCAAATGGGATCTGGTGCGCAAGGCTCCGGGAGAGCGCAAATACGTGGTCGCCAACGGCGATGAAGGCGATCCCGGCGCCTATATGGATCGTACCATCATGGAATCGGATCCGCACCGGGTTCTCGAAGGTCTGGCCATCGCCGGCTATGCCGTCGGTGCCGAACAGGGCTACATCTATGTCCGCGGCGAATATCCCCTGGCTGCGGCGCGTCTGGCCAAGGCCATCAAGGCGGCCGAGAAAAGTGGGTTGCTCGGAAGCCGTATTCTCGACAGCGGCTTCAACTTCCGCATCGACCTGCGCGTCGGTGCCGGCGCCTTTGTGTGCGGCGAGGAAACCGCCTTGATGACCTCCATCATGGGACGCCGCGGGCAACCGGTTCCCCGGCCGCCCTATCCGGCCCACAGTGGCCTCTGGGGCCAGCCGACCCTTATCAATAATGTCGAAACCTTCGCCAACATCGCACCTATCATCAGAAACGGAGCCGACTGGTTCGCCGGCTTCGGCACGGAAAGAAGCAAAGGCACCAAAGTCTTCGCCCTGTGCGGCGAGGTCGTCAACTCAGGGCTCATTGAGGTCGAGATGGGCATCAGCCTGCGCAACATCGTCTTCGACATCGGCGGCGGTCTGCCCGACGGCGGCAACTTTAAGGCCGCGCAGACTGGCGGACCGAGCGGCGGCTGCATCCCCTCCACGCATCTTGACACCCCCGTCGATTACGAGAGTCTCAAGGAGCTAGGATCCATTATGGGATCGGGCGGACTGATCGTCATGAACGAAACCAGCTGCATGCCCGACGTCGCCAAATTTTTCATGGAATTCTGCCTGGATGAGAGTTGCGGCAAGTGCGTGCCGTGCCGCGTCGGCACCGTCGAAATGCATCGGCTGCTTACCCGCATCACCGACGGCAGTGCCGTCGCAGAGGATCTGCAGACGCTCGAGGAACTCTGCGGACTGGTTCAAGAAACCAGTCTTTGCGGCCTGGGCATGACTGCGCCGAATCCGGTCCTCAACACGCTGCTTTACTTCCGCGACGAGTATCTTGCCCACGTGGAAGAAAAACGCTGCCCGGCTGGAATTTGCAAGCTCGATCAGATCCCCCTGTACAAGTTGCCGGAACACATCGATCAGTTGACTATCCTTAAGGAGCAGATCTGATGTCTGTCATCACATTGACCCTCAATGGTCGGCTGGTGAGCGCCCGCGCCGGCCAAAGCCTGCTCGAAGCAATCCGGGATCAGGGCGTCGAATTGCCGACGCTGTGTTACCTCGACGGCTTGAGCACCCGGGGCGGCTGCCGCCTTTGCCTGGTCGAGGTTGCCGGAGCGCCCCGTTTGCTGCCGGCCTGCACTACCGAAGCGGTGGAAGGCATGGTGGTGGTCACTCACAACGACAAGATCAACCGCTACCGCAAGATGATTCTGGAACTGACCTTCGCCGAGCGCAATCATGCCTGCGCCGTGTGCGTCAGCAACGAACACTGCGAATTGCAGGCGCTGGCCGCGGAACTGGGTATGGACCATGTGCGCTATGACTATCTGGATCCCGACCTGGCCATGGACACCAGCCACGAAAAGTACGGTGCCGATCACAACCGCTGCATTTTGTGCCTGCGCTGCGTCAGGGTGTGTGACGAAGTCGAAGGCGCTCATACCTGGGACGTGCGCGGCCGCGGGATCGCCAGTCAGGTCATCACGGACCTTAATCGGCCTTGGGGTGAAAGCGAGACATGCACCGAGTGCGGAAAATGCGTTGAGGTCTGTCCGACCGGCGCTCTTTTCGACCAAGGGTCCTCGGTGGGCGAAATGAAGAAAGATTCACGTTTTCTGCGCCGCATTCTCGACGGCCGCGAGAAGCGCCAATGGCATCGCTAAACCAGCAAAGGATGGAGAGCATGAACGCAAAACCACAAAAGTTGCGCCTCGCCACGGTCTGGTTGGGAGGCTGCTCCGGTTGTCATATGAGTTTTCTCGACCTCGACGAAGAGCTTATGGCGCTGAGTGAGCGCGTCGATCTGGTCTACGGCCCCCTGGTCGATGCCAAAATTTATCCCGAGAATGTTGATCTGTGTTTGGTCGAGGGAGCCATAACCAATGTTGAAAATCTCGAACTGGCCCGCCGCATTCGCACCCATACCAAGACCGTGGTGAGCTTCGGCGATTGCGCGGTCACCGGTAATGTCACCAGTATGCGCAACCGCATTTCCGTCAAGGATCTGTTGACCGCCGTTTACCACGAGGCCCGCGCCCCCATCGGGCCGGAAGCTCTCGAGGTGTTGCCGGCCTTGTTGACAAAAGTTCTTCCCCTGCATCGGGCGATCCAGGTCGATGTCTTTCTTCCCGGTTGTCCGCCCGTTCCGGAGCGCATCAGCGCCACACTCACCGCCCTTATTGAAGGCCGCGCCGTCGAACTCCCCCCATCGCTGCGCACCTTCGGTTAACGAGGTATAGGAGTTTATTTTATGTCACGCACGATTCACATCGAACCGATCACCCGCATCGAGGGGCACGCTAAAATCAGCATCCAACTCGATGATCAGGGCCGGGTGGCCGACGCGCGCTTCCACGTCACCGAATTTCGCGGGTTCGAAAAATTCTGTATCGGCCGCAGCTTCTGGGAGATGCCCGGCATCACCGCAAGGGTGTGCGGCATCTGCCCTGTCAGTCACCTGCTGGCTTCAAGCAAGGCCGGCGACGCCATTCTCGGTGTTCGCACCCCAGCTCCGGCGATAGCCCTGCGCCGCCTGATGAACTACGCCCAATTGGTACAAAGCCATGCCCTGAGTTTCTTTCTGCTTTCCGGTCCCGACCTGCTCCTCGGCATGGACAGCAACCCGGAGCAGCGCAATCTGACCGGACTGATAGCCGCTCATCCTGAAGTCGCCCGTGCCGGTATCCGATTGCGCGCCTTCGGTCAGCATCTGATCCGCACCCTCGGCGAGCGCAGTGTGCATCCCTCCTGGTCTGTTCCGGGCGGAGTGCGGGCCGGCCTTGAGCCGCAAGCCAAACATGAGATTCGGGCGCAACTGCCCGAAATGTTTGCCGTGGTCGATATTGCGCTCGATCTGTTCAAGGACGCCCTTGATCGCGTCAAGGGCGAAATCGATGCCTACGGAGACTTCCCCAGTCTGTTCATGGGCCTGGTCGGCGAGGACGGAAGCTTGGAGCATTACGATGGGCGCCTGCGCATCGTCGATGCCGACGGAAAAATCATTGAGGATCAGGTCGCACCGGAAAACTTTGCGCAATTGATCACCGAAGGTGAAGAAACCTGGAGCTATTTGAAATTTCCTTATTACGCTCCCTTGGGTCCGGAGAAAGGTATGTACCGGGTTGGCCCTTTGGCGCGACTCAATGTCTGCGACTTCGCCGGAACCCGCAAGGCCGACCGCGAATTGCGCCAATTTCGCCATTATTGCGGGCCGGGCAGGCCCGTCAGCAGCAGTTTTTTCTATCACTACGCGCGGCTCATCGAAATCCTCCATTCTCTTGAGCGCATCGAGGAAATCCTGGACAATGACATTCTTGCCGAACGCCATATCCGCAGTCGCGCCGGAGTCAACCAGAATGTCGGCGTTGGGGTCTGTGAAGCGCCGCGCGGCACCCTGTTCCACCATTACCAGGTTGACGACAACGGCCTGCTTGAAAAAGTTAACCTGATCATCGCTACCGGACAGAACAACCTGGCCATGAATCGCACCATCAAGCAAATCGCCCAGCGCTTTCTCTCAGCGGACCGACTCGATGAGGGGTTGCTCAACCGCGTTGAACACGGCATCCGCGCCTACGACCCCTGCCTGAGTTGCTCGACCCATGAAGCGGGGCGTATGCCTCTGCAAGTGGAACTGCGCGACGTCGACGGGCGCCTGCTCGACGAGGTGCGGCGCGCCTGATGTGGCTGGTCATCGGTTACGGCAATCTGCTGCGTGCAGACGATGGCGCGGGTAGGCGTCTGGCTGAGTTACTCGCCCAACGCCTGCCCGCCGCCGCAGTGCGCGTGCTCTCGGTTCATCAATTAACGCCGGAGCTCTGCCTGGAGATCGCCTGCGCCTCTGTCGACCGTGTCCTGTTCATCGATGCCGCGGCCGGCCAGCAGCGCCCTTTCCTTCTGCATCGCCTCCGGTCTGAGGGGGGGGAGGGGCGTTGCGGTCATCAGCTTTCTCCCGAGGTTCTGTTGATGTTGTGCGCGCGTCTCTATGGTCGCACCCCGCGGGCCTGGCTACTCACTCTGCCGTCCCACGCGACCCCTTTCGCCGAAGGTCTCAGCCCCAAGACGCAAAGGGCTCTGTCTCAAGCCCTGGAGCATGCGCTTGCGCTTCTGCATCCCGCCGGCGACGCCTCATCAACGGCAACGCGTAATAATCGATCACATCGAAAATTATTGTCCAGGCCCTGCCAACATGCACAAACCTCAGAAGAAATCCCTGCTTGTGACACCGATGGGTGATATGCCGTATATCCCCTGGCAGAAAATATCGATGCGCTCGCGGCATCTCCCCCCTGCCAACGTCTGTTGCTCAGGCCCATCGAATTATTCCCGCAAATTTTAGGTATAATCTTCCAAGCCATTGCTCCCGTTCATGCCGAAAGGCGTTTTTATGGATTCCGCAAATATCATTGTGCTGATGATCCTGGCCGCAACAGTGGTGTTGTTGGTGCTGGATCTTCTGCGCATCGACGTGGTGGCCATCCTGTGCCTGCTGGCGCTGGCCTGGACGGGTATTCTGGCGCCACAGGAAGCGCTTTCCGGCTTTTCGAGCAACGCGGTGGTGGCCATGATGGGGGTTATGATCATGGGCAGGGGGGTAGCGCGCACCGGGCTGATGGATGGTTTTTCGCGTGCCGTCCTCAGGGTGGCGGGTGAAAAGCGCTCAAAAATTGTCGCCTTGGTGTCGGTGCCGGTCGGTCTCATGTCGGGATTTATCCAGAATATCGGTGCGGTGGTGCTTTTTCTTCCCGGGGTTCTCGATATCGCACGCCGCCGCAAACTGGCGGCTTCCGGCTTGATCATGCCGATCGGCTTTGCCGCCATTCTCGGAGGGACCCTGAGCATGGTGGGGTCGGGACCGCTGATTCTCATGAACGATCTGCTGCGCGGCGCCGAGTTGGAACCCTTCGGTTTGTTGAGCGTGACCCCCGTGGGCCTGGTCCTGCTGACGGTGGGCATCGGCTATTTTATGCTGTTCGGGCGCTTCGTGCTGCCCGCGGCGCACCCTGAGGGTCAGGGCCTCTCCGAACAGGAAAAACTCATCGAAGCCCTGCGCCTGCCGCATCACATCCGGCACTATCGCATTCCGGCCAACAGTCCCTTGCAGGGCAAAACCCCCGAGCAATCCGGGGTGTGGGGAGACTATCGGCTCAACGTTCTCGGGCTCTCCGATGACAAGCATATAGAGTATGCCCCCTGGCGTGAAACCCGTTTTGCCGGCGGGCAACTGCTTGCATTGCTGGGCGATGACGCCGATGTCGAGCGCTTCGCCACCGATTACGGGTTGCTGCGCCAGGAGCATTTGGCGCTTTTTGCCAGGCTCGGCGACCCTGGCCAGGCGGGCTTTGCCGAGGTTGTCATCCCCCCGCGCTCCGCCATGGTCGGCCAGTCCATCCGCACCTTTTCCCTGCGCAAGCGTTATGCCGTGGAGCCCGTCATGGTGTTCAGCAAGGGCGAGGGCCTGCGCGGAGATTTTTCCGATCATCAGGTACTCATCGGCGATACCTTCATCGTGTACGGCCTATGGGAAAAAATTGCCGAACTCAAGGAGACACCGGATTTTGTGGTCGTCACCCCCCTGACCACGGAGAAAAAGGCCCCCGCCAAAGCGCTGCCGGCGGCGGCCTGCTTTGTGGCGGCGATTGCTCTGGCGTTTTCGGGCGCCCCCATCTCCGTGGCATTTCTGACCGGGGCTCTTGCCATGGTGCTGCTGCGCGTGCTCAGCATGCAGGAGGCCTATCAGGCCATCGACTGGAAAGTGGTTTTCCTGCTCGCCGGGCTCATCCCGCTGGGACTGGCCATGCAGAAAACGGGCACGGCCGATCTGCTGGCAGGCAAGCTCATGGCGTTGGTCCAGGGTGCCCATCCGATCTTTCTTGTGCTGAGCGTGGCGGTGCTCTCCACTGCTTTTTCCCTGTTCATCTCCAATGTGGGTGCAATCGTTGTGCTGGCGCCGCTGGTCATGAGCATGGCGAGCCTGGGCGGGCTCGATCCGCGCGCCCTGGCGTTGATGGCTGCGGTATGCACCGCCAATTCGTTCATCCTGCCGACCCATCAGGTCAATGCCATGCTGATTTCGGCGGGAGGCTATCGCAACAGCGATTATCTCAAAGCCGGCAGCGGCATGACGCTGATCTTTCTGCTGGTGGTTGTTACCGTTTTTTATGTCTTTTATCTGTAGATCATCACCACAACATCAAGGGAGGACGTTATGCTGTTGAAACATTTTTTCGTCGAAAAGATTGCCCACAGCTCCTATATCCTGGCCGGCAGCAAGAGCTGTGCGGTTATCGATCCGCAACGCGATGTGGAGGTCTATATTCAGGCGGCGCGTGCGCAAGGAGTTAAAATCACGCACATTCTGCAAACCCATCTGCATGCCGACTTTATCTCCGGACATATGGATCTGGCGGCCAGAACCGGAGCTGAAATCTATGTGGCCAAATCGGCGAAATGCGCTTTCGAGCATGTATCTTTGGTAGAAGGCGACGTGATCGAACTGGAGGACATGCGCCTGCAGGTGCTGGAATCACCGGGCCATACGCCCGAGCATCTGAGCTATGTGGTGGTGGATACCTCGCGCTCCGAAAGCCCCGTCGGCGTGTTTGTCGGCGATACGCTGTTCGTTGGCGATGTCGGGCGGCCCGATCTGTTCCCGGATATGGCGCAAGAGTTGGCTGCAAAGCTCTATCACAGCTTGCATGACAAGCTGCTCAAATTACCTGATTTCTGCGAAGTCTATCCGGCCCACGGCGCCGGTTCTCTGTGTGGGCGCGCCATGGGCGCCAAGCAGATGAGCACCATCGGTTATGAGCGCAAGTTCAACGAGGCTTTGCAGATTCAGGACAAAGCCGAATTTATCACGTCGCTGACGGAAAACATGCCGCCGGCACCGGATCATTTCAGCCGCTGCAGCGACATTAACCGCAAAGGGCCCCGTCTGATCGACGATCTGCCCGCTCTTGAGGAACTCGATGCCAAGCCATTCAAAAAGCGCTTGGCCGAATCCGATGCGCTTGTGCTTGATGCGCGCAGCTATCTTGCCTTCGGCAGCCAGCATATTCCGGATTCATGGCATCTCGATCTCAACGGCAATTTCCCCACCTTCGCCGGTTGGGTTCTGCCCACCGACAAGGACATTCTGCTTGTGGCCGAAGATTACCAGAAAGCTCTGGAGGCCAATCGCTGGGTGCGGCGCGTGGGGGTCGATCGCATCGTCGGCTATCTCGACGCAGGCATTCCCGGCTGGGCGGTGGAAGGGTTTCCCTCGCGCGCCGTGTCGCAGATTTCCGTGGAGGATCTTCATGCACGGATGAGCGATGCGCAGGCGTTTCAGTTGGTGGATGTGCGCGCCCCGCGCGAATTTGACGACAGCCATATTGACGGGGCGGTCAATATCCCGGTGGCCGATCTGCGCACCCGCTCGAATGAGTTGGATAATAGCCTGCCGACATGGGTGATCTGCAGTTCCGGCAATCGCTCCAGCCTTGGGGCGAGCATCCTGCTGCAGCACGGTTTTGCGGATGTCGCCAACGTCGCAGGCGGCATGACGGGCTACAGTGCCGCCGGCTACGCCAAACAATGCCGTGCCTGCGAGAATCCTCACGGATCGCGTTACCATGCCGGGTAATGCACCAGGAAAGCCACTGGCATTAAAAAGGGGGAAACCATGGAGTTTTTAACCGAGGTGCGCTGGTCGCCCTACGTCGTGGGGATAGGTATCGGTCTGTTGAGCTGGTTGAGTTTTCTCATTTCAAAGCAACCCATTGCCTGCTCCACCACCTTTGCCCGCAGCAGCGGTCTGCTTGAGCGAATGGTGGGGGGAGCGCAGGCGCAGGACAAACTCTACTATCGGGAAATCAAGCTTTCCTGGGGCTGGCAGGGCATGCTGGTCGTCGGCATTGTGCTCGGATCGCTTTTGTCGGCGCTGGTGTCCGGCGACTTTCAATTACAATGGGTGCCGGATCGCTGGGCGGCGACCTTTGGCGACAACGCCCTGCTGCGCGTCATGGTAGCGTTGATGGGCGGCATTGTGCTGGGTTTTGGTGCGCGCTGGTCCAACGGGTGCACCAGCGGCCACGGTATCAGCGGCACCTTGCAGTTGGCGGTGTCGAGCTGGATTTCCGCCGTCTGCTTTTTTGTCGGTGGGATTCTGACCGCCCAATTCATTTATCACGTCATCGGCTGAGGGTGGAGATGATGCAGACACAAAAAAAATCGGACAAGGCGCCGCTGCTGTGGGGATTGCTGTTTGGCATTGCGTTCGGCTTTCTGCTGCACAAAGGCGGAGCCACCAAATATGATGTGATTCTGGGCCAGTTGCTGCTCACGGATTTTACCGTGGTGAAAATCATGCTGTCGGCGGTGGTGACCGGCATGATCGGCATTTATGCCATGAAAAACCTCGGTTGGATCAAGCTGTCCATCAAGTCGGGGTCGTTCGGTATGAATATCGTCGGCGGCCTGATTTTCGGGGTGGGGTTTGCTGTGCTCGGCTACTGTCCGGGCACCATTGCCGGTGCGGTCGGCAACGGCTACCTCGACGCCCTGGTGGGGGGCTTAGCCGGCATCGTTATCGGCAGCGGCCTGTTTGCGGCACTCTACCCGAGGCTCAAGACCGGTATTCTGGCTAAAGGTGATTTTGGTGATCTCACCCTGCCGCGGCTCTTCAAGGTCAACGAATGGGTGGTGATCGTCCCGGTGGCCGTTGGGTTGGTGCTGTTGTTGATCGTTCTCGAAATGGCCGGGTTGTAAGAAAGGATAGAGGGTCCGCCCTACGCATTTGAAAAAAATGAAATACGTGATCTGTGCCAGTAAAATTACCAGAGGTGACCTTCAAAAAGCTGAAGGAACGAATCTTGGGCTGAGGCGCCAACAATGGGGCAATCGGGACCAACAAAACCAGGGTTCGGGTTGCCTCCACGCTACACGTTCAGGCAACCGCAAAAGGCTGATGTTCGGCCGTGGAGGCAATGCGTATGAATGAGGTGTCTTCGTCATGAAACTACAGATCACCAAATACTGGTATCGCGTTCGCTCCAGTTTCTGGTTTACGCCGACGACAATGGCCGCTATGGCAGTGGCGATGGCGCTTGTGGGCGTCACCGTGGACGAGTCGGTGACGGAGTGGTTGGCGCGAAACTTGGACTGGACGTTCAAGATTGGAGCCGAAGGAGCGAGCGCCGTGCTGGGGATCATCGCCGGGTCGATGATTACCATCGCCGGTGTCGTCTTCTCGATGACATTGGTAGCCCTCTCGCTCGCCTCTTCCCAGTTGGGACCCCGTTTACTGACCAATTTCATGCGCGACACCAGCACACAGGTCGTCCTCGGCACCTTCATCGCCACCTTCGTGTACTGCCTGCTTGTGCTCCGCACGATCCGCCGTGCGGAGGAGATCCAGTTCGTCCCGCACCTGTCGGTCAGCCTAGGCGTTTTACTCGCAGTGGCGAGCGTAGGGGTGTTGATCTACTTCATCCATCACGTTTCCGTTTCCATTCAGGCCAACGAGATCGCCGCAGGAATCGGCAAGCAATTGATTCAGAACATCGATCAACTCTTTCCGGAGCAGGTCGGGCAGGAGGGCCCTCGGGTTACGGCGGAGCCACCCGATACGGGCGTCATCGGGGCGTTCGACCGGGATGCTCAGCCGGTCTCCGCAGCCCGGGACGGCTATCTTCAGCTCATCGACAAGGACGCCCTACTGGCACTGGCGATGGAGGAGAACCTGGTCGTTCGACTGGAGCGAAAGCCTGGAAACTATGTTGTCGCCGGTTGTCGTCTGGTGTTGATCTCGCCGGGGAGCCGGGTGACGGACCAACTCGCGAAACAGGTTCAGACCCTCTTCATCACGGGCCACCAGCGGACTTCTGACCAGGACATCGAGTTCTCGGTGAACCAGCTTGTCGAGATGGCGGTGCGAGCCCTCTCCCCTGGGATCAACGACCCGTTCACAGCGATCGCATGTGTGGATCACCTCGGCTCCGCTCTTTGTCGTCTTGCGGGACGAAACATGCCGTCGCCTTATCGCTATGACCGCCACGATCAGCTTCGGTTGATTTTGCGGACTGATACCTTCCGGGAGGTTCTGGACGCGGCGTTCAACCAGATCCGGCAAAATGGCCGATCCAATGCCGCGGTGACCATCCGCCTGCTGGACACGATCGCCGTGATCGTGGGATTCGCGCATCGTTCCGAGGACCGCGCCACTCTCTTACGGCACGCTGAAATGATCGCCCGAGGGGCCAGAGAGCAGCTGCCCGAAGGCGAGGACCGTCGGGTCGTGGAAGAGCATTGGCAGGCGGTAATCGCGTTGTACGAAGAACCCACAGACGCTCGTCGCTGAAAACGATGAGTATTTCGAACACAATCAGGATCAAACGTCGCTCCACCCAGCCGGGCGAGATGCAGCGCGAATATTTTTTGCCTGATTGCGGGATTACCCTTTCCGGCTTGGCCGAGGCTGCGGGAGGCTTGCGGCAGTCGATCAATGAATTGCTGCGCGAGCGTCGGAGTGTCAGCCCAGAGATGGCGCTGGGTTGGGGCCTTTGTTTGGCAACTCACCGGAGCTTTGGTTAAACGCCCAGAGAGTTGTGGTAAAAAAAATCCCCGCTCACGGAGGGGGTGTGGGCGGGGGAATGATCGCTATTGCGATCGTGAATGACGTCTTTTTAGCAAAGAGAAAACCGACTCGTCAAGAAAAATCCGAAGACTTGTATTTATCCCTGCCGGCGCGGATTCTAACCGGCAAACTGTTAAATTCTATTTAATATCAAGATGGTCTTATCGCGCCGACTGCGGCCGCGGCAGTCAACTTTACTGACGTTGCGCGCGGCGATATTTTTGTCACAATGCATACAGGCCAATATCTTGTCACCCGGCAGTTACAGAGAGGACATCTAGTTATGAAAGACAGCTTTGGGGCCCGCTCCACGTTGGAGATCGGTGATCGCACATACGACATCTTTCGCCTCGACGCGCTTGAGAAGGCCGGCTACGAAGTCGCGCGCTTGCCTTACGCATTGCGGATTCTTCTGGAAAACCTGCTGCGCCATGAGGATGGCAAGAACGTTACCGCAGAGGATATCAGAGCGCTGGCCGGCTGGACACCGCAGTCACAATCCGCGCAAGAGATCACTTTTCTGCCGGCGCGCATCCTGTTGCAGGATTTTACCGGCGTGCCGGCGGTGGTTGACCTTGCCGCCATGCGCGACGCCATGGCGGATCTTGGCGGCGACCCGAAAATGATCAACCCCGTGCAGCCGGTGGAACTGGTGATCGATCATTCGATCCAGGTGGATGCCTTCGGCAGCGATGAGGCTTTTGCCATCAATCAGGATCGCGACTATGAGCGTAACCGCGAGCGCTACTCTTTTCTGAAATGGGGGCAGAAGGCTTTTGACAATTTCAAGGTCACGCCGCCCAATGCGGGTATCGTGCACCAGATTAATCTTGAATATCTGGCCCGCGTGGTTTTCGGACTCGCAGAGGACGGACCCCACCAGCAGGGGCAACGGCCGCAGATCTATCCCGATACGCTGGTGGGAACCGATTCACACACGCCGATGGTCAACGGTCTCGGCGTGCTGGGCTGGGGGGTGGGCGGTATCGAAGCGGAGGCGGCGATGCTCGGTCAGCCCATTTCCATGCTCATTCCACAGGTGGTCGGCTTTCGCCTGAGCGGTGAGTTGCGCGCCGGGGTGACTTCGACGGATCTGGTTCTGACGGTGACGCAACTGCTGCGCCGACATGGCGTGGTGGGCAAGTTCGTGGAATTCTTCGGCCCTGGCGTTTCACAGCTGACGGTCGCCGACCGGGCGACGATCGGCAACATGTCTCCTGAGTACGGTGCCACTTGCGCTATTTTCCCGGTTGATGAAAAGACGCTTGATTATTTGCGTTTTTCCGCTCGTTCGGAAGAACGGGTGGAACTGGTTGCGCGTTATATGCAGGAGCAGGGTCTTTTCCACACTCCGGCCACGCCCGAGCCGGTGTTCACCGAGATTCTTGAGCTGGACCTGGCCAGCGTGGAGCCCAGCATCGCCGGCCCGCGCCGGCCGCAGGAACGCATTGCTCTCGGCGATGCCCGGGAAGCCTTCCGCAAGGATCTGCCCGGGCTTTTGCCGCCGGCACCGGTAGCGCACCGGGAGCAGGATCGGCTGGAGGTGACGGCCGAGTGCAGAATCGGGGAGGAGGTGCATCGCCTGGGTCATGGCGCGGTGGTCATTGCCGCCATCACCAGTTGCACCAATACCTCAAATCCTGCGGTCATGGTTGCCGCCGGGTTGCTGGCCAAAAAGGCCGTGGCGCGCGGGCTGGCCCGCAAGCCGTGGGTGAAGACCTCGCTGGCGCCTGGCTCGAGGGTGGTTCAGGATTATTATGCGCAAAGCGGGCTGCTCGACCCCCTGAAAAAGCTGGGCTTTCACATTGTCGGCTACGGTTGCACCACCTGTATCGGCAATTCCGGACCCTTGCCGGAAGAAGTCTCCGCGGCGATCAGCAGCGAACAGTTGGTCGCTGCCTCGGTTCTCTCGGGTAACCGTAATTTCGAGGGCCGTATCAATTCGGAAGTGCGGGCCAACTACCTGATGTCTCCACCGTTGGTGGTGGCGTTTGCCCTTGCCGGACGTATCGACATCAATCTGGAGACCGAGCCGCTTGGCAGCGATCCGCAGGGCGAGCCTGTCTATCTGCGCGACATCTGGCCGAGCCGTGAGGAAATCGACGCCACGATCGCCGAAGCGATCCGCACCCAGATGTATCAACGCAATTACGCTGAGATCTATCAGGGCGATGCCTGGTGGGATGCGCTGGATGTTCGGCAGGGCGAGCGCTTTGACTGGCAATCCGATTCGACCTACATCCGCCAACCGAGCTTTTTCCAGGGGATGAGCCGCGAAGCTCCCGCGCGGGTGCCCGAAATCCGCGGCGCGCGGGCATTGGCGTTGCTTGGCGACAGCGTCACGACGGATCATATTTCACCGGCCGGAAATATCAGCAAAGACGCGCCGGCCGGGAAATATTTGATCAATCAGGGCATAGCCGCGCAGGATTTCAACTCTTACGGCTCGCGGCGCGGCAACCACGAAGTGATGGTGCGCGGCACCTTCGCCAATGTCCGGATTCGCAATCGCCTGGTTCCCGATGTCGAAGGCGGGTATACGCGCTATCTGCCCGACAACGAGACGCTCTCGATCTATGACGCAGGGGTGCGCTACCAGCGCGAGGGCGTGCCGCTAATCGTGCTTGCCGGCAAGGAATACGGTTCAGGATCCAGCCGCGACTGGGCCGCCAAAGGGCCTTTCCTGCAGGGCGTCAAGGCGGTGATTGCCGAAAGCTACGAGCGTATTCATCGCTCGAACCTGATCGGCATGGGCATTTTGCCGCTGCAGTTTGACGCCGGCGACAGCATTGATTCGCTGAAATTGACTGGTGAAGAGTTCTTCGATGTGCAAGGCCTGGCGGAATGCTTTGCCGACGGCATGCAGGAGCGCCGCGTCAAGGTTGTCGCTTCGCGCGAAAGTGGTGAGCGGGTGGAATTTTCGGCTCTGGTGCGTATCGACACACCGCAGGAGGCTCTCTATTACCGCCACGGCGGCATTCTGCAATATGTGCTGCGCCAGCTTCTGGACGGTGAAACCGGGCATGCAGAAGAGCATGGCGGCCTGGCATCGGCCGCGCAATCCAGCCCGGAACATGTTGCCGATGGCAACGATGTGGATGAAGGCTCAAAGGAATCGTTTCCGGCGAGTGATCCACCGGCTTATTGAGCTGATCCGAGAGAGCGTGGCGGGTCCGATTCGCGCAGCCCTCCCCTGCGGCAAAAAAAATGCCTCCTACGATTTCAGGAGGCTGTCGGACCAATAATGTGTCGGCTGTAATTTTGGCTGTCCGGCGGTTAATGCTTTCTGCAACTTTCACAAAGAAATGCTGATTTTTGACCTGATTCTTCAACCGCTTCAGAAAAGCGATCCTTTACACCTTCGTCCGGTGTGGGACTTCCTTTTTCGCGCCCTTGGACGATTTCGTGCCGACCGCAGCTCACACAGATAAACGGCGATTTTTCCTGGAGTTCTTCCACAGCTTTCGTAAATCGATCTGTCATGACCTTTCTCCTTTCAGTTTTTTTTTGCGAATTCTGTTGCCGCCCCCGGCGAGAATTCCACCTTACTACAGCACAGTCTATCATCAATTGTGGTGTTTGGCGAAGGTGTTGGAAATTCGGAGCCTGCGGCCCTTGTCCCGCAAGGAAACACAATCGTAACCAGCTTGGCGCGCTGGCTCTTGTGATCGGTCGTTACCCTTCTATACTCTGTGAATGTAATTTTTCGCGGAGACTTGTGGATGCTTAACCTTATCTTCCCGGACCTGCGGCTCAGGAACACCACGGACCAGGAGAAAATGGACCAGGCCGATGCCGATCCGGAGCTGTTGCTTCGCACCATCCGCCAGTTCCACCTGATCAATGCCCTTTTCAGTGCCAGTCGCAGGCTCCTGCGCCGGCAGGTTTTCTCCCTCATGGAACAGAATCCGGCACGGACCTACAGCCTCCTGGACGTGGGCGCGGGGGGGTGCGATATCGCGCTGTGGGCGGCCCGGGCAGCGCGCCGCCGGGGCCTGAAGCTCAAGATTACGGCTTTGGACAATGATCCACGGATTCTTCCCGCCGCGCACCAGAAGGTCAGGGATTTCCCCGAGGTTCGCATCCTAGAAGGAAATGCCCTGGATTTAAGCTCGCTGGAATCCTTTGATTTCATTTTTTCCAACCATTTTTTGCATCACTTGTCCTGGGATCAGATTCAAATTTTTGTGCAGAGTCTCATCGCCCGCACCCGGATCGCTTTTGTCATGAACGACCTCAAACGCTCACGGGGAGCCTATCTGGGTGCGACGCTTTGCCTGGGGCTCTTGGCCCGCCGCAGTTTTGCTTATTATGACGGACGCCTGTCCATTCGCCGAGGATTCCAACCTGAAGAGTTGCGCGATTTCATACAGAAAAATTTCCCTGATGTCCCGATCCGGGTGATCGAGACGCCACCGTCGCGGGTTGTTCTGCTGTTACGTAAGGGGGCGCAGGAACCCACGGGACATTCCTTATGAAGGTGCTTATTCTCAGCACCAACCGCAATGCCCTGCCCATGCCGGTGATGCCTATCGGTGCCTGCCTGGTTGCCGAAGCTGCCGAGAAGGCCGGCCACCGCGTGCGACTTCTCGACCTGATGTTCACCGCCGACGCGCGGGCCGCCGTCGCCGCGGCGGTGGAAGATTTTCAGCCGGATGCAGTCGGGTTGTCGGTGCGCAACATCGACAATAACGACATGCAGAACCCGGTGTCCTACCTCAATGAGCTTCAAGGGATCGTCGCGACGATCCGCACCCGCAGCGGCGCTCCGACCCTATTGGGAGGAGCCGCCCTCGGGGTGATGCCCGAGGCGCTGTTGCGTATGGTGGATGCCTCCTGCGCCATCGTCGGAGATGGAGAGTCGGTCTTCCCGCAGGTGCTTGAGCGGCTTGCCGCTGGGCGCAACTTTACGGATGTCCCCGGTGTCGCCTTTATCGAAAATGGCGCTTTTTCCCGCAACCCGTTAGATATGTCGGAGTTTTCGACAATCTGTCCGGCGCCGGACTATCGGCGATGGTTGAACTTGCCGGCCTACCGCGCGCAACAGGCAACGGTGCCGCTTCAGACCAAGACCGGCTGTCAATTCCAGTGCGTTTACTGCACCTATCCAGGCATTGAAGGCAGTACCTGCCGGCTGAAAGATCCTGAAAGCATCGCCGCTGCGGTGACGCGGTTCCTGGCCGCGGGACTGCGGGATATCGAGATCGTGGACAGCATATTCAATGCGCCTCCGGATCATGCCATGAATGTTTGCGCTGCCTTGGCCCGCGCTCCCGGCAAGGCGCGCTTGCAGTGCCTGGAGTTGAGTCCCCGTTATGTTGACGAAACGCTGCTGAGCGCCATGGAACAGGCCGGCTTTACAGGCATGGGGATTACCCTGGAGAGTGCTGCCGATCCGGTTTTGGCGGGATTGAAAAAAGGCTTCACCAGCCGTGAGGTCTATCGGGCGGCCGCCGTGGTACGCCGCCACCGGATTCCGTGTGCCTGGATCTTTATGTTTGGTGGGCCAGGCGAAACCCGGGAAACCGTGAGGGAAACGCTGCGTTTTGCCAAGACTCAGCTGCGCTCTGGAGATATCGCCTTTTTCAATACCGGAATTCGCATCTACCCAGGCACGGAATTGGAAACGATCGCCCGGCAGCAGAGAATCCTCAGCCGCTCCCCGGCTGAGATGCTTGCGCCGACGTTTTACCTTTCCCCTGAAGTTGAACCAGGGTGGATTGCTCGGGAGTTGAAGCAAGCCATGGCGATTCACATGAATTTCATTGATATGAATTCGCTGGGCTTGCCCTTTTTGCCCCGCCTGCATCGGATCGGCGCTCGTCTCGGACTGCGTCCGCCCTTGTGGAGGTATACTCGGTTCATTCGGCGTGGGTTGAGGATGGCGGGCATGGATGTGTAATTAATATGTAAACATTCAGCTGCAATCCCCAATCGCGCCGCAGGCTGTGGCGGTTGAGTGCCGCGGTGAATGTTTGAGCCGCAGGCGAGTTTTCACCGCAAGCGATGCCGCCGCGGTCTGCGGCGCAAGCTGAACAGTTACATTGATATTTTCTTTGCCTCGCGAAAGCGGGCAGAAAGGCAGAGGGCATGAACAGCAGTCAAGCGGTACGCAAGGATGCCACAGGCGGCGTCCACATCGCTTCCATTGCCGCAGTGGTGCCACCCTACAATGCCGACCAGGCATTTTCCGCCGATTTTATGCGAAGGCATTATGGACAGAAGCTGAGTCAGCGAAGCTTGGGCCTGTTGCGCGCCACCTTCTCGCATCCGAGCATCCACAAGCGGCATTTTGCCGTTGATGATCCGGAGTGCCTGGCGGATGAATCACCCGACCAGCGCATCGCACGGTTTACCGAAAAATCGGTTGAACTTTCCGCCCAGGCCGTGACCAGCGCCCTGGCGCAGGCCGGCGTCGCCACCCAGGAGGTGGCAGGGCTCGTGGTAAATACCTGCACCGGTTATATCTGCCCCGGCATATCCACCTATCTCTTGGAGCGATTGGGGCTTGCCCGCGGCACCAGGGTTTACGATCTGGTCGGAAGCGGGTGCGGAGGCGCCATCCCCAACCTCCAGGTGGCAGAATCTCTGCTCGGGGCCACTAACCAGGGCGTGGTGGTGAGCGTCAGCGTTGAGATTTGCAGCGCGACCTTGCAGATGGATAATGATGTGAGCCTGATTCTCTCTAATGCGCTCTTTGGTGACGGCGCCTCTGCCGCGGTGCTCTGGCAGCGGCCGCAGGGGCTGAAACTGGTTGCCTCAGCCGGTCGTTATATACCGGAGCAGCGAGAGGCCATTCGTTTCGTTCATAAAGGGGGTGCACTGCACAACCAGCTTTCCCTCAAGTTACCGGAGCTTGTCAAGCACGCCGCGGCGGAGGTCGTATCCGAGGTTTTGTCGTCGCAGGGCCTGAAGCCGGATGATATTCAGCACTGGGCGCTCCACACCGGTGGCGAGAAGATTATTAACGCCGTGCGTGACGAACTCGGCATTGCCGAGGAGCGCCTCTGTGCGACGCGCAAGATTCTTGCAGAATACGGGAACATGTCGTCACCCACAGTCTGGTTTGTCCTCAAGGAACTCGAGCAGAACGGCATCGCCCCGGGCGAATGGTGCATCATGCTCGCCTACGGCGCCGGGCTTTCGGCGCATGCCTTTTTGCTTAGAAAAGCAGAGTAAGTCATCTGCTTGAGTTATTTTGACAATCTGCAGTCAGGGGCACTCTTTGCTGCACAAGTTCATTTCCAGTGTTTCTCCCCCGCGCAGGCGGTATTCCTGCTCGCCATAGGCAACGCGAATCGCCTCTATTTCGCACTGCTGGCAGGTCAGCTTCATTTTCTCCTGGGTGATTCGCAAGGTCAATAATTGGCCACGATAGTGAAGTTGCAGACACAAGCTCATCAGTTCCCGCGGCAGGCAGGGGTTGAGGTGCAACACGCCGTTGCGGGTTTCGATGCCGGTATAGCAGCGCTGAATCAGATCAACGGTGCCCGCCATGGCACCGAGGTGAATGCCCTCGGGGGTGGTGCCGCCCTGAATGTCATCGATATCCGAACGCAGGGCCTGGGCATAGAGATCCCAGGAACCTTCGCGATCCGAGCGCGAAAGAACCCAGGAATGGACCACCTGGCTAAGGGTTGAGCCGTGGGAGGTTCGAGCCAGATAGTAGTCGATGTTTTTGGGGATCGTCTGGCAATCGAAGTCATAGCCGAGGCGCTCGAAGAGGGTTTGCAGTTCCTCGGCGGAAAACAGATAGAAAAGCATCAGCACATCGGCCTGCTTGGAGCATTTGTAGCGGTTGGGCGTGTCGTCTTCAGCTTCAAGAATGCGATCGAGACGCATGACCTTGCCGTGTTTTTGGCGGTAACTCTCCCAGTCGAGTTCCTCAAGTTCGTCATAGCCTTCGAATTGGCTGAGGAGACCCTCACCGTGAAACACCAAACGCATGCGGCGGCTGATGTGATCCCACCGCTCGATCTCATCCTCTTTCAAACCAAGAATTTCGCATAATTCCTGCCGTCGATTTTCGGGCAGAACCTCCAGCGTCTCAAGGGCACAGCTCAGTACCCAGACCGCCATGACGTTGGTGTAGGTATTGTTGTTGAGCCCCGGCTGGTCGGAATCGGGATAGGCGTCATGATATTCATCGGGGCCCATGACGCCGAGAATTTCGTATCTTTCGATCTCTTCGTTCCACTGTACGAGGCTGGACCAGAAGCGCGCGATTTCGAGGATCATCTCGGCCCCGTAGAAGCAGAGATATTCCAAGTCGTCGGTCACCTGGAAATACTGCCAGACATTCCAGGCGATGGCCGCGTTGACGTGGCGCTGCAGACGCGAATTATCGGGAATCCAGTTGCCTGACTTGGGATTGAGATGAACCTCCTGGCTTTCCTCGCGGCCGTTACTGCCGCTCTGCCAGGGGTACATGGCGCCACGAAAACCGGACTCGCGGGCTGCGGCGCGCGCTTCGTCAAGGCGTCGGTAGCGGTATTTGAGCAGGGTGCGCGTGATTTCCGGGGTGCGCAGGTTGAGCAGTGGAAAGATGAACAGCTCATCCCAGAAAATATGCCCTCGATAGGCCTCGCCGTGCCAACCACGTGAAGGCACCCCGATATCGAGTTTGATGGCATGCATGCTGACGGTTTGCAGCAGGTGAAAGATATGCAGACGCAAAATCATCTTGTTGCGTTCGCCCTTGTCGCCGTTGGCTTCTTCGAGGTTGATATCGAAGCGTCGCCACAGATGTTTCCAGCGCAAGGCATGCCCCTTGAGCAAATCATCGAAGCACCCGGCACGTGCCGCGGCGGTGCGAGCTTCCAGGCCGCATTCAGAAAGAGCTTCGTCACGGGAAGTGAACAGAGCGATGATTTTTTCGATTCTGGCTTCCTGGCCCTGCTCAAGGTTGATGGTGAACTGTTGGGCGATGTAATCGTCTTGCTGATCCAGACTGCGCTCGGGAGTCTGTGCCGCGCCTGCGATAAAAATTCGGGTGCGGGACGCCTGGGCGATTTCGACCCGCGACTGGTTGGTGCGCATTTTCAGCAAAAGTGTTTCTTCATCGAGCTGTTGCGCGGCGAGGGGCTCGAGATGCCGATTGGCCAGGTCGCTGTAGCGTTCGACGTTGTCGTTGACCACGCGTCCGTCCAGAGCGCTGCAAAAATCGACTTTGCCCGACCAGTTCTCAGCCTGCAGACAGGTTTCAAGGGCCGCCAGGTGACGATTGCCCATGTGCACCAGGCATTTTTGCTCAAGCAGGGTGATGCGCTGTTCAGCGTCTTCAAAGCGAATGCTGCGTTGCAATAGCCCTTGTTTGAGGTCAAGAGTCTGGCGATAGGAGTGAATTTTAACTCCTTGCAGGTTAAACCAGTCACCACCCTGGATCCGAAAGGAGAGGGGCAGCCAGTTAGGCAAGTTGACCAGATCTTCGTTTTCTATGGTGCGACCCGCAATTTGCGTCTCCAGACGATTGTATCCGCCGGCGAGATAGGTGCCGGGATAGTGCACATCATCGGCGCGGGATTCAGGCGCGGCCCCGCGCGTGCAAAAGTAGCCGTTGCCGACGGTACACAGGGCCTCGCGCAATTTTTCCTGGGGAGGGTCGAAAGATTCGTAGACAAGAGTCCAACTGTTCATGGGCGAAATTTCCTCCTGGGCCGCAGGTAGTAAGAGGCAAGTTGCTATCAATTTTAACAAAATTAGATAAATTGCAATTCGCGACGGATAAATCGCAAGCGATGAAGTTCGGGCCGGGTTGACATCCAGTCGGGTGTTGATAGAAATGCGGTAAGTCTTTTACGCGTCGAAGTACGAGCCTGTTTGTTTTTCAGAAAGGAGAGTGTATGAGCGCGCTGACCGGGACGATTTGCTGGTTTGAGGATCTCACCAACGAGGATGTCTCTCTCGTCGGCGGCAAAAATGCTTCCTTGGGGGAGATGATACGAACCCTCAAAGCCGAAGGTGTCCAGGTGCCGGATGGATTTGCTACAACGGCCGAAGCGTATAGGCGTTTTTTACGGGAGAACGATCTGGATGAAAAAATTCAATCGCGCTTGGACGAATACCGCAAAGGAGAAAAATCCCTGCACCAGACGGGAGATAGTATCCGTCGCATGATTCGTCGTGGCGATTGGCCCGAAGATCTGGCCGTCGCCATCCGCGAGGCTTATGGAGAACTCTGCCGGCGCGGCGGCCGCGAGGAAGTGGATGTCGCGGTGCGCAGCAGTGCCACCGCCGAGGATTTGCCCGACGCCAGTTTTGCCGGCCAGCAGGAAACTTTTCTCAACATCAGCGGGAAGGCGGAACTGCTCGATGCCTGCCGCAAGTGCTACGCTTCGCTGTTCACCGATCGCGCTATCAGCTATCGGGAAAACAGGGGCTTCGACCACATGCAGGTCGCGCTCTCCGTAGGCGTGCAGAAGATGGTGCGCTCGGACAAAGCCGGGGCCGGCGTGATGTTTTCCATCGACACCGATACGGGTTTTCCCGATGTGGTGGTGATCGACGCGGCCTGGGGCCTGGGTGAGAACGTGGTGCAGGGCACCGTCAACCCCGACGATTACCTCGTGTTCAAGCCCTTGCTTGACAACCGCGCCTTTAACCCCATTCTGCATAAGAAGCTCGGCAGCAAAGAGAAGAAGATGGTCTATGCCCGCAGCGCGGGGCAGACCACGCGCAATGTGGACACCACGGCCAAGGAGCGGCGCGGCTTTGTGCTCGAGGATGAGGAGATTCTGCAACTGGCGCGCTGGGCGGTGGTGATCGAAAAACACTATGGGCGACCCATGGATATGGAGTGGGCCAAGGACGGCGACAGCGGGGAACTCTTTATCGTGCAGGCGCGCCCCGAAACGGTGCAGTCACGCAAGGAGGCGGGAGTACTGAGGAGCTATGCCCTCAAGGAGTCGGGCGAGGTGCTGCTCACGGGACTGGCCATTGGCGAGGCCATTGCCGCGGGGCAGGTGCAGGTGATCAAAAGCGCTTCAGAAATCGAGCGTTTCGAAGAGGGCAGCATCCTGGTCACCGGCATGACCGATCCCGACTGGGTACCCATCATGAAAAAGGCGGCCGGCATCATTACTGATCACGGCGGCCGCACGTCGCACGCCGCCATCGTCAGTCGCGAGCTGGGCATTGCCGCCGTCATCGGAACGGGCAGCGCCACCTCCGAACTCAAGGATGGCCGGAAGGTTACTCTGTCCTGCGCCGAGGGGGATCAGGGTAAAATTTATGACGGCATCCTCGAATTCGAGGAAACCGAGGTCAACCTCGATGATCTGCCGGAGATCACAACCCAGATCATGCTCAACATCGCCAGCCCGGCGGCGGCCTTTCGCTGGTGGCGCCTGCCCTGTCGCGGCATCGGTTTGGCGCGCATGGAGTTTATCATCAACAGCATCATCCAGGCCCATCCCATGGCCCTGCTCAAGTACGACGAGCTGGAGGATAAGGAGGCGAAGCAGCGCATCCGCGAGCTGACAAAAAATTACGACGACAAAAGTGAATATTTCGTCGACCAGCTCGCCCAGGGCATTGCCACCATCGCCGCCAGCCAGTACCCCGAGCCGGTCATCGTGCGCATGAGCGATTTCAAGACCAACGAATACGCCGACCTCATCGGCGGCCGACAGTTCGAATTTTCCGAAGAAAATCCCATGCTCGGTTTCCGCGGCGCTTCGCGCTACTACAGCGACCACTATCGCGCCGGATTTGCTCTGGAGTGCGCGGCCATAAGGCGAGTGCGCGAAAAGATGGGGTTGGCCAACGTCGTCATCATGATCCCCTTTTGCCGCACTCTCAAAGAGGCTGACCGGGTGCTGGAGGTTTTGGCGGAAAACGGCCTGGTGCGTGGTCAATTGGGACTCGAGGTGTACGTGATGGTTGAGATTCCTTCCAACGTGATACTCGCCGAGCAATTTGCCGAGCGCTTCGACGGTTTCTCCATCGGCTCCAACGACCTGACTCAGCTGACCCTCGGCGTCGATCGTGATTCGGCGATCCTCAAGGAACTTTTCGACGAGCGCGATCCGGCTGTTATGGCGACCATCGCCCAGGTGATTCGCGCCGCCAACAAGACCGGCACCAAAATCGGCATCTGCGGACAGGCCCCCAGCGACTATCCGGAGTTTGCCGCCTTTCTGGTGGAGGAGGGCATCGATTCGGTCTCGCTGAACCCCGACAGCGTGATCGGCGTCATTCGCCGCCTCGCCCAGGTGGAAAAACGCGTGAAGGATTAATCCTCGGGCGGCCTTATAAGCCGAGGACGGCCCGCGCGATCAGGAAATAGACCAGCAAACCGCTGGCATCGACGATAGTGGTGACAAAGGGTGCGCTGACCACTGCCGGGTCGACGCCGACCTTGCGGGCGAGCAGGGGCATCATTGAACCGACGAAGGACGCCAGGGTGCAGACGGTGATCAGGCTCAGGGCGATAATTACGGCCAGGCTTTCCCCGGCGAACAGCCAGACCGGAATAAGGCTCAAGGCTGCCAGAACGCCGCCCAGTAAGAACCCGACGCGGGCCTCGCGCAATACGACGCGTAAAATATCCTCTGGACGGATATCGTCAAGAGCCATGCTGCGCACTACCGTCGTTGCCGATTGTGCACCTGCGTTGCCCCCCGTGCCGATAAGCAGGGGAATGAACAATGCCAGGACCACCACCTCTTCGAGGGTCTGTTCAAAGGCGCTTAGAACGTTGACGGTGAGCGTAGCGGCCACGGCGAGCATCAGTAGCCATACGGCGCGACTGCGTGCCAGATGAAAGACGGAAGCGGAAAAATAGGGGCGTCCCAGAGGTTCACTCGCACCGGTGCGGGCCAGGTCTTCGCCGGTTTCGGCACCGAGCACGTCCATGGCATCATCGACGGTGACCATGCCGACCAGACGGTTTTCCGAATCGACCACCGGGACGGCCAGCAGGTCGGCGCCCTGGATTATTCGGGCGACCTGTTCCTGATCCTCGTCAACGCTTACGGCGTGGGTTTTGCCGCTCATGATCTCGCCGACGGTGTTTTCCGGCTCGGCGAGAAGCAGGTCGCGCAGTGTGATGGTGCCGAGCAGACGCAGTTCATCGTCGGTTACGGGCAGCGTGTATATGGGCTCGGCATCCTGGGCGCGTCGCCGGACCCGCGCCAGGGCGTCCTCGACACGCATCTCGGGAATGAGACGGATGAATTTGGGACTCATGATACGGCCCGCCGATTCATCAGGATAGCCCAGGAGCATGGCCGTGAGGCGCCGCTCCCGTGGGCTCAGGCCGGCCTGGAGTTTTCTGACCACGGTGGCCGGCATTTCATCGAAAAGTCGTGCCCGGTCGTCGGCGTCCATCTCTTCCACCAGGCGCAGCACCTGCTCGTCGCGCAAGCCGCCGAGAAGTTCCTCCTGGTGAGCGGCATCAAGAAGCTGAAAGACTTCCAGGGCGCTGTCCTTGGCCAGCAGGCGAAACGCCTTGGCGCGTTCGGCCGGCGCAAGGCGCGCGAGTTCATCGGCAACTTCGAGGGGGGTACGTTCCTGCAACTCTTGGCGCAGGGTTTTGAGGTCACTTGTGGGCAATGGGTTTTGCGACATAAATTACACTCCTATTGACAAGCCCAGGCATCAGCATGACAAGAACCACGGACAAGTATAAATGCCATGAGCCCATGGCGCTACCCGCGTTGGTCCGGAAGCGAAATATGCCATCGGTATCTTACCCTGTCCAGATTTCTCGCTCCCAAAATGGAGGTTTCCTGAATATGAGCATAAAGTCTTTTGCAACTTCGGCGCTTTTGATTTTGACCCTTTTCCTTGTGGGTTTTTCTCTCTTTCGCCCCCCGGGAGTAGGCGCCAATGAGGTCATCGACACCGAAAAGCACAGGTTGCGCGTGCTGACCCTGGTTGAAGGGCTCGAACATCCCTGGGGCCTGGCTTTTCTTCCCGATGGTCGTATGCTGGTCACCGAGCGCCCGGGACGCTTGCGCATCATCGCGCAAGGACAGCTCGCACCCGATCCTGTTTCCGGCCTGCCGGAGATTGTCGCGGTGGGGCAGGGCGGATTGCTTGACGTTGTTCTGCATCCCGACTTTGCCGTCAACAAGCTGGTTTACATCTCCTATGCCGGGCGCGGTGAAGGAGGCATCGGCACAGATGTGGCGCGTGGGCGACTGGTCGACGACCGCCTGGAAGAGCTGGAAGTCATTTTCCGCATGGAACCCAAAACCAACGCCCGCCAGCACTTCGGTTCGCGGCTGGTGTTTGACCGCCAAGGGTATCTCTACATCACTCTGGGTGACCGGGGCGAAAGAGAGCGCTCTCAGCGCTCCGGCGACCATGCAGGTTCAGTTATTCGTTTGCATGATGACGGACGGGTGCCCGATGACAATCCCTTCGTCGATAGAGAGGATTGGAAACCGGAAATCTACAGCTACGGCCATCGCAATATCCAGGGCGCGGCCCTGCATCCCGAATCCGGTGCCTTGTGGACGCACGAGCACGGTCCCCGGGGTGGAGATGAGGTCAACATCATTCGCGCCGGACGCAACTACGGCTGGCCGGTATTTACCCATGGCGAGGAATATGTGACCGGTCGACCCATCGGTGCAGAAACTCCACCCGAGGGGATAGAGCCTCCCTTGCACTATTGGGTGCCGGTGTCCATCGCACCCTCCGGCATGGCTTTTTACACCGGCGATCAATTCCCCAACTGGCGCGGCGATCTGTTCATCGGCGCCCTACGCGATCAGATGCTGGTGCGCTTGCGATTGGACGGCGAAAAGGTGGTTCAGGAAGAACACCTTCTGGAGAAGACCTTGGGGCGCATTCGTGATGTGCGCCAGGGGCCCGACGGCTATCTCTATCTGCTTACGGATGAACGAAACGGGGCTCTGGTGCGATTGGAACCGGCGGAGCCCTGAGCAGCGCGCGGTTTGAGGCTTTGGCGCTCTGGACAAGAAGAATCGGAAAAACAAATTTCATGGATCGAGGTTATTAATATTTCCAATTTGCTTTTTTTGGCCCTCCTGCCTAGAATTTGTCGCCGATGAATTCAGCTGATTAATGGGAAGGAAGGGACAAAAAATGAAAAAGCTTGGAGTTCTTGCGGTGCTGTTTGTTGCCGCTCTCAGTCTGATGGGTTGCCAGAAAGGAGAGGAGTCCGCGGCGCCGGAGACTTTGGCCCAGCTGCCCGCCAAATTGGTCATGACCGCCATCCCCGATGACAATGCCGAAAACATGCGGGAATTTTTCGGGCTCATCGCCGCGCAGATCGAAAAAGCCACCGGTATTCCCTGCGAGTACGTGCATGTCGACAACTATGCGGCCAGTGTCACGGCCCTGGCCACCGGCCAGGCTCATTTGTCCTGGTTCGGCGCCGTAACGGCGGCGCAGGCCTACATGCAGATGAGGGACAACCTCCGGATCGTTGCGGCCCGTGACATCGACAAGGAATTTGTTTCCTATTTCATCGCCAACGCCGACCTGGGTCTTGACCCGGTGGATAATCTTCAGGAGCTGGCGCAACTGGCCGAAGACCGCGGATGGAGCTTTACCTTCGGCAGCAAGAGCAGCACGTCCAGCCACCTTATGCCGCGCAGCTTCTTTACCGAGCAGAGCGGCCAGAGGCCGGAGCAAGTCTTTCGCACTGTGGCCTACAGCGGCAGTCACGACGTGGTGCTGCAGAAGGTCGCAAACGGCGAGTTTCACATCGGCGCCCTCGGTCAGCCCCCCTATGATCGCGCCGCGGGCGAAGTCAAAGCCAAGGCTCCCATCATTTACACCACCCCTAAGTTCACCAACTACTGTTTCGCTGCTCGCGCGGACCTTGGCGATGAGTTGTTGGAGCAGATTCGTTCGGTGCTCATCAATCTGCACGACACTGCTGAGGGGCAGAAGATTCTCGGCTATCTCAAGGCGGGCCGGTTTGTCGATGCCGACATCAGCGAATGGATGGGATACGTCGAACTCATCGAGACCGGCGTGGATATCGGCGGTTGAGAGAATTGGGCCCGCGTGCATCTGGCGGAATTTTTACGCTGCAGAACGCATACAAGTCCTTCGGTGAATCCGAAGTGCTCAAAGACCTGAGCTTCTGTATCGAGGCGGGAGAGCGGGTGGCCGTGATCGGCCCTTCGGGGGCGGGTAAGACCACGCTCTTTCGCTTGCTCAGCGCGGTGCTCAAGCCCACCTCCGGACAGGTGACGACCCTGGGGCGCGACACCCGGCGCCTGCGCGGACGTGCCCTGCACAGGCTGCGGCGCGACATCGGCGTTCTGTATCAGAACGACAATCTGATCCCCCATCTGCGTGTCGTGCATAACGTGCTGATGGGCCGGCTTGGTGATTGGAGCCTGGCACGGGCGCTGGTTTCTCTGTTCTGGCCGCAGGAGTTGCACAGGGCCAAGGCCGCTTTGCAGCAAGTTGAACTGGCGGAAAAACTCTGGTGCATGCCTGGAGAACTCTCCGGCGGGCAGCAGCAGCGGGTCGCCATCGCGCGGCTTATCGTGCAGCAGCCGCGTGTCATGCTTGCCGACGAACCCGTCAGCCAGCTCGATATCCGTTTGGGGCGCGAGATCATCGAACTGCTCTGTTCCATCGCGACTTCTTTGGGCAATACGTTGCTGGTCAATCTACATACTCTCGAATTGTTGCACGGCAATTTCGAGCGTGTCATCGCCTTGCGCAGCGGACAGATTTTTTGGCAGGGGCCTCCCTCTGCCATCACCCGCGAATTGCTGCAAGAGCTCTACGGTGCCGAATATCGCGCCATGCATCTCGATGACGTTCCCCTCGAACAACGCGCATGAATTCCGCTTCCCCAAGTCCCCGTCTTAAGCCCTATGCCGTGACACGCCCCTGGCGTCAGTGGGCGGCCCTGGTCACCCTCGCTGCCCTGGTGGTCGCCGCTTTTACCGCCGCAGAATGGGATTTCAGCGCTCTGACCCAGGCGGATCAGCGCAGCGCAGCGCTGGCGCGCATGTTGGCCTGGGCGCAAACCTTTGCCTCCCCTGATTTGAGTTATGAATTTCTTCGGCAATGCTGGGCCCTGACCCTGCAGACCCTTGCGGCGGCCACCCTGGGTACCTCCCTGGCGGTTGCGGCCGGCTTCCTTTTGGCCATGGGTTCATCCCGCGCTGTTTGCGTCGGCGAAGAAGATGCCCAGGGGTGGCGGCGCAACTTTGCGCTGCGCGGCTTGGCAGCAGTCCTTTGTGCTTTGTGCCGCCTGCTGCAGGATATCCTGCGCGCGGTTCCCGATTTTGTCTGGGCGATCATCCTGGTGGCCATGATCGGACTTGGGCCTCTCACCGGCGCCCTGGCCCTGGCTCTGAACATCAGCGGGATCCTTGCCAAGGTCTACAGCGAGTTGTGGGACAGCATCGAGGAGCGCGATTACGAACAGATTCGCGCGGTCGGCGGTGGTCGGCTCAAGACCTTTTTCTACGGCATTCGCCCTTTGGCTTCGCGCAGCATGCTGAGCTTCACCCTGATGCGGGCCGAATGTGCCATTCGTAACGCGGCAGTGATCGGCGCCGTCGGCGGCGGCGGCCTGGGCGCCGAAATCTGGTACCAGATCCAGTTCGGCGCCTGGAGCAAGGTGACGACGCTGATGCTATTTACCCTGGCCCTCACGCTTAGTGCGGATCTGGCCAGCAACTTTATCCGCCGTCAGTTGCGCGAGGACCCCAATCATCCGCGCGGAACCAAACCGCGCAACCTCGCCCAGCAGCTGCTGCCCGCCTATGTCGGCAGTGGCTTTGTCTGTGTCGTTCTGCTCTGGTCCCTGTGGTTCATGGGCTGGGGCGATAACGCGCCACCCGGACAGCAGAGCCGCAATTATCTGGAGCCGGCGGTAAAATTGGTGACGGGCGAGTCCTGGCGCAACCTGGCTTTTTTCGAGCGGCTGCTGCGGCCAGATCTTGACGGGGCCGCCCTGGGGTTGGGCGGGGCGGAAAAGAGCGTTGATCTGTTTGCTGAATATACCCTGCTGGATTTCTGGAAGCCTTCAGCCTGGGCGGCTTGGGATCAGGAGTTGGAAAAATGGTTTGTGTGGCGGGTAGTCAAATCGGCCTCCGTGCCTTTGGCGATGGCCATTATCGGCACTCTGATGGGGGTGGCGGGCGCCATCGCCCTGACCTATCCGCATTCCCTGGCGTTTCAGATGGAGCCCGCGCGCTTCACCGGCGAGACCGCCCATCCGCTGGTGCGCATTGTGCGCCTGCTACAACTTGTCGGGGCGCGTTTCGCCGGCCTTATTGCGCGCGGTGTTCCGGAGGTGATGTGGGCCTTTCTGTTTATCGCCTTCTTCGGCCCGGGTCTGCTCGCAGGCACGATCGCCATCGCCATTCACAGCACCGGGGTGTTGGTGCGCGTGTTCAGCGAAACGGTGGACAATATTCCCTACCGGCGCTTTGAGCAATCTTTCATGGGCTCGCGTCTGTCCTGCTTCGGCTGTGTCGCCGCACCCACGGCCTGGCGCGACTGGCTGACTTACAGTTTTTTCCAGTTTGAAAGTAACGTGCGCACCGGAGTGGTTCTGGGTATTGTCGGAGTCGGCGGTCTGGGTTTTTTCTTTACCTTCAACTTCGAATGGTTTCGTTTTGAGAAAGCCGCCACCTACCTGCTGATGATCATCGCTCTGACCATCCTCATCGATCGCACTTCCCGCCTGCTTAAGCTCTCGCGTATTTCGCGCTGAATCCGTCCGTTATTATCTATCGCCTGTGGCAGAAAGCACAGTCCGTTCGCCCCTGCGCATCTTTGGGCGGAGGGGTGGCTTCAAAGCCCCCGTCAACCGAAGTGATGACGTGGCAGGAAAAGCAGAAGTAGGGTTGGCCAGGCTGATTAAAGGGTGGATAGGGCGCAACTGTCCCTTGCGGAATCGGCTGCCCTACCAATAAATGATGATAGTTAACGATGCGGGTTGGGTCATTGACAAATTCCTGAAAGCCTTCCGGATCTTCAAAAGGATCGGGCGGGACAAAATCAGGGTCATCAAAATGGCAGTTTCCGCAAGCTGCGTATTCACTCTCGCGGGTATGATTGAACCCAAGATGATAGCCTTCATCGACTAGTTCAAAAAAGTCTCCCCTGAAGGAGCCCGGCGCCCGGTTTAATTGTTCCAGATACTGCAAAACCGTATTCCCACGGGGGACTATGGGCAGCGGTCCATGGCAGGAGACACATCTGTCAGGATGATCAAAGGGACTTGACACATGGCAATCCAGGCATGAGGGGCCGCTGCCGCCCAGCCCGTCGATGCCGTGACAGAGCTTGCAGCCGTCCATGTTCTGGACATCCCAATGGCCGAGCTTGAAAACTCCAAATCCTTCGGGAAATTCGAAGCCGTCAGGAATTTCCAAGCCTTCGGGGAGCTCGAATTCGAGTCGTTGACCGAACCACCAGAATTCATCCGGCGCACTTGAGCCTGGATGGGCGGCGTTGACCGGATGGGCCACCTCTTCCGTGCGCAATTGCCCGGAAATGGTGTCGACGAAAGTGTTGACGCGCGTTTCTTCGTTGACGCGCCCGTTGTCGTGGCACTGGAGGCTTTCACAGCCACCGGGAAGATCACGCATGGAGATATTAAAGCGCGGATTGCTACCCGCGCCACCGCTTTCGCCGTGGCAACCCTGACAGGAGGCGATGTCGGCCTTGGCGGCACGCCCGTGGTTGAGAGGATGCGCCCAGGGCAACCCGGGGAGAGAAAATGCAGACAGAGGATGCAGGTCGAAGGGCGGACCATCAAGATGACAGACAAAACAACTCGGCACCCCCCCTCCGCCGCGTAAATCAGCGCGATGGCAAACCTGGCATTCGCTGAGGTCGCCTCGTGACTGCGCCGCCAAAGTCGGGATGTCGTGGGTGAACTTCCAGCCCGGCTCATGGGCGTTACGTGTCGTAGCCGCTTCCTCGTTGCTGCTGCCGCCGCAGGCTGCCAGCAGCATCGTAAACGCAAGAAGAAGTGCCGCCAGCGATTTCATTACTCCCCTGTGCATGTTGGGCCTCATCCCCTTTAGCCGTGACAAGGACGGCAGGTCTGCGAAGCTTTCGGGTTGCCGTGGCAGCGAAAGCAGGAGGTCGGGTCGATACGGCCGTCGATACGGTGACGCGACAGGTAATCGCCGCGGTGCTGGGTGCGCCGGAAATTTTCCGTCTGGTTGCGCAGAGAGGGTTTGAGTTCGACGCGCGTGGCGTGGCAACTGTTGCAGAAACTCTGCTCGTGGCACATGGCGCAGACCGCTTCGTCCTGATAGGTGACCAGGCGGTGGTTGTCGGTGAAATAGGGCGTATGGTTGTAGCGCTCGTAGACCATTTCTTCGTTGTCGTAGCCATGGCAGCGCACGCAGTAAACCCGCCTCTCGCCCAACTCATAGATCGGGGGGTGGGTTTTGGGCGGACGATAACCGTTGCCGGCCACGCAGGAAATCAACAGGCCGGCCAGGCCCGCGGCGAGGAGAATTGCCAGAATCTTTTTACTGCTCATAAAACCTGCTCCGAAAAGTGCGGCGGTGCCGCAGCCAAATCCCGGTTTTCTTCAATTTCCGAAAAGATAATGCGCCGCAAGGGTCGTCCGGAAATTGTTGTCAAGATAGGGATCGTCGCTGTAATCCAGGGAAAATTTGAGTTTCAACCGATCCCCCATAAACCCCTGACCGAAGCCCAGGGACGCAAACCATGCCTGATCCTTGCCGAAAATAGCTCGATCATAGTCGACCAGTATAGCATCGCCCGTAACGAACCAAGGGCGCATATCCCAATAGAAATAGCCGCGCGCCAGGCTGAAGCGATCGCGCGCCTGGTCGCCGTCCATGCGACCAAGTTCAATGCCCACCTGGGAGAGAATTTTCATTTTCCAGGTAGCTATCAGGGAATAGTAGTCGGCGTCGCCGAAGCGCTTGCCGTATTCGTAGTGTTTGTAAACGCCGGCCAGTTCCAGACGTTCATCGACATAGAGAAAGGCTTCAGCTCCCATGACTTCCAGGGTGTTGCCGGTGCCAGCCAGAAAGCGAAAGGGAAAGGCGGAGCTGTCAGTCTCGATGAAAAAATCGTCAAACCGATATTTCTGGTAGAAGGGACGAACCTCAAGGGGGCCCAAAGGGAGCCGCAACTCATAAAAATGCTCGGCCCAGCCGTCGGTTTTGAGGTTGTAGACCGAACTGCCTTGCAGGGAAACGCGGCCCGGCAGGAAGACAAAGCTGTCGAAACCGGCGAAATGCTCGTCATTGCCGCCGTCATTGGCGAGTGTTTTATACGAGAGACCGACCTCGTAGAGGCTGGTGCGATGTTGGGAGATGCGTCCGCCGAACACGTAATCGCCGCGGCGACCGTTGGTGGAAGACAGGGCTGCGGGCTGACCGGCATAGGCGCTGAGGGTCAGGCCGTGGGGCAGTTGCGAGCGTCCATAAAGGCCGTCGACCACCTCATTGGCGACTCCTTCGAAGACATAGAAGCGCCCCAGGCGTCCCACGAAGTCAAGGGTTGGAGAGTCATACTCGAGATAACCGTAGAGAATTTCCCCGGTTGTTGTTTCCTCAAAATAGTCGTCGCCGAGATTGACACGCATCCAGCCGTAACCGTGGAAGGTCAGGTTCGCATCTTCACGATCTCCGTAATCGATTTGCAGGTACTGGTAGACGGGCAGGGCTTTTTGCCCTGGAGCGTCGGGCAGGTCTCGTTTGAAGGACTGCAGAAGAGTGTCGGAGGTCAAACGCAACTGCGTTCCGCTGACCAGGCCCGGAAGCGCCAGTACCAGAAAAAAACACACAGCCAGGCAAGCTGCCCGGCGTTTGCGACCCTGAGCCGCTATCATTGTACCCCCCTTTACGGAATGGAAAACCGTCATGACGGTAGCCGCGAATTTCTGGTCTTTTGCACTCGCCCAAGGGAGAGACAAAATTTTCGCAGTCAAACCAACGCGCTGATTATGCCATAAAATCTCAGACCTTTAAATGGGGATAATGGTTTAAAATGATTCATGTTTTTTTGTGAACCTGGGGCCAGCTTGAAAAAAAGCCCTCGGCAGGCGCGCGAGGGCTTCGTTTCGATCGATGGTTGATGAAGTCGGCGTCATTAATCGACAGTGTTCGCAGCGGCCTTGAACAGGGTAAGCAACATTTTAAAGCGTTTGGTCGCCCGTACCCGATGGGAAACATGGCCAGGCATTAGGATGATTTCGCCCGCCTTGACGAGGGACGGGTTCTTGCCCACGGTAATTTCAGCTTCCCCATCCAGCACCTGAACAAAAGCATGGTAGGGCACCGTGTGTTCGGAAAGTGCTTGCCCCTCGTCGAAACTGAACACCGTCAAGGTGCCCGTCTCATCCTGCAAGAGGGTGCGGCTTACCACCGCGCCTTGTTGATAGGCGACCATGTCGGCCAGATCCGCGGGAACCCCGCCTTCAAGTTTTACGGAATGGTTGTCGCTGGTCATGGGTTGTCTCCTTTGCGAGGGATCCGAGTTTATACTCAAAGCATAGCAGCTCAAAACATTTGTGCGCCTTGACCGGAGTCAAGGGACGTTCAGTTCATCCCAGAGGCGCTCGATGTCTTTGATCAAAGCCGGATTTTCGGCAAAGTTGATGGCGTAATAAAGGGCGGCAGAGGTGCTTTTTGGGTCGTCGAGAAGGTGATAGGCGAGGGCCACATGGTAAAGAGCCAGGGCCTGGTCGTCATTGTCGTATGCGATATGCTGAGCCTGGGTAAACAGCTCGAGGGCTTGTGCGATATGGCCCTGCGCCAGGGCCTGGGCGCCCGCGGCATCGGTGTAGAGAAAGGAGCCTTCGGTCAGGTGGGGCAGCAGCGCCGATGCCTCTTGGGGACTCGCCAACTTAAGCGCAAGTAAGAGGATCAGTCGATGGTGAATTCGGTCGTATTCCTCCGTCGCGGGGTCGCTGTCGAGTAACGCACTGGTATAGGCCTCGCGTGCTTTCTGGTCGAGCCCGAGAATTTCCAGAATCTCGGCGCGACGTAGATAATAGGTGGTTTCGCTCGGCGCGGCGAGAATGGCAAGTTGGTACTCTTTCTCGGCTTGAGCAAGATTGTTCTGAAAGATCAGATTTTCAGCCTGCTGAGCATGTTCGGCTGCGGGCAGGGTGGCGGTGAGCTGAGGTGCGGGCGCACAGGAGGATAGCGCCAGAAGGCAGCCCAGCAGCAGTCCGGCAAGGCCGGCGGGAAGTATGCAAGCGTTCATGGCGCAAACCTGACGGGCGGCGGGCCGCAGCAGCCGCAAAAAAAAGCCGCGGAGGTTTGTTCCGCGGCCGAGAATTGCTTGTCAACGAGGTGCGTCAATTCCGGTGAGGCGCTTAAGCGCTTCCAGGTACTTTTCGCTGGTCTTTGCGACGATCTCTGCCGACAGAGGTGGCGGCGGAGCCTGCTTGTTCCAGTCGAGAGTCTCCAGATAATCGCGCAGAAACTGCTTGTCGAAGCTCGGCTGAGGTCCGCCGGGACGGTACTTGTCCTTGGGCCAGAAGCGCGAGGAGTCGGGGGTGAGGGCTTCGTCGATCCAGATGAGTTTGCCGTCAAGCATGCCGAATTCAAACTTCGTATCGGCAATAATGATGTCCTTGGTATCCGCGATCCCGCGGGCCCGATTGTAAATGGCGATAGTGGTCTCGCGAATCTGTGCGGCAAGGTCCGCGCCGACCAGTTCCACGGTCTGAGCAAAAGAGATGTTTTCATCGTGATCACCCAACTCGGCCTTGGTCGATGGGGTGAAGATGGGCTCGGGCAATTGCTGGCTTTCCGTCAGACCCGTCGGCAGGGTAATCCCGCAGATGGCACCGGTTTTTTTGTAATCTTTCCAGCCCGATCCTGAAACATAGCCGCGCACTATACATTCGACCGGAAGCGGTTGGGCTTTTTTCACCAGCATGCTGCGACCGTCGAGAACCTCACGATAAGGGTGGGTTTGCCGCGGAAAGTCGGCAACGTCCATTGCCACAATATGGTTGGGAACGATGTCGGCCATCTGTTCGAACCAGTAGCGTGAAATCTGAGTGAGGACGAAACCTTTTTGCGGAATGGCCTCATCCATGATGACATCGAAAGCCGAAATGCGATCGGAGGTGACGATCAGCAGGTGCTCGCCAAGGTCGTAAATGTCTCGCACCTTGCCGCGGTTAATCAGATTGAGTTCAGGAAAATCGGTCTTGAGCAGCGGTTTGCTCATGGGTGGTCACCTTTCCAGGAAATTGGCGAGAATCGGCGTAATTTGAATGTTGGCCTCGCTTCGTAGTGCGTCGACTTTGGTATCCAGTGCAGCTTCTTGCTTGCGCACTTGCAGTGCGTTGCGCAACTCGGCCCTGAGGTTATCGTCGAGCAGGTTCATGTCAGCCGGTAGAAATTCCTTGAGTGCGGCAACGACATAGTTGTCGTCGATCTCGTAGACCTCGGGAGCGATGTCGCCTGGCTCATTCAGTTCAAAGGCGGCGGCGGTCAAAGGGGCATTCTCGCCGAGTCGCGGGATGAAATTTTCATAGGCGCCGGAGAAGCGTCCCGATTCCTGGAGGCGTAGGCCCTTCTGTCGGGCGAGTTGCTCGATGTCGCCGTTATCCTGCTTCAGCTCGGCCAGAAACTCTGCGGCGGCTTGGCGGGCAAGCTCGGCGGCTTTTTCCTGCCGGTAGGCTTCTTCGACTTTGGCACGGACCTCGTCGAGCTCAGGCAAGCGGCTGGCGCGGCGTTCCTTGATTTTGAAGAGGTAGACGTTTTGTGGCAGTATCACCGGCCGTGCCAGTTGCCCGGTCGTTAGGCCGAAGGCCGATACCGCGACCTGAGGGGCGCGACCGATGCCGTCAATGATTCCGTCACGGGTAAACAGGCCAGTCTCCCTGATCTCCAGCTCATTGACGCGGGCCGCCGTTTCCAGGTCGCCGCTGTGGCGATACTGGTTATAGGCGTCCATGGCCTTCTGGATGGCAAGCTGGCGCGCTTCCTCTCGACGCAAGTCAGCCTTGACGTCCTCGATGACTTTTTCGAGAGGATGTATCCCGGCCTCGATGTGGTCGGTGACCTTGATGATGTGTAAACCGAACGGTGTGCGTACCAAATCGCTGATTTCGCCAGGACTCAGGGCAAAGGCTACCTGTTCAAAAGCCTGGACCATGACGCCGCGTGGAAAATACCCCAGATCGCCTCCCTGAGCCGCGCTGGCCTCATCGTCGGAATAGGTTTGAGCAACCTCGCCGAAGTCCTTGCCGTCTCTGACTTGCCGTAGTGCCTCCTCGGCACGCTCACGCTGCCGGGCGATGCGCGTCTCGTCGGCATCATCGGTGAGACGAATCAATATGTGGGAAGCCTCGACCTGCTCACGTACTTCAAATTGGTCAAGGTTGCGCCGGTAGTGCCGTTCCACGGCCGCTTCGTCGAAAGTGACTTGATCAAAGTAGCGTTGCGGATCGAAATCGATATAGCGCAAGGAGACCGCCTCAGGGAGGCGGAAATTTTCGCGGCGTTCCGAAAACCAGGCGAGAAGTTCGGATTCGCTGACCTCGACGCGCTCTTCAAAAAGCGAAGGAGCGAAGGTCACGAAGGACAGATTGACTTCTTCGTTGCGATTGCGAAATTCGGCGACGATGTCCTCTTCGTGGACGACGACATCCTTCTGGATTTCGTCGATGATCTTGCTGATGAGCAGTTGGCGATGTTGGCTGCGCTCAAACTCATCCGGGGTGATGCGTTGAAAGCTTAGAACTTCCAGGTAGCGCTGCCGACTGAAGACGCCGTTTTCATGGAACGCGGTGATTTCAGCGATGGAGGCGATCAACTCGTCACGAGAAACTTTGAGGCCGCGCCTTTCGGCTTCCTGCGCAAGCAGGGTCTGCTCGACAAGACGATCAGCGGCCATGCGCCGCAGACCAAGGCTGCGTTCCATTTCCGGAGTGAACTGATCGCGGTAGAGGCTTTGGTATAGATTGTAGAGGTTGTTGTAGGAACGTTGCACGGCCTCGAGAGGAAGCTTTTCTCCATTGATGATCAGGGCTGTTGCGGCGGGATCTTGCGGGTTGTCGCTGCCACGTCCCCAAACCAGAAAAATGGTCCCGATAAACGCTGCGATAATGACCCAGAAGACGATTTTGACAAGAAGGGTCTTTTGTTTTCTGCGGATGATATCAAGCATGAGGCACGGTCTCCTTGGCCGGATTTAAGGCAAAACAAAGCGTACATAATAAGACATCAAAAGCCTGTCTGGCAATAAATTTTTCAATTAAATTGCCTTGCTAAAGAAGGGTGATTTTGATAGGGTAAGCGCCGGCTTGCAGGGCGAGAGTCATGCCCAGAGTAAAGACAGCAGAAAGGATTGGCGGCCCAATGTTTAACCTATTCAACGCGATTTTTGGGCTTTTTTCCAACGACCTTGCCATTGACCTTGGCACGGCCAACACCCTGGTTTATCTGCGCGGCAAGGGAATCGTCGTCTGTGAACCCTCGGTGGTGGCGGTGCAGAAAGACAGCGTGGGCCAGCGCCGCGTTTTGGCCGTGGGGATGGAGGCCAAGAAAATGCTGGGCCGTACCCCGGGCAGCATCGTGGCCATTCGCCCCATGAAGGACGGGGTTATTGCCGACTTTGACATTACTCAGGAGATGTTACGCTATTTTATCCAGAAGGTGCACAATCGCAAGACGTTGGTGCGCCCGCGCATCGTCATCTGCGTGCCTTCCGGAATTACTCAGGTGGAAAAACGCGCGGTCAAGGAGTCGGCCGAGTCGGCGGGAGCGCGCGAAGTTTATCTGATCGAAGAGCCCATGGCGGCTGCGATCGGCGCGGGTCTGCCGATTACCGAGGCTTCGGGGAACATGATTGTCGATATTGGTGGCGGCACCACCGAGGTGGCGGTTATCTCGCTGGCCGGTATCGTTTATGCCAAAAGTGTTCGCGTCGGGGGCGACAAAATCGATGAAGCCCTTGTCCAGTATCTCAAACGCAAGTACAATCTGCTGATTGGAGAGCGGACCGCGGAGCAGATCAAAATCGAAATTGGCAGTGCCTATCCCGACCCCGACGGCCAGGTGCATACCATGGAGGTCAAGGGACGGGATCTGGTCAGCGGCATACCCAAGACTCTTGAAGTTGATTCCAGCGAGGTGCGCGAGGCTCTTTCGGAAACGGTCAACGCGATTGTCGAGGCGGTGCGCATCGCCCTTGAGCGGACACCGCCGGAGCTTGCCGCGGACATTGTCGACAAGGGGATCATTCTTGCCGGCGGCGGTGCCAACCTGCGCAACCTCGATATCCTGTTGCGCGAAGAAACCGGTCTACCGGTGGTGATTGCCGAAGATCCTCTGTCCTGTGTCGTGCTCGGCTCGGGAAAGGTGCTTGATGAACTCGACCTGTTGAAGCGGGTTACGATTTCGTCCTAATCGTTGATTTTTGTCTTTTCTTTCCAATGCTGGACATTGACTTTTTTCTCAACAAGGAGGGCCCCGTGGGCCCTCTTCGTGTTTTTCCCGAGGTGAGGGTTGCGTGAGTTGCTGAGAAAATATCGCCCCTTGCTGCTGGGTGCCTGCCTGCTTCTTGCCGCGTTGCTTCTCTACAGCAACAACTTGCGTCGCAAGGATCATACAAGTGTTTTCGAGCAGGCGGCGCTAATGGTGACGGCACCTTTTCTGAAAGGGTTTGATCACCTCTATGCACGGACGGTCTCCTTGTGGGACAATTATGTCTGGCTGGTCGATACGGCCGGGGAAAATGACCGACTGCGCGAGGAAAATCTCCTGCTCAAGGCCGAGGTCGAAAACCTGCGCGAAATCCGTCTGGCCAACGAGCGCCTGCGTATGCTGCTTGAATTTAAGGATGAACTGACTCTTTCTGCGGTCCCGGCGCGGGTCATTGGTGCCGACGCTTCGAGCTGGTCGCGAACGGTTCTTTTGGACAAGGGATCGCGCTCAGGGGTTCGCGAGGGCATGGCGGTGGTTACCGCCAGCGGGGTGGTCGGTCGTGTGATCAAGGTCGCGCCCGGAGAATCGCGGGCGCTGCTGATTACCGATGCCGCCTCGGCCGTCGCTTCCCTGGTGCAACGTACGCGCACGCGGGGAGTCAGTAGAGGCCGTGGCGACTCTCTGATTCTCGATTTTGCCCTGCGCCAGGAAGATATCCAGGTCGGCGACCGCCTGGTGACTTCCGGCACCGGCGGCGTGTTTCCCAAGGGGCTGCTGGTGGGCGAAGTGGTCCGGGTCGTGCGTGGTGATTATGGACTTTTCCAAACGGTCGAGGTGGCGCCGGCGACGGATTTTTCCCGTCTGGAAGAGGTCCTGATTCTCATTGAGGAGCTGCCGTGAAATCGGCTTTGGGCTTTATTCTTGCCGGATTTGTTTGCGCCTTTGTTCAGACGGCGCTTTTCCCCAGGTTTCTTCCACTCTCCACCCGGCCTGATTTGTTTATCCTTCTCATTGTCTGCCTCAGCCTCAGCCAGAATACCCTGCGCGGAGCTCTTATTGCCTGGGGTCTGGGGGGACTCAAGGATGTTTTTGCGGGACAGACCCTGGGTCTGCATGGTTTTGTGTTTCTGATTACATTCTTCTTGATCAAAGGTACTGAGCGACGTCTCAATACGGAAAGTTCACTGCTTCTGGTTCTGCTGGTTTTTGCCGGAGTTCTCATTGAGGGGGGATTGACCGCGGTAACTCTGCTGATTCTTGATGATGTCGGGCGCAGCTGGCAAATCATTCTACGCCATATACCCATGCAGGCCTTGGTTAGTTCTGCCGTGGCCTGTGCGTTGTTGGCGCTGATGTTCTGGTTGCAGCGCCGTACCGGCTTGAAACAGATCATTCCCGGTCTGAGATAAGCGTTATGAATTCTGATTCAGACTGGTCGGGCAAGCCCGATCTGACAAAAAGATTTGTTGCTTTGTCGTTGGTGGCGGTGGTCGTTTTTCTGCTGCTGCTGCTGCGTCTATGGTATCTGCAGGTGATCAATGCCGAGCGCTACCAGGCACTGTCGGAGAGAAACCGGATCCGCTACATGCCTATCGCCGCCCCGCGCGGGCCTATTTTCGATCGAGACGGCCATCTTCTGGTCGATAATCGGCCGTCCTTCGGTGTTTCGGTCATGCGTCAGGATGTTGACGATCGAGATCGTCTATTGGAGCGCTTGTCGTTTCATCTGGAAACCGATCGCGCGCAATTGGAAGCACGTTTAGAGGCAGGGCGGCGCTTTCCCTTCTACCGTCCCGTTCCTCTTGCCGATGACGTCAGCCGCGAAATGCTGGAGCGGGTTCAGGAAAATTCCCTCGATTTGCACGGGGTTCTGATTGATGTGCAGCCCTTGCGCTCCTATCCCTATGAGGACGCGGCCGCTCACATTTTCGGCTATCTCGGCGAGGTTACTGAGCGCGACCTGGCGCGGTTGCAGGGCCTCGGCTATCGTCCCGGAGATTTCGTCGGCAAGACCGGCATGGAACAGACCTTGGAGGACTATCTGCGCGGTGCCGCGGGGCAGCGCCTGGTGGAGGTCGACGTTCTCGGCAAGGAGTTGCGGGTTCTTCAGGTTCAGGATCCAGTCCCCGGCAACAAGGTTTATCTGACGCTGAAGCGCGATGTCCAGCTTGCCGCCGAGCGCGCGCTGCGCGGCCATGCCGGGTCGGCTGTAGCCCTTGACGTTCGCACCGGTGAGGTCCTTGCTTTGGCCAGCGTACCTTCGTTCAACCCGGCCCTGTTTGCACGCGGGATTACCGGCACCGAGTGGATCGAATTGTTGCAGAATCCCCGCCACCCTCTGCAAAATAAAGCCATCAAAGGGCAGTATCCCCCCGCATCGACTTTCAAGATTGTCACAGCTCTGGCCGCGTTGCGCGCCGGGGTTGCGACCCCCAATACTCAAGTCACTTGTTCCGGCAGCTTTACCCTCGGCAACCATGTATTTCGTTGCTGGAAAAGAACCGGCCACGGAGTGACTGATATGCGCAAGGCCATGCGCGAGAGTTGCGATATATGGTTTTATAAGGTCGGGCTAGATCTCGGTATCGAGCGGCTCGCTGAGATGGGTCAAGAGTTCGGTCTGGGCCAATCCCTTGGATTTGAACTGGCCGGCGAGAAACAAGGACTTATGCCGACGCGGGCTTGGAAGCGGCAGCGCATGGGCCAGCCCTGGTATGACGGCGAGACGGTTATTGCCGCCATCGGGCAGGGCTTCGTGCTGACCACTCCTTTGCAGCTTGCGGTTATGACCGCCGCCGTAGCCAATGGCGGCGCGTTGTTACAACCGCAGATCGTCAAGCGTGTCGAGGGATGGGACGGGCAGGTTTTTCGTGAGGCCCAGCCCGAGGTCATTCGTCAAATTGATTTCGGCGACGGCAACCTGGCTGCGGTGCGCCGCAGTCTTGATGCCGCGGTCAACGAACCCCAGGCCACTGGGCGCGCCAGCCGCATTGAGGGGGTTAGGGTTGCGGGCAAGACCGGCACCGCCCAGGTGGTGAGGCTCAGAGACGACAAAGACAAGATTGTCAGAGAGACCCCTTATCGTTTTCGTGATCATGCGCTTTTTGTTGCGTATGCTCCGGCTGATGATCCTGAGATTGCCGTGGCCGTCGTGGTCGAGCACGGGCAATCGGGCGGCGCAACGGCGGCGCCTATCGCGCGAGCCATGATCGAGGCCTATTTGGGCCTGCCGGTTTCCGAGCCTGTGGCTCCGGCAGGGCATTACGGGGATTGAACAGAATGTTTGATCGACGCTTGTTGCTCAATTTCGACTGGACTTTGCTGATTACGGTGAGCGCCCTGGCCCTCATCGGCACCGCCAGCCTGCACAGCGCCACCTCCGGATGGATGGGCGGTGGAACACCGCTCTATCTGAAACAGCTATCCTGGTTTGGGATCGGGCTGTTTCTCGCTCTGCTGATCTGCTGTTTTGACTACCGCCATCTTGAACACCTGGGCTCTCATTTTTTTGTCATTAATCTAGCCCTGCTGGTTGCCGTTTTGTTTTTCGGCAAGAAGACCATGGGCGCAACGCGCTGGTTGGATCTCGGCTTATTCAACCTGCAACCGAGCGAAGTCATGAAGGTGGTGATCATTATCGCCTTTGCCCGCTATTTCAGCCGGCATGGACATTTTCGCGGCCACCGCCTGCGCGAGCTTGCCATCCCCTTCGCGCTTCTGGTGCTTCCGGTGGTGCTGGTCCTGAAGCAGCCGGACCTTGGAACCTCATTGCTTATTCTCTTCATTGCCGTGGTCATGGTTCTGTTCGCCGGAATCAGTCGCGGCGTCCTGGTGTTTTTGTTGCTGCTCGCAATCCTGGGCGCCGGCGGCGGCTGGTTCATGCTCCATGATTACCAGAAAGAGCGAATTTATACTTTCCTCAATCCCGAACGCGATCCGTTGGGGTCGGGTTACCACATTATCCAATCCAAGATTGCCATCGGTTCGGGCGGCACCTTGGGTAAGGGCTTTATGCAGGGAACCCAGTCGCAACTCTCGTTTCTCCCCGAGCGGCATACGGATTTTGCTTTCTCGGTTTTTGCCGAAGAATGGGGTTTCGCCGGCTGCCTTGTGCTTCTGCTGCTCTACCTCTTCCTTGTCATGTGGGGTATCTCCATCGCGCGGCGCGCGGCTGACCGCTTCGGCATGCTTCTCGCTGTCGGTGTCACCGCCATGTTTTTTTGGCATATCGTGATCAACCTCGGTATGGTGATCGGTTTGCTGCCGGTGGTGGGCGTGCCTCTGCCGCTGTTTTCCTACGGGGGGACAAGCATGGTGACGACCATGATCGGTACGGGATTGCTGCTCAATGTCAGCATGCGGCGATTTATGTTCTGAATCCACCGCTCTTTTCTTTTTGGCGACCTTCGCGTTCACTTCAGAACAAGCTCCACCTGTTATACTCTCCTGCATGGTTCACTGAGAAGGGGAGGGTTGTGCCATGAAGGAAGCCATGTTCTGGGAAAAGGCCGAGGAGCAGCGGGTGCGCTGCGGTTTGTGTCGCTTTCGCTGCCTGATCGTCGAAGGGCAGCGCGGAATTTGCGGCGTACGCGAAAACCGTGGAGGGGTGCTCTACACCCTGGTTTACGGCCAGAGCGTCGCCGAAAATAGTGATCCCATCGAGAAAAAACCCCTGTTCCACTTTCACCCCGGCTCATTGAGCTTTTCGGTGGCCACGGTCGGGTGCAATTTTCGCTGTCTGCACTGCCAGAATTACCAGATTTCCCAAGTGCCGCGTGATTATCGACAGGCTCTGGCCGGACATCCTCTGTCGCCGCAGGATATTGTGCGGCGCGCTCGGGAGAGTGGCTGTCGCAGCATCGCCTACACCTATACCGAACCCACCATTTTTTTCGAATATGCCTACGATACGGCGGTTCTCGCGCACCGCGAAGGCCTCAAGAATGTCTTTGTCACCAACGGATATACCACACCGGAGGCCCTGGGCGCGATTGCCCCCTTCCTGGACGCCGCCAATGTCGATCTCAAGGGTTTTTCGGAGCAATTCTATCGCGAGGTTGTGGGTGCGACATTGGATGGAGTGCTCGAAACGCTGCGCGAATATCACCGCCTGGGAATCTGGCTCGAGGTGACGACCTTGCTTATCCCCGGTCGCAATGACCGTGCGGGTGAGTTGCGCAAGCTTGCCGCCTTCATCGCCGACGAACTCGGTGCTGACACACCCTGGCACGTCACCGCCTTTTATCCGACCTATAAACTCATGGATGTGCCCCCGACACCGCCTGAAACACTGCACAAGGCGCGAAAAATAGGGCACGAAGCTGGTTTGCGCTACGTCTATACGGGCAATATTCCCGGCGAGCAGGGCGAGAGCACCTTTTGTCCAGGGTGCGGTGATAGGGTCATCGAACGGCGGGGATTTCGGTTGGGACGGATGAGCCTCGAGCAGGGGCGGTGCAAAGCCTGCGCGACTTTGATTGCCGGTGTCGGGCTTTAGGGCGGGAGGAGTCCAGCGCTATTTTTCGTCGGACGGCGAGCGCAGGTTCTCCCAATAGCGCAGCCGCTCGCCGATGGTTTTTTCGTAGCCCTGATCCGTCGGGCGATAAAAATTTCGCCCCCTGAGTTCCTCGGGCAGATGGGTTTGCGCCACGACGCCCTGGGGCGCATCGTGGGCATAGCGATAGCCTCGGCCGTAGCCCAGATCTTTCATGAGACGGGTCGGGGCGTTGCGGATGTGCAGGGGCACAGCGAGCGCACCGCTCTTGCGTACCTCGGCCAGGGCCGCGTCGATCCCCGCATAAGAGGCGTTGCTTTTGGGGGCACCGGCCAGATAGGTGACGGCCTGCGCCAGGTTGATGCGGCCTTCGGGTAAACCGACGAAATGCACCGCCTGCATGGCGGCCACGGCGATCTGCAGGCCGCGCGGGTCGGCGTTGCCGACATCCTCGGACGCAAAAATCACCAGGCGCCGCGCGATGAAGAGCGGATCTTCGCCTGCTTCGAGCATGCGTGCCAGCCAATAAAGGGCAGCGTCGGGATCAGAGCCGCGCAGGCTTTTGATGAACGCCGAGATGACGTTGTAGTGCTCATCGCCGCCCTTGTCGTAAAGCAGCGGTTTTTTTTGCAGGCTTTCGGCCAGGCCCTCCTTGGTGATGCATCCCTTCTGTAGGGAAAGGGCGGCAACCTCCAGGGTGTTGAGCGCCACTCGCGCATCGCCGTCGGCGGTCTCCGCGAGAAAATCAAGGGCCTCGTCCGTGGCACTGAGTTTGCGTTCGCCCAGCGCTCGTGGGTCACTCAGGGCGCGTTCGAGTAATTGACGGATGTCGGCGGGTTGCAGAGGCTCGAGAACAAAGACCCGTGAACGCGACAGCAACGCCGCATTGATTTCAAAGGATGGGTTCTCGGTGGTGGCGCCGATGAGAATGATGTCGCCGCGTTCCACATGTGGTAGGAATGCATCCTGTTGGGCCTTGTTGAAGCGGTGGATTTCATCGACGAAAAGCAGCGTCTTGCGGCCGTGATAGCCCTTTTCTTCACGTGCGCGGGCGACAATTTCGCGCACGTCCTTGACTCCTTGCAGAACGGCCGAAAATGAAACAAAAAGACTGCGAGTCGAGTTCGCGATGACTTGGGCGAGAGTAGTTTTACCGGTGCCGGGTGGGCCCCAGAGGATCGCGGAGGTGATCTGGTCGTTTTCGATCAGGCGCCGCAGGAGTTTGCCCTCAGCCAGAAGCTGGGGTTGGCCGACCACCTCCGCCAGGGTACGCGGACGCATGCGCTCCGCCAAGGGGGCATCGAGGGCATGTTGCGCACTTTGTTCAAAAAGATCCATCGGAGTCCTCCCATAATCGGTGAGCGAACTTTAGCACAGGCGCCCCGCCGGGAACAACCGTCGGCGGGGATGGACTCTGGTCTTGAGGTGTGGTAATTTCCCAAGGCAATTTTTTCTAAGGAGTCGGACATGAAAAGCGTGGGCGTATATGCCAAGAAGCATCACCCCGATGCGGTGAGCTTCGGGCGTGAGGTCATGAACTGGCTGCTGGAGCGTGGACTTGAGGTCTACCTCGAAGAAGATTTGGCCAAATGGCTGGGGCAGTCGCGGGATTATGTCGACAGTGAAATCCCGGAGTTGGCCGACCTGATCGTCGTACTTGGCGGCGACGGCACCCTGATTTCCGTGGCCCGGCATGTCGGCAGCCGCATGAAACCGATTCTCGGCGTGAATCTCGGCAGCCTCGGGTTTCTCACAGAGATCACCCAGGATGAGACCTTCGTCACCCTCGAACGTGTCCTGTCCGGCGACTTTGAGGTGTCAAGCCGTATGATGCTTGATGCCGTGGTGCTGCGCGGTGGCCGTGAAGTTGCCCGTTACGTGGTGCTCAACGACGCGGTCATCAACAAGGGGGCTCTGGCCCGCATCATCGACATGGAAACCTCCGTCGATGGTGTTTTCCTGACCAATTTCAAGGCTGACGGTCTGATCGTTGCGACTCCCACCGGATCAACCGCCTACAACCTGGCCGCTGGCGGGCCGATTATCTACCCCGGGCTCAGTTGTCTGGTCATTTCGCCCATCTGCCCGCACATGCTCACCAACCGCCCGTTGATCGTTTCCGATCGGGCGGTGATCCGCATTGAGGTCAAGTTTGAGGACCAGCATGTGGTTCTGACCGCCGATGGTCAGGTGGGTATGCCGCTCAAGGGCGGCGATGTCGTCGAGTTGCGCCGCTCCGAGGTGCGCACCTTGCTGGTGGAAAGCCCTACCAAGGATTATTTCGCCGTGCTGCGCGCCAAGCTGCGCTGGGGCGAGCGTTGATGGCCATTGCGCCGCCGGGCGAGCACACAAACCCGAAAATATTCCCGATGTGTCACCGATGCTGACCGATCTCAACATTCGCAATTTTGCCATCATCGATCAACTCCATGTGAGTTTCGGACCGGGCTTTAATGTGTTGACCGGCGAGACCGGTGCTGGTAAATCGATCCTGCTTGGTGCGGTGGGACTGCTTCTGGGGGAGCGCGCCCGCAGTGACGTGGTTCGCAGCGGGGAGGACGAGGCCAGTGTGGAGGCGGTTTTTGACCTTAGCGGGACGGATCATGAAGCGGTGAAGGTTCTTTTGGCCGATGCCGGAATTAGCTGCGAGGGCGATGAGATTCTCGTCCGCCGCCTGCTCAGCCGATCGGGCAAGAACCGTATTTTTGTCAACGGTGCCCTGGTGACTCTGGCACAATTGCAGCCGATTGCCGAAATGCTGGTGACTATTTACGGCCAGCATGAGCACCAAAGCCTCCTGCGCGCCGAAACGCATCTCACGGCATTGGACACCTTTGCCGACAATGGCGCGGTGCTGACTGAATATCTTGGGAGTTATCGACAACTTCAGCAGCGCCGAGAAGAGCTTCGGTCCTTGCAGATCGACGCGCGTGAACGGCAAAGTCGCCTGGATCTCCTCAATTATCAGGCTCAGGAAATCGCTGCCGCCAATCTTGCGGCGGGCGAGGATGATGCGTTGGAGGCCGAGCGCCGTCTGCTGCAGCACGCTGAGCGGCTGACCGCCGCCACGACCGGCGGCTTTGACCGTCTCTACGGCCAGGAAGGTGCTGCCTGCGAGCTGATCGAACAAACCGCCGCCGAGCTTGAGGCGCTTACCGTCGTTGATCGGAGTCTGGGCGATCTTGCCGGGATGTTGCGAGAGGCCCTTTACACACTGGAAGATGTCGCCGCGCAGTTGCGTAATTACGCCTCGGGACTCTCCTTTGATCCCGGGCGCCAGGACGAGGTGGAAACCCGCCTGTCCTCGTTGGCGGCACTCAAGCGCAAATACGGCACGAGTATTGAGGATATCCTTACCTTTCGCGATAAGCTGCTGGCCGAACTGGAGCAGATGGAAAATGTCGATAGCGCGCGGCAAGATCTTAATGCTGAAATCTCTCGGCTCGAGAAGCTTCTACGACAGAGCGGCGATACTCTTTCGGCGCGTCGCCTTGAGGCGGCACGGCGATTGGAACAGCGAGTCGAGACGGAGCTTGCCGATCTGGCCATGACGGAGGCCCGTTTTCGGGTGGTGTTTCAGCCCCTCGCCGAACCTTCCGCGGTTGGTCTGGAGAAGGCCGAATTTTTTCTCGCCCCCAACCCTGGTGAAGAACCGCGGCCCTTGGCGCGGATTGCTTCGGGCGGTGAACTTTCGCGCATTATGTTGGCCCTGCGCCGCGCCGCGCCCCAGCAGGAAGGGGTCGCCACTCTGATTTTTGATGAGGTCGATGCCGGAATCGGAGGCGCCACCGCGACCCGTGTGGGCGAAAAGCTGCGCGGTCTAGCGCATGAGCGCCAGGTGTTGTGCGTTACTCATCTGCCTCAGGTTGCCGCCTTTGGTGACCGTCAGTATCACATCGAAAAGCGCGAACATGATGGTCGTACCCGCACCAGTATCGCTTTGCTGGAGGGAGAGGCGCGCATCCATGAAATGGCGCGGATGCTCGGCGGCGCGCGGATTACCGAGCGAACCCTGGAACATGCGCGCGAACTCATTGATCAGTCGTCTTGCGCGCCGCTGTGAATCCAGGGATTGGCGTTCGCCGCGATTTTTGCAGTTTCTCATGGTTTATATATTGCATGGATAGCTACATCGGGATAGCGCTGCGCACCTGCGCCCCTTCGGGAAAGGAACTCATTCGATGATTCGCAAAGCCTTGATCTCTGACGCCAAGGCCATTCACAAGCTTTTGATGGGATATGCCAAGGATGGGCAGATGTTGCCGCGCTCCCTTTCGGAAATCTATGAAAATATCAGAGATATCTATGTCTATGAAGATCAGGGTGCGGTCGTGGGCACAGTGTGTCTCACCATCTGTTGGGAAGACCTTGCCGAGGTGCGCTCACTGGCCGTGGCCGCGGGGCATTTCGGCCAGGGCATCGGCCGCCAATTGGTCGAAGCCTGCCTGGAAGAAGCTCGCCGGTTCAGCTTGCGACGGGTTTTTGCATTGACCTATCAGCGCGACTTTTTCACCCGCCTCGGGTTTTACGAAATTGAAAAAAGTGAACTGCCCCACAAGATCTGGAGCGATTGCCTCAAGTGCGCCAAATTTCCCGATTGTGATGAGATTGCCGTCTGTATTGACCTCTGATGTCTCGTCCAGGTAGGCCATTTGGCGGGAAAAGACCTTGACAGTCAGGGGGTTTTTCTCTTAGTAAGGAACAGGGGTTGCCTTGATGCTCGGAATTTCCTAAGGAGAAGTGCTTGGCTGCAGGAAAATTTACGCTACTGATTATTCCCGAAGGCTCCCATCATGTGCGCCGTCTCGTGCTGCGCTTGTGGACGCTGCGACTTGTCGCTGGTCTGATGGTCGTGATTTTCGGCGCACTGGGGTTTCTGAGCTGGGAGATTGCCCGCACACGGGTAGATTATGAGGAACTTGCACATTTGCGTCTGGCGAACTTTGCACAGGACAAGGAGTTGCAGGTCCTCTCTCAACGCCTGGACGATTTGCGCCAGGAATTGGTGGTTCTGGCGCAAAATGACGCCAAGGTACGGGTCATGGCCCAGCTCACAAAACCCAAAAGTGACGCATTTGCCGGAGTTGGCGGCCCCCCGGAAGACACTGCCTGGGATGAAGTTTCCGATCTTCAGCGTCAGATCGATCAGGTTCGCGCGGCCATCGAGGTGCGGCGCGTCAGTCAGGAAGAAATTCAGGGTTTTCTCAACGATCAGCGCTCCTTGTCCGCCGCCAAACCTTCCGGATGGCCGACGCGTGGATGGGTGTCGTCGAGTTTCGGCATGCGCAAGTCGCCCTTCAGCGGCCGGCCCAGGATGCATGAAGGACTTGATATCGCGGCGCGCACCGGTACGCCCATTAATGTCACCGCAGATGGTATTGTAAGCCGTTCCGGGACCGCTCCCGGCTATGGTAAGTTGGTCGTCATCGATCATGGGTACGGCTATCAAACCTACTACGCTCACAACTCCCGTAATCTGGTCAAAGTCGGCGAGCGGGTGCGACGCGGACAGAAAATCGCCGAGGTCGGCAGCACGGGAAGCTCCACGGGGCCGCATGTCCATTACGAAGTGCGCCTTAACAATGTTCCACTGAACCCCCGCAATTTTCTCTGATTCCCCTTCTTGCGGAGTTGCTTTTCCGCGAATTTTTTTGAAATCCGCCTTGCTCCTTAGTGGAGCTTTTTTTATTAGAAATACAGGCTGTTTTCGCAGTATATGTTCTTGTGGGCGAATAAGGGTTATGGTAAAATCCTTCGCCCGGACAACCTCAGAGGTCGTTCGTTTCGCCAGCCTGCTTGAGTTTGTTTCTCAGCTGCTGAAGGGTGTCGGAAAAGCTCTGTTGTTTCCAAGTTTTTTTCCAATCTTAATCATTTGTCCGCGCGTGATTTTTTCACGGCGGACTGGGAGTGCTTTTGATGCTAGGTCAGTTGGTGCGTAAGTTTGTGGGCAGTAAAAACGAGCGCGAACTCAAGCGCATGCAGCCCATAGTTGATTCGATCAACAGTCTTGAACCGCAGATGCAGGCCCTCAGTGATGCGGAGTTGAAGGGCAAAACCCCGGAATTTAAACAACGCCTGGAGCGTGGTGAAACGCTCGACGATTTGTTGCCCGAAGCCTTTGCGGTAGTACGCGAGGCGGGCCGCCGAGTTTTGCATATGCGTCACTTTGATATGCAGCTTGTTGGAGGCATGGTGCTGCACGCCGGGAAGATCGCCGAGATGAAGACCGGCGAGGGCAAGACGCTGGTCGCTACCCTGCCGACCTATCTCAACGCACTGGCCGGAAAGGGTGTTCACGTAATCACGGTCAATGATTATCTGGCGCGGCGTGACAGCGAGTGGATGGGGCAGATCTACAATTTTCTCGGTCTCTCCGTCGGTGTTATCGTGCACGGACTCAACGATGCTCAGCGCAAGGAAGTCTACGCCTGCGACATTACCTACGGCACCAACAATGAATTCGGTTTTGATTACTTGCGCGACAATATGAAGTTTTCGCTGGACGATTACGTGCAGCGTCCTCATTTCTTCGCCATCGTCGACGAGGTCGACTCGATCCTCATCGACGAGGCGCGTACGCCTCTCATCATCTCCGGCCCCAGCGCCGCTTCCAGCGAGCTTTATTACGCCGTCAACCGCATTATCCCCATGTTGCAAAAGGGCGAGGTATCTGAAAGCCGCGACGGAAAAATCGGCCAGACGCTCAAAACCTACACCGGTGACTTTACCGTTGATGAAAAGAGCAAGGCGGCGTCCCTCACCGAAGAAGGTGTGAGCAAGGTCGAGCGCCTGCTCAATGTCGACAATCTCTACGACCCCCGCAACATCGAACTGGTCCATCACGTCAATCAGGCTCTCAAGGCTCATGCGCTGTTCAAGAAGGATGTCGATTACGTGGTGCGCGACGGCGAGGTCATGATCGTCGATGAGTTCACCGGGCGTATCATGCCCGGGCGACGCTGGAGCGATGGGTTGCACCAAGCCATCGAGGCCAAGGAAGGGGTCAAGATCGAGAGTGAAAATCAGACCCTGGCGACCATCACATTCCAGAATTATTTTCGTATGTATGAAAAGCTGGCCGGTATGACCGGCACCGCCGACACCGAGTCGGCTGAGTTTCACCAGATTTACAAACTTGATGTCATGGTGATTCCTACCAATCGCCCCATGATCCGTAAGGATCAGTCTGATTTGATCTACAAGACGCAAAAGGAAAAGTTCAACGCCGTCATTGAAGATATCTTTGAATCCCATGAAAAAGGCCAGCCGGTTTTGGTGGGTACCATTTCCATCGAAAACTCGGAAGCACTCGCGGAGATGCTCAAGCGCCGCGGCGTTCCCCATAACGTGCTCAACGCCAAGCACCACGAGCGCGAAGCCGAAATTGTCGCCCAGGCGGGACGCAAGGGCGCAGTCACTATTGCGACCAACATGGCCGGTCGTGGTACCGACATCGTGCTCGGCGGCAATCCCGAAATGATGGCGAGTCGCGAAGCGGCATTGGCCGAGGATCCAGAGGCGGCCTTGCCGGCTCTGCTGGAGAAATTCACAAGCCAGTGCGCGCGTGAAAAAGAGGAGGTTCTGGCGGCCGGCGGGCTGTATATCCTCGGTACTGAACGCCATGAGTCGCGTCGCATCGATAACCAGTTGCGCGGCCGCTCAGGTCGTCAGGGTGACCCTGGCGAGAGTCGTTTCTACCTGTCCCTTGAAGATGATCTGCTGCGAATTTTCGGGTCGCAACGGGTGTCCTACGTCATGGATAAGCTCAAGATTCCCGAAAATGAGCCCATTGAGCACGGCATGATCTCCAAGGCTATTGAAAACGCCCAGAAAAAGGTCGAAGGCCACAACTTCGAGATCCGCAAGCATCTGCTCGAATATGACGATGTCATGAACAAACAGCGCGAGGTGATCTATACTCAGCGGCGCGAAGTCCTCGGCGGGCAAAACCTGCGTGAAACCATCGAGGCGGTGATCGATGAGTCGGTGGAAGATATGGTGCACACCTTCTGCCCCGACAAGTCTTCGCCTCAGGACTGGGATATCTCGCGCCTGGGTGAAGATTTCTTCAATCTGTTTTTCTTCCACCCGCGGCTCCCCGACCCTGAGGGGTCGCTGCCCGATCGTGATGATCTTGAGGAGGGCCTCAAAAAAGAGGCCAAGGCACGGCTTCAGGAGAAGGAGGAGGAGTTTACCTCCCCCGTCATGGAGCATCTCATGAAGGTGGTGCTGCTGCAGACCATCGATACCCAATGGAAAGATCATCTGCTCTCAATCGACCATCTCAAAGAGGGCATCGGGCTGCGTGGTTATGCTCAGCGCAATCCCAAGCAGGAATATAAAAAAGAAGCCTATGGGCTGTTTTTGGAGATGATGGGACGCATTCGCCAGGAAGTGTTGAGCAAACTCTTCCGCGTGCAGTTGGCCAGAGAAGAGGATGTCGAACGATTGGAGGAGGAGCAGCGTCGCCGCCGTATCGTTCTCAATCGCACCACAGGTGATGCCGATCAGGCCAAAAAGCCCGCAACTCGGGACGAAGATAAAGTCGGGCGCAATGATCCCTGCCCTTGCGGTAGCGGCAAGAAATACAAGAAGTGCTGTGGACGCTGATCCTCTTGCAGTGATTTTGAATGAAAAGGGAGCCGGCATGGACCTGCCTGACAGGAATGACGCCGCTCCGGGCATCCTCCTGGTGGATGATACACCTTTTTTCCGCCAGCATGCCCGGGAGATGCTTGAAGGGCGCGGTTATCGCGTGGTTGCTACCGGCAACGGCAGCGAGGTTCCCGCGGTTCTGAGTACCGACGAAATATGCGTGGTGCTCACCGACCTGCACATGCCCGATATGAGCGGCATCGAGTTGCTGCAAACCGTCAAGGAGTTGCGCCCCGAGCTTCCTGTCATCATCATTTCGTCCCATGAAGATTTTTCCGCCGCGCGCCAGGTCTTGCGCCACGGCGCCCTCGACTATCTGGTAAAACCGGTTGATGACGAGGAGTTGGCTGAATCGGTGCAGCGCGCTTTAAACACTTACCGCGCTTCACTTCGCGAAGCGTCTGCCCAGCGTGAAGCCCAGCGACGTCTTTCCGATCTGATTTTGCTCAAGCAGATCGGCGAAACGGCCAGCAACGGCGCCGATCTTCAGATCCTCTTTGACAAAATCGTCGACTCCATCACTCTTTCCGCCGATGTGGAGATGGTATCGCTGATGCTGCGCGATGATGCCGGCAACCTCTCCATTGCCGCCGCCCGTGGCCTGTCCTCGGACATTATGAATCGCGCCAAGGTTGCTCCCGGGGAAGGCATCTCCGGCCATGTCCTGGCGACCGGTCGTCCGATACTGATTACCGACCTTTCCCGCGACCAGCGCTTTCATTCCGCAGGCGACGGTGACCGCTACAAAAACCAGTCGTTGCTCTCCGTGCCGATTCGCATCAAGGATCGGGTTCTCGGTGTCATCAACGTCAACAATAAGCGCACCGGTAATACCTTCAAGGCCGAAGACCAGAACCTGCTTACCACCATCGCCCACCAGGTGGCTCTGGCCATCGAAAACTTCAAGCTGGTTTCCAGCCTGCGTCAGCAGGCGCGCGAGCTCGAAGAGGCCAACCGGCATCTGGTCAAGTTCAACAAAGCTCGCTCGCAACTGGTGTGCAACCTCTCCCACGAACTCAAAACACCACTGACTTCAATCCTTGGTTTCGTCGATCTGATCATCAACTTCTTCGATCACATCGAAAGGGAAGAATTGCGCGATTATCTCGGCAAGGTTCACTCTGAGAGTCTGCATATGGAGAAGCTGATCACGGGCATGCTGCGCCTGTTCTCCATCGACTCGGGCGGTGAGCGCTGGGACTGGCGCACCTTCTCCGTCGAGGGTCTGCTCAGCGAGGCCTTGACCCGCAGGGGCTCCGATATCGCCGAAAAAGATCTGCAGCCGGTTATCCAGGCTGCCGAAGATCTTCATGATGTTCTGGGCGATCCTGAAAAAACCGGCATTCTCATCAATGCGCTGGTCGATAATGCCGTAAAGTTCAATCGCGACGGTGGGCGCATTCAAGTTCAACTGGAAAATCAAGAAATCGATGGCAAGCCCTACATCTACATGAGGATTCACAACGATGGGCTGGCTGTCCCCGTCGAGGCGGGGGAGGACATTTTCAACGAATACACGCAGCTTGGCGACATCAATACCGAAAAGCCCACCGGGGTCGGAATCGGCCTGGCCATCTGCAAGGCCATTTTAGGTCGCATGGGTGGGCGCATCGCTCTGGAAAAAACCATCGGTGAAGGTACCACCTTCGGCGTTTATTTGCCCACCGGATAAAGAATTTCGGCATGATCGCCATGCCCTTTCGCGGAGTCTGCCCTTCATGAGTTCTCAAGATCTTCCCCGTGTCCGGGGTTTCAAATTCGCCGCTCGAAGTGCCGGTATAAAAAAATCGGGGCGGCTCGATTTGGCGCTTATTTATTCTGAGGTGCCGGCCCGTTGCGCCGGAGTTTTTACTACGAACAAGGTCATGGCCGCGCCCTTGGTGGTCACCATCCCCCGCATTCGTCAGGGGCTGTGCCAAGCCGTCCTGGTCAACAGCGGCAACGCCAATGCCTGTACCGGCGAGCAGGGGTTGCGTGACGCCCTGGCCTGCAATGCCCTGGCGGCCCAGGCGCTGGGCATTTCCGAGGATCTGGTGGCGGTAGCCTCCACCGGGGTGATCGGTGCGCCCTTGCCCATGAACAAATTCGAACAGCATATTCCCTTGCTGCCGGCTCAGCTTGAGTCCGGCGGCGCGGCCCAGGTCGCCGAAGCGATCCGCACGACCGATGCCTTTGTCAAGACCGGATGGCGCGAGGCTTGTGTGGCCGGTCAGCCGTACCATCTTTTGGGCATAGCCAAGGGTGCCGGTATGATTCATCCCAATATGGCAACCATGCTTGCCTATGTGGTCACCGACGCCCAGGTCGAACAGACTTTTCTTGATGTCTGCCTGCGGCGGGCGGTGGCGGGTTCCTTTAACGCCATTAGCGTAGACGGAGATACCTCCACCAACGACATGGTGTTGATTCTAAGCAACGGCCAGGCCAATACGCCTGAGATTTGTGGGAATACACCTGAGGGTGATGAGTTTGCCGGTTTGCTTAATGACCTGTTGGTCGATCTGGCCAAGATGATCGTGCGGGACGGCGAGGGGGCCACCAAGGTTGTCGAAATCCGGGTGCGGGGCGCCGCCGATTCTGACGGAGCCGTGCAAGTTGCGCGCAGTGTAGCCACCTCGAATCTGGTCAAAACCGCTTTTTTCGGAGAAGATGCCAATTGGGGCCGGATTATTGCCGCGGTTGGTTATGCCGGGGTCGAGGTCGATCCGGATCGCATAGATATCTTTTTCGATGAGGTTGCCGTTGTTCGCCAGGGCGTCGGCACCGGCAAAGATCTCGAGGAACAAGCGAGCGAGGTGCTGAAAAAACCGGAGTTTCAGGTTCTTATTGATTTGCATCTCGGCAGTGGCGAGGGCGTGTATTACACATCGGACCTGAATTACGATTACATAAAAATCAATGCCGATTATCGGACCTGATGCCGGTATGCCCAAGAACTCATTTTTGAATCCCGCTTCCTTCATCGATCATACTCTGCTCAAGCCCGACGCGGGCATGGGGGAAGTGCATTCCCTGTGCGAGGAAGCGGTGGAATATCAGTTCGCCGCGGTGTGTGTTGCGCCGGTGTACGTTCGCCTGGCTTCTGAGCTGGTTTACGGCTCAGGTGTTGGCGTGGCTACCGTGATTGGTTTTCCATTGGGTTATCAGACTTCTGAAGTTAAAGCCTATGAAGCGGGGCAGGCGGTGCAGCAGGGTGCCCGCGAAATCGACATGGTCATTCCGCTGGGCGCTGCTCGCGACGGTGACTTGCAGCAGGTCGAGGCGGATATCGAACAGGTGGTGCGGGCTGCCGAAGGAGCGGATGTCAAGGTGATCCTCGAGTGCTGCTACTTTGCTCCCGAGCAGTTACGCCGAGTAGCCGAATCAGCGCTGAAAGCCGGCGCGCGCTGGCTCAAAACCTCGACCGGGTTCGCCCCCGGCGGAGCCAGGGTTGAGGATGTGCGGCTGTTGCTTGATGTGGCGGGAACCAATGCAGGTGTTAAGGCTGCCGGTGGCATTCGCGATTGGCCGACTTGCCGCGAATATCTGCAAATGGGGGTAGGCCGCATCGGCACAAGCAATGGGGTCGCGATCATGAACCAGTGGCGTCTGGCGCGGGATTCTTGAAAGGGCCGGGGCCGCTGCGGGCAGTCTTGATTACCCTCGATGGTCTGGGCGTCGGCGCCTTGTCCGATGCCGCGGCTTATGGCGATGCGGGCGTCGATACCCTCGGGCATATCAAAGCTGCGTGCCCCGAATTGCGGTTGCCACAAATGCAAGAAATGGGGCTGGGCAATCTGCATCCCGACAGTGGCATAGTGGCCAGCTCGCGGCCCCAGGCTTGCTTCGGGCGCATGGCTGAGCGCGCGGCGGGAAAAGACTCCACCGTTGGTCACTGGGAACTGGCCGGTCTCATTCAGCACCAGCCCCTGGCCACCTTTCCGCAGGGGTTTCCACCGGATATCATCAAGGCTTTCCAACGGGAAACCGGTCTCGAGCCCCTTGGCAACCTTGCCGCCAGCGGTACCGAAATCCTGACGCGCCTGGGCGAAGAACATGTCCGGTCCGGCCGCCCCATCGTTTATACAAGTGTCGATTCGGTTTTTCAGATTGCCGCCCACGAAGATGTCATTCCGGTTGAGCGTCTTTACGAGATTTGCCGTATCGCGCGCCGCATTCTCGATCCTTACCGTGTGGGGCGCGTTATCGCTCGGCCTTTTGTCGGAGAGGGCGCGGGAGATTTTCGTCGCACGGCTCGTCGCCATGATTTTTCCCTGCCGCCCTTTGCTCCCACGCTTCTTGATCACTTGCAGGAACGAGGCCTGAGTGTTGTCGGAGTGGGCAAAATCGGAGATATTTTCGCTGGTCAGGGTTTGAGCAAATCACTGCCGAGCCACAATAATCGCGACGGCATGGAGAAAATTCTGGATGCGTTCAGGGGCATGCACAAAGGCTTGGTGTTTGCCAACCTCGTCGATTTCGACATGCTTTACGGTCATCGCCGTGATGCCGAGGGCTTTGCGCGGGCGCTGAAGGATTTTGATGGATGGTTGCCGCGCATGAAAGAGATCATGGGTGAGCGCGACCTGTTGTTGATCACGGCCGACCATGGCTGCGATCCTACCGCTGCGGGCACTGACCATACGCGCGAATACGTGCCCTTACTGGTATGGAGTCCCGGCCTGGAGACCGGCTGCGACCTCGGTCGACGTGAGAGTTTCGCGGACGTGGCGGCAACCCTGGCTGATTTTTTCGGCTGCTGTCCGCCGCAAGCCGGCAGCAGCTTTCTAAAGCTGCTGCCTTTGAAAACCCGCATCTGTGCCAAGGCAGGGGAGAAAACTTAGAGCGCAAAGGCGTCGAGGGAATAGTCAATCCGGCGTGCGTTGGAAAAGGCTTGAAATCTTGGCTGGCTTTGGGGGTGGGGGTGTTCAAGTTCGCGCACGAAGCAACCGGCGACAAAACGGCTTAGGGATTGCCGGCTTTGCGCAGACAGGCTGGTAAATTCAATCCCATAACCCTGCATATAGTTGTTTTCCATGGTCGGATGAATTTCGTAGACAACGCGACCCAAGGCCTCAAGCTCTTCCTTCATGCCGAACAAGGGCACGCACAGGCGAAGGGTTTCGCTGTGGTGGAGACGGTATCCCGAGCGGATAAACATGCCGCCGGTCCCCAGGGTCTGAATTTGGGTCAAGTCCCAGGGCCGCCCGTCGCGGCGTAACATGCCGGGCAGATGAACGCCGGTGCGCAGGCGGCGGCGGGGGTGGTTCTGCAACACGGCCTGCGTGAGGCCGTAAAGGGAAAAAATATCTGAAGGGATTTTCTGGTAGGGCAGACAGGCGGAGAGATGCGGCAGCACCTCTTTGCAATCGTCCAGTACCGCGAGGCGCGTCGCCTGCTGCTCCATCTGCGGCACCAGATGCAAAAGATCAGAGGCATGTTTGCGCAACCAGGGCGCGTCAAAGATCACCAACTCAGGGTCGGTCGCCTGGAGAAGCCCGCAGATATCGTCGCGGTGAGAAGAGCTTAAGGGGCGATACCCCCAGTGCTTCAGCACCATGTCGAGGTTGCTCATGAGGCCTCTCTGGCCCGAGGCGATCAGGACGCGCTTCATAGATGTTCCCTTATGAGAAAATTTATTAAATTTTAGTTACTTTTGATCCGGTCGTCAAGGAGAAAAATAATTCATTGGTTTCCGCTAACTTCTGGCGGATTGGTCTTTCCTGTGTTATACCTGGATCCGTGAGATCCGAACGGGTTCAGGTTTTAAAAAGGTGTGATAGGGGAGGATTTCTTCTGAATTTTCTTGTAGCAAGGGGGCTGCTTATGTTCAGGACGATTTTGTTTGCTGCGGTGGTTTTACTTCTCGGGAGCAGTGTTGCTTTTGCGCAACGTCTTGAGATTGCCGAAGGGGTGGTTACTACGGGAATCGTTGAGCGGGTCCCGGTGGATGCCGTGGAAAGTTATTCGACAACGGTTGGCCGGCTTTACTTTTTTACCCGGATCGTCGGTGCTGTTGAGGAAACCGCCGTGTCGCATGTCTGGTTTTATGAGGATGAAGAGGTCGCCCGGGTGACTTTGCCGGTGCGCTCTTCGAACTGGCGTACCTGGTCGTCCAAGAACGTATTGCCCGATTGGACCGGCAACTGGCGGGTGGAGGTCATTGATGCTAAGGGCTATGTTCTGCACGAAGTGACCTTTACACTGTTTTAACCGGCAGCCTGCGCTGTCCCACAAAAAAAGCGGCCCGAAGGGGGACGCTTTTTTTGTAGGCGCTCATGCCGGGGTTATTTTTTCGATTTGCGCGCCGCGCGGGCCTTGGCCAGGTTCTCGCCGAGGCCGCGGTCCTTGGCCATCTGACGCCGCTTCTCGGAGTAAGCACGGGCCGCCAGGGGCTGGGTGCGGGGAATGTCGAACTTCTTGCGATATTCGGCCGGCTTGAGATCATGAGCCGTTTTGAGATGGCGGGAAAGGGTTTTCATCTCTTTGCCGCAAAGCATGCAGGTTATTTTGTCGCGGCCGAAGGCTTTTTTACGTGATACCGCGGGTTCCGCCTGCCCGGCTTCGGAGCTTTCGGCGATCACGGCCTCGCCTTTTTCCATGGCGTCGAGTGTTTTATAGATTTCGGCCAACTCCGAAAGAAGTTCTTCTTTTGACATGGGAGTGGTTGAAGCATGGGCGGCAACAATTTCCGCGGCCATTTCGAGAAGAGTCGGCATTTTTTTACCTCCGTGTAATTAAATACGCTTTTCGATGACGTTTTCCGTTTATGTTGAACAGCAGTAATACAAGAAAAAAAATTAAAATCAAGGGAAAAACCCGATCCAACCCTGGACAGCTGTAAAAAAGAACGGAAAGTTTTCTGATGAACGTGAGAACAATAATTGAGGATCGTGAGCTGAAGGCGCTTTCTCGGCATGCAGCCTTCAGTTCTTGCTCAAAGGGACGCAATCGTCCCGAGGAGCTATGTCGGGTGCGCACAGTGTATCAGCATGATCGCGACAAAATTCTTCATTCCAAATCTTTTCGCCGACTCAAACATAAAACTCAGGTTTTTCTCTCCCCCGAGGGCGATCATTACCGTACCCGTCTGACCCATACGCTCGAAGTCGCGCAGATTGCCCGCACCGTGGCCCGTGCCCTGGCGCTCAATGAGGACCTCACTGAAGCCATTGCCCTCGGGCATGATCTGGGGCACACGCCATTCGGCCATGCCGGCGAGCGGGTTCTCAACGAGTTGATGTCACAGGGGTTTCACCATGTACGGCAAAGTTTGCGGGTTGTTGACATGGTCGAAAAATCGGGGGCCGGACTCAATCTGACCTGGGAGGTGCGCGACGGCATCATCAAGCATTCCAAGGGCGGCGGCCCTCTGCAGGCGGACGATCCCCAGGCCATGCCGGCGACCCTTGAGGGCCATCTGGTGCGGCGCTGCGATATGATCGCCTATGTCAATCACGATCTTGACGATGCCCAGCGTGCGGGAGTGATTGCGCTGGACCAGGTGCCACGCGAGATCCTGGACCTGCTCGGCAAAACGCACGGACGGCGTATCGACCGGATGGTTCGCGACATGATCGACGAATCCTTGGCGGCCGGAGGGGCGCACATCTGTCAGTCCGCAGAGGTGGAAGCGGCCATTCTGGCACTGCGCGACTGGCTTTATACCCATGTGTATCAGGCCAGAAGGGTGCGCGAAGAGTTCGACAAGGCCTCCAGGATTCTGCGTGAACTTTATCAGTATTTTCTCGCCGATGAAAATGCCTTGATCTGCTTTGGGGGGCGACGTACACCGGGGGATTCCCTGGAAATTTCCGTCGGCGATTTCATTGCCGGCATGACGGATCGTTTTGCCCTGAACCTTTACGGGAAACTATTTTTGCCGCAGTCCTGGAAGATTTTATAGAAGTCCTTACAGCAGTGCTAACCCCTTGAATTTCCCAGCTATTGACGTTGACATCCGGGGAATGGCTGTGTTAGCTTGAGACGTTGAGACGTCCTCATAAAGATTTTGTCACCGCAAGGGGAACGGGTGATCGTCGCGCAAGACATGAAATTGGTTTTCCGCCTTGGCGGTATGGGTTTTTCCGTCGGGGTTTCGCACGTTTTGGAGATCCTGGATTGCGGGTTCAGCGATTTGGTACTCGGCGACGCACCGCTGCCCCGCCTGAGTCTGGGACGTATTGCCCATCGTGGGTGGGATTTTGAGGTTTTCGATGGGCGGCGATTGTTCGACCTTGCTCCGCGAGAAGGCCGATCGCGGCTGACGGTCCTCGTCATTACCGTCGGTGAGAGTCCGTTCGGTTTGGCCGTGGATCGCGTTCAAGGGATTTTCCCGGGCAGTGAATTCGCTCTGCGTCCATTGCCGCCTTTGCTGGCAGCTCAAGAGCCTTTCCCCCTATACCAGACTCTCGATGTGTGGCGCGGCGAGCCCCTGGTGGTCTGCGATGTTGCGCGAATGATGCCCGTGCGGGGTGGCTTGTGACGCAGAAAATCTGTTTGATTTCCTGGGGTGGCCGGCTCATGGCTCTGAGTACCGCTCAGGTCCGCAAAGTTCTCCAGGCACCGCGGATTTTCCCTCTTCCGCCCACGAATTTCGGGGTGACAAGAGTTTTTTTCTATCAGGATGAGCTGGTGCCTCTGCTGCCGTTTGAGAGTTTACTTGCAGGAGAATCGGATTTTAGGCAGGATGTTTGCTTTGTTCTGGTCGCGCGCAGTCATCGGGGCCTGGTGGGACTCCCCGTCGACCGGGTGTTAAAAGTCGTTGATCCTGCTGCCGGGATTCTGGTTGCGGCGGAGCGCAAGGATCTGATCGGCTGTGATGAAGACTTCCTTTTTGCTGAACAACGTTATTCTTTCCTGGATATTGAGCGGCTTTTGAACGTTTTTCCGCAGATGCCCGGCGCGGTATCCGTGTGTGGCCCCAAGGAGGCATGAATGAGCAAAAAATTACTGCTCGCCGATGACAGCATCACCATTCAAAAGGTGATCGGTATCACTTTTGCGAACGAAGATGTCACCTTGGCCATCGCCGACAATGGCGATACCGCCCTGGATATGGCGCGCGCCGAGCCCCCCGATCTGCTTCTGGCCGATGTGCTTATGCCCGGTCTCAACGGATACGAACTCTGTGAAGCGATCAAGTCCGAACCCGGTTTGGCCGATATCCCGGTGCTGTTGCTCACTGGGACCTTCGAGCCCTTCGAGGAGGACAAGGCAAGGGCGGCCGGCGCCGATGACTGGATTGCCAAGCCGTTTGAATCTCAGGCCCTCATTGACCGGGTGCAGAGCCTGCTGGGTTTGACTCCGGACAAACTGGCGCGGCCCGCGTCGGCAACGAAGGTCCCGCAGGCCGATATGTGGCGGGAAAATCCCGCGGAGCAGCCTCCACCCTCTGAGGAGTCAGTCCTTGCGGGTGAGGCTGAAGCGGTGGATGCCGACGAGAGTCTCTGGGCTGATTTTACCCTTGATGAAGAAGATATGAGCGGTGATGGGGCTCCGGTGCCGGATGAGGGTGCTCCTTTTTCCGAGGCTCAATCCGACGAGGATGAGGGCATCCTTGATCTTGACGAAGAAGATATTCTCGACCTTGATGAAGGCGACATCCTGGAAGAAGATGAAACGCTTTCGAGCGCGACCGAGGGTGATTTCGCGGATGTCTCCACTCAGCCCGACGAGGAAGTTGAGGAGCGTCCGGCCGTCGTTGATGATTGGTTCTCCAGCGAGGTGTCGCAGGAAGAGACCGAAACGGTTCCGGAACCAGGATTTGTTGCCGATGACGCCATTCAGGAAGAGATTCCAACCGAATGGCGTGGGCTTGCAAGCTCCGTGGCTGAACCGGTTTCTTCTTCGCCGGCGGTCTTTGAGCTTTCCCCCGAGTCGGAACGGATCACGGAAGCTTCCGTTGCGGCATCCACCGGGCTCAGCGAAGAAGCCATTGAAGCGGTGGTCGAGCGCGTCGCCGGCGAAGTGGTTAATCGCCTGGCGGGCACTATCCTGGAGAAAATCGCGTGGGACGTGGTTCCGGATCTTGCCGAGAGCCTGATCAAGGACGAAATCCGCAAGATCAAGGAAGCACTCAAATAACCAGTAAAATCACTTTATTGACGGATGAAACGGGGATTGTTACAATCCCCGTTTCTTTTTCCACGAGTTCTCAATGCCCCCGCATGCGGGGATGAAATGTCACTTCCAGCCTAAGGAACAGAGTGTCGATGGAACCCAAACTGTCTAAAGGATATGAGCCGGCCCAGGTGGAAGATAAATGGTACCGCCAGTGGGAGGAAAACGGCTGTTTTCATGCCGATGAAAATTCGCCCAAGCCGCATTATTCCATTGTCATCCCGCCGCCCAACGTGACCGGCGTTTTGCACATGGGGCACGCGCTCAACAACACCCTGCAGGACATCCTTGTGCGCTGGAAACGCATGACTGGACACGAGGTGCTGTGGATGCCCGGCACCGATCATGCCGGCATCGCCACCCAGAATGTGGTGGAAAAACAGCTTGCCGCCCAGGGCAAGGATCGCCATGAACTGGGGCGCGAGGAATTTGTCGCCCGCGTCTGGCAATGGCGCGAGGAATCCGGCGGGCAGATCATCAATCAGCTCAAGCGGCTCGGCGCCTCCTGCGACTGGGAGCGGGAGCGCTTCACCATGGACGAGGGCCTGTCGAAAGCGGTGCGCGAAGTGTTTGTGCGCCTCTACGAAGAGGGTCTGATCTATCGCGACAACCGCCTCATCAACTGGTGTCCGCGCTGCCATACCGCCCTGTCCGACCTGGAAGTGGAGCACGATGAAAAAAAAGGCCATCTCTGGCACATGCGTTATCCGGTAAAGGGCACGGATCGCTTTGTCGTGGTGGCCACCACCCGCCCGGAAACCATGCTCGGCGATACCGCAGTGGCGGTGCATCCTGAAGATGAGCGCTATCGCGATCTCATCGGTAAGAGTGTCCTGCTGCCGCTCATCGGCCGCGAAATTCCGATTATCGCCGATGAATACGTCGATCCTCAGTTTGGCAGCGGCGCGGTGAAAATCACCCCTGCCCATGATTTCAACGACTTTGAAATCGGTAAGCGCCATCAGCTCGAATTCATCAATATTTTCGATGAGTCAGGCCAGATTAACGAAAACGGCGGCCGCTACCGGGGTCAGGAACGAAGCCGCGCGCGCAAAGCGGTGGTCGATGACCTTGAGGCCCTGGGCTTGCTCGAGCGCATCGAGGACTACAAACTGGCGGTGGGCGAGTGCTATCGCTGCAAGACGGTGATCGAGCCCTACCTGAGCAAGCAGTGGTACGTCAAAGTGGCGCCCCTGGCCGAACAAGCCATCAAGGCGGTGCAGCAGGGCGACACGCGCATCGTCCCCGCGCAGTGGGAAAAGACCTACTTCGAGTGGATGTTCAACATTCAGGATTGGTGCATCAGCCGCCAGATCTGGTGGGGACATCGTATTCCCGCCTGGTTCTGCGACGACTGTGATCAGATCAGCGTTGCGCGCGAGGATCTCAGCGCCTGCGCCCACTGCGGCAGTCGCAGCCTGCGCCAGGAAAGCGATGTTCTCGACACCTGGTTTTCCTCGGCGCTGTGGCCTTTTTCTACCATGGGTTGGCCCCAGGATACGGAAACGCTGCGCAAGTTCTATCCGACGTCCTGTCTGGTGACCGGCTTCGATATTCTGTTTTTCTGGGTCGCGCGCATGATGATGATGGGCCTCAAGTTCGGGGGCGAGGTACCCTTCCGCGAGGTCTACATCCATGCCCTGGTGCGCGACGCCCAGGGACAGAAGATGAGCAAGAGCAAAGGCAACGTCATCGACCCTCTGGGGGTTATCGATGAATACGGCGCCGACGCCTTTCGCTTCACCCTGGCCGCTTTCGCCGCCATGGGACGCGACATCAAGCTGGCGCCCGAGCGCATCGCCGGCTACAAATCCTTTGCCAACAAACTGTGGAACGCGGCGCGTTTCGCCCTCATGAATCTTGAGGATTTCGATCCCGCCGACATCGACCTCGGGCGACTTGATTTGTCCCTGGCCGATCAGTGGATTCTGGTGCGCCTGTCCGAAACGGCCCGTGCCGTCAACAAGGCGCTTGCCGATTACAAGTTCAACGAGGCAGCCAATACCCTGTATGCCTTCACCTGGCACAGCTTCTGCGACTGGTACATCGAACTCATCAAGGAGGACCTCTATGGAGACGACGCGCCGCGCAAAGCACGCGTGCAGGCCGTGCTCTTTACGGTCCTCGAACAACTGCTGCGTCTGCTGCATCCGGTCATGCCCTTCATTACCGAAGAAATCTGGCAGTCTCTGCCGGGCAAGCGGCCGGCCGCATTTCTCATGTCCGCCGCCTATCCCCTGGGAGCCGATCTGCCGGAAAATCAGGCCGCCGCGGCACAGATGGACGCCATCATGGATGCCATCCGCGCGATCCGCAATATTCGCGGTGAAATGGATGTGGCGCCGGGGCGTAAGATCAGTGCCGTGCTTGATTGCAGGAACGATGCGGCGGCGCGGATTATCGCCCAAGGCGAATCCGCCATTCGCGCCCTGGCCGGTCTGGGCGAGTTGCAGTTTGGTGTTGGCGTAGCGCGTCCCGACAAGGCGGCCACCCAGGTGGCGGGCGATGTCGAGGTGTTGCTGCCCATGGCAGGGCTCATCGATGTGGACGAGGAAGAAAAACGCCTGAACAAAGAAATCGCCAAGGCGCAGAAAGATGTCGATTTTTTCCGCAAAAAACTGGCGAACGAGAAGTTTGTCGCCAATGCGCCCCCAGAGATCCTCGAAAAAGACCGTGGCAAAATGGCCGAGGCCGAAGAGAAGCTGGGCATTCTGCAGCGCAGCCTCGAGCGCATTCTAAGCTGGAAGTAACGTTTGGCGCAGGCCGGCTATTCAGCATCCCCTTCGACTGTCCCGAGACGCGCGGACCAGGGGCCTCTCTGCTGGACAGTTAAGTAGAATGAAGAATGCAGAATAAAAACAAACCCCGCTTCGCATGAGGTGGGGTTTGTTTTGTCCGGGTGAGTGGGTTAGTGCGAAAAGCCGTCGATCAGGGGCAAGATTTTTTCCCGATGGGGACAGTGTTCGCGCTCGTGGTCGCAGTTCTCACTTTCGCAGGGCTCGATGTGAATGGTCACATCGGAACCGGGGATCTCCTCCTCGATGCGTTTTTCGAGATGATCGGCGACTCTGTGGGCTTCCTCCACGGTAAGATGCCGGCAGAGGGTCAGGTGAAAGTCCATGATTTTCTGTGAGCCTGCGCGGCGGGTGCGCAGATTGTGAAAATCGAGATGCAGATCGCTATGGGCGCGGACCAGGTTTTCGACCTCCCCACGAATAGACTCAGGCAGCTCCTCGTCGAGCACGTCGCGTAGACCGTGACGTACCAGGCGCGCGGCCTCGAACAGAATGTAGCAGGCTATGGCGATAGACAGGATCGGGTCGAGCCAGGGAATATCGAAAAGGCGGATCACAACCAGCCCGAGCAGAAGCCCGGCGTTGGTGTAGACATCCATGGAAAAGTGCAGGGAGTCGGCCTTGAGAGCCGAGGAGTCGGTTTCCCGGGCGACGCGCAGCAGGTAGCGGCTGATGAGCCAAGAGGCGATAATAGAAAAACCCAGGATGAAAATGCCGCCTTCAAGCCCGCGCAGTTCGCTGCCCAGATAAAGTCGTCGCACCGATTCGGCGATGATTGCCAGACCCGAGAGCGCGATGATGGAACTCTGAATGAGGGTGGCCAGGGTTTCATATTTGCCATGGCCGAAGGGGTGTGCTTTGTCGGCGGGTTTCTCAGCCTTGGTGATGGCGACCAGGTTGACGCCCGACATGAAAATGTCGAGCAGCGAGTCGATGGCCGAGGAGAGAATCGCCATGGACCCAGTGGCCAGACCGGCAATCAGCTTGATGACGGAGAGTCCCGTCGCGGTGGCCACCGAAATGCGCGCAGCCTTGATTTTGCGGTTAGCACGGGGCATGAGAAATCAGTCCTTGAAGCTGCAGGCCTGGTCCCAGCGTTGATAGCCGTCGCCGCTGATGTCCCAGAAAGATTCGATGCGCTCCTGGTAAAAGGGCAGATCCTCGCACTGGCGGGCGATTTCCCGCGCCAGCTCGGCAGAAACACGGCCCGCTCGGGCACAGAAATGATAGAAGGCGGCCACACCCTGCAATTGCACACTCAGCTCACTCATGTTGGGCTCAAGATTCTTGATGATATACCAGTTGCCCGCAAACTGACGCACGCGCTGCGCAGGGATGTGAAAGATGTTCTCCTGGCGTTCGGAAATCACAAAATCACGCAGAAAATAGTCGGCGCCGTAGGTGAGGGCGGCGGCCTGTTCGGCGACCAGCCCCTGGTTTTGCGTCAAGTCCTCGTAGAACAGGCGCAAAAAACGCCGGCAGAGAGCGTCGACGCGAATTTCGTCGTCCAAATCGTGCAGGTTGAAGTTGTCTGCCGCGAACTCCGGGTCTCGGGCGTCGCTCATAAAGTTAAACTCCTGGTGACTGTTTAGCATGCACCGCAAAGTACGGCGGCATCGCGTGCGGCAAAAACTCACCTACGGCTCAAACATTTGCCGCAGCACTCAACCGCCGCACCCTGCGGTGCTGTCGGATGTTGCCGCTGAATAGTGACAACTCCTGAATTTTTTTGTCGGTGCGGCTATTTTGCTTAGGCCATGGAAAAGGGTCAAGTCTTTTGCCTTATTTGTGAAGATTTAAGGCGATTTCATTGGTTTACATATTTCTGGTGGTTTGTTAACATAATCCGGTTACGGATCTTTTTTTACAGGATTTTTTCACATGTCAAGCAGCACCCCCATGATGCGTCAGTATCTGGAAATCAAGTCCCAGCATCCTGACGCCATCCTCTTTTTTCGGCTCGGCGACTTTTATGAGATGTTCATGGAAGACGCCGTGACCGCTTCGCGGGTTCTCGGACTCACTCTGACCTCGCGCAACAAGGGTGCCGTCGAGCAGGTTCCTCTGTGCGGTATTCCTTATCACAGCAGCCAGGGCTACATCGCGCGCCTGGTGGACAATGGCTTCAAGGTTGCGATTTGCGAGCAGGTTGAAGATCCCCGGGAAGCCAAGGGAATCGTCAAGCGCGAAGTGGTGCAGGTGGTTACCCCGGGTCTGGTGGTCGATAGCGAAAATCTACAACCCAAGGAAAATAATTTTCTCCTGGCACTGGCGGCTGGTGAACAGGAGTTGTACGGGTTGTCGTGCGTCGACATCACCACGGGCGCGTTTCGCGTCACCGAGTGCCGTGGTCTTGATGAGTTGCGCAGCGAAATCATTTCACTCAACCCCCGAGAAATTCTGGTCTCCGCCGACGGTATCTCTGAGTCCTTATCCACCCAACTGCAGTCGGTGTTGGCCGAGCGCCTGGTTAATCGCCTGCCCGAATGGGTGTTCGAGGAGGACCGGGCGCGGCGTTTGCTCCATGATTTTTTCGCGGTTTCAAACCTGCAGGGATTTGGATGCGAACATCTGGTCGTCGGGGTGCGCGCCGCCGGCGCGGTTCTGCATTACCTTCAGCAGACCCGTCAGGGCGGGTTGGAGCATATTCGCAGCCTGGCTCCCTATGCCTGTGCCGACTATCTGATTCTCGATGCCGCGACGCGCCGCAATCTTGAATTGACCGCAACCCAGGGAGAGGGGCGCAAAAAAGGTTCGTTGCTGGGGGTGATGGATCGCACCCTCACCGCCATGGGCGGGCGCAAACTGCGCCATTGGATCAACTATCCGCTCAATGTTGCCGTGCAGATTCGAGCCCGTTTACAGGCGGTGGGCGAGTTGCGCGAGAAAAGTCTTCTGCGGGAAGACCTGCGCGAATGTCTTGATGGGGTTTATGACCTGGAGCGTCTCGGCGCACGGATTGCCATGGCCGGCGCCGGCGCCAAGGACTTGGCGGCGCTGCGCGTGTCTCTGGGGAAGGTGCCGGGCATCCTCGCCCTTTTTTCCGATCTGGAGGCACCGCTACTTTGCCAACTGGGCCAGGTCATCGACCCTTTGGAGGATGTGCGTGACCTGATTGCCGAGGCATTGGTGGACGATCCGCCCTTTGTGTTGCGTGAAGGCGGCTTGATTCGCGACGGGTTCAGCGCCGAACTTGACGATCTGCGCCTTATCAGCCGTGAAGGCAAGGGTTGGATTGTGCGCCTCGAACAGCAGGAGCGCGAGCGCACCGGGATCGGATCGCTCAAGGTGCGCTACAACAAGGTATTCGGTTACTATATCGAAATTACCAGGACACATCTGGCGCGGGTGCCCGAGGACTACCAGCGCAAGCAGACCCTGGTTAATGCCGAGCGTTTTATCACGCCCGCCCTCAAGGAATATGAGGACAAAGTGCTGGGGGCCGAGGAGCGCATCCAGGCTCTGGAATACGACCTCTTTCAGGAGGTGCGGCAGCAGGTTGCCTTGCAGGGCCGGCGCTTGCTGGCGACGGCCGATGCCCTGGCCGAACTCGATGTGCTGCTTGGGCTTGCCGATCTCGCCCATGAAGCCGACTATGTCTGCCCGCAGATCGACGAGAGCACGATGCTGCACATTGAGGAGGGGCGTCATCCGGTGGTTGAGCGCATGAATCTGGGTGAGCGGTTCGTACCTAACGATGTGCTGCTGGATACTACGGACAATCAGTTGCTCATCATCACCGGCCCCAACATGGCCGGCAAGTCGACCTTTATGCGTCAGGTGGCCTTGATCACCCTGATGGCACACCTGGGCAGCTTTGTTCCCGCCCGGGCCGCGCGCATCGGCCTTGTGGATCGGATTTTTACCCGGGTCGGCGCCAGCGATAATCTTGCCTCCGGGCAGTCGACCTTCATGGTCGAGATGACGGAGACGGCCAACATTCTGCACAACGCCACGCCGCGCAGCCTCATCATTCTGGATGAAATCGGACGCGGTACCTCGACTTTCGACGGGGTCAGCATCGCCTGGGCGGTGGCCGAGTATTTGCATGAGCATGCCTCCGTGGCCGCCAAGACGTTATTTGCGACACATTATCACGAATTGGCTGATCTGGCTCTGACGTGCAAACGGGTCAAGAATTGGAATGTCGCCGTGCGTGAGTGGAACGATCAGGTCATTTTTCTGCGTAAGATCGTCAAGGGCGGCGCCAGTCACAGTTACGGGATCCAGGTGGCGCGCCTGGCGGGAATACCCCCTGCCGTAGTGGAGCGGGCCAAAGAGGTCCTGCGCAATCTTGAGGCGGGTGAATTCAGTGGCGAAGGGCAGCCGGCCCTGGCCCGCGGGCGCGCCCGCGAACAGGTGCCCAGTCCGCAACTTTCGCTGTTTGATTCGGCGGCGGATGAGTTACGCCGCAAGCTTGCCGAAGTCGATGTGTCGGTTCTGACGCCGCTGGAGGCATTGAATGTTCTGGATAGACTTAAGAAAATGGTATAAGGACAAGCTCTGGCGGTTTGGCGTGCCGGAGGCAGGGACAGGACCGAAAAGAGCGCAAGCAATGTCCGCAAACCGAAAAAACGAGGTTGTCATGCAGAAACTTAAACTATTTTCTGTCCTCCTTTCCCTTCTTGTTCTCATGCCCTTCCTCGGCTTAGCAGAGGCGCGCTCCCTGGCTCAGGTTGAAGGGCTACGCTTCTGGACCAATCCGGGCTACACACGGGTGGTGCTCGATGTGTCTCGGGAAACGGATTACCGCTTTGCGACGCTCCCCGCCGACACCAAAAGTGGCGTCGGGCCCCGTCTTTATGTCGATATTTCCTCATCCGAGCGCGCCGCCGACCTGAATTCCGTGGTGAACGTCAGGGATGGCGTGGTCAAAAAGGTGCGTACCGGTACCCCTCAGCCGGGCACGACCCGCGTGGTTTTTGACCTGGCAGCCCTGGGCGAACACAAGGTTTTTCATCTCAGTGATCCCTTTCGTATCGTGGTCGATGTCGGCGGCAGCGGTCAGGCCGTGCCGCGCGACAATCCTACCGCTTCGGCCTCTTCCCCAGCCGGCAAAGACGATGGGATCGCCGCCGTTCTCGGTAGCGCTCCCGAGAGTGCACCTTTGCGTGTGCGCTTGCCGAGCGGCGATGGCCGCCCGGGTCTGCGTCGGATTGTCGTGGATCCGGGGCATGGCGGCAAGGATCCCGGTGCCGTCGGCCCCAATGGGGTTCTGGAAAAGGATGTCAATCTGGCCATGGCCAAGCTGTTGAAGCAGTATCTCGAAAAGGAGCTTGGCGTCGAAGTCATCCTCACCCGAGATCGCGATATTTACCTGCCCCTGCAAGAACGCACCGCCATTGCCAATCGGGCCGAGGCCGATCTGTTTATCTCTCTGCATGCCAACGCCAGCAATGACCGGCGCGCCTACGGCACCGAAACCTATTTCCTGAACCTGGCGCGCAGCGAGCAGGCCGCGGCGGTCGCAGCTCGAGAAAACGGCATGACTCTCAAGGAGTTGGGCGACCTGGAGGCGATTCTTTTTGACCTCATGGCCAACTCGAAGATAAACGAATCGAGCCGATTGGCGACGGAAATTCAAAAGGCCCTGGTTGCGGATCTGAGTCGCAACTATTCCAACGTCCGGGATCTGGGGGTGCGCCAGGGACCCTTCTTCGTGCTTCTGGGTGCCACCATGCCCTCGGTGCTGGTGGAGGTCGCTTTTATCAGCAATCCGCGCGAGGAGGCTCTTCTGATTGATCGTCGCTTCCAGGAACGCAGTGCGCAGGCCATTGCGCGGGCGGTGCGCAATTACGGAGTCGCCCTCAATTTGCTTGCACAGCGGTGATTTTTCCAGGAGTCTGATTCGAAAACCTTTGCTGCTTTGGATATTTGTTCATGATTTGTCAGGCGACTGCGATTCATACGGAACCCTTTTTCCCCATCTCATTGCCCCTTGAGGGGCCCGCGGATTTTGACCACCAGCGCCCGCATCTTCTACAGGCAGCCCGCGACTATCTGGATCATTACCAGAAAATCATCCGCGAATTGCATCAGGCCGGTGCCGGCGGGCGTCGGGTGGTTGCCGATACCACGCACATGTTCGATGTGCTCATCACGACGCTGTTTGAGGCGGTAGCCGCTGATCTCAACCAGGGGCGCTTTGGCAAGTGCACCCTGATCGCCCTGGGTGGATATGGGCGTCTTGAACTCAACCCGCGCTCTGATATCGACATCATGTTTTACTACAGCGGCCGTGACCGGGCCTATGCCGAGAAAGTTTCCGAGCGCATGCTGTATCTGCTCTGGGATCTGGGTCTCGATGTCGGCTATAGCGTACGCACTCAACAAGACTGCCTCGACATTGTCGAGAAGGATGTTACAGCGCGTACCGCCCTGCTTGATTCACGCTACCTTGCCGGCGACGCGACACTTTACGAGGGATATCGCAAAGAGGTACTCACCGTCGTTTTCGGGCGCAATAGTCAGGCATTTATCCGCGCGAAAATTGAAGAAAACGATAAGCGGCTGCAAAAATACGGCAGCTCGGTGTACCTTCTTGAGCCCAATATCAAGGAGGGTGAGGGCGGATTGCGGGATCTGCATTCAGCCCTTTGGGTCGCCCAAGTCAAGTACAAGGCCCACAACCTCAAGGATCTGGTGATCAGGGGGGTGATTTCCGAGCGTGAGCGGCAGGAATTTGAAGACGCCTTAGACTATCTCTGGCGCATCCGCAACGAACTCCATTACCTGACGACCCGCAAAAGCGACCAGATGCAATTCAATCATCAGGAAAAAATCGCTGAATTTCTGGGCTACCAGAACAGCCGCAAGGGTTTGGCTGTTGAACAGTTCATGCAGGATTATTACTATCATGCCACCCGGGTGGAGCATCTTTCTTCCTCCCTCATCGCCCGCATCACGCAGCAGGAGAAACCTTCGACGCATGCTCTGGGTTATCTGACGCGCCGCCAGATCGAGGCGGGGTTCTATATTCTGCGCGGGGAACTGCGCGTTTCCGGTCCTGAGATTTTTCGGCGGGATCCACCAATGATCATGCGTGCTTTTTTCCTGGCGCAGCGCCATCAGGCGCCCTTGAGTCTGGAACTCAAAGGCCTGATTCGCGACAATCTGGGGCTGATTAACGACAAGGTGCGTCGCGATCGGACGATGAACGAGATGTTCTTCGAAATTCTGCGTTCTCCCCGCGATGTCGGCAAAACCTTGCGCGTGATGCACCATCTGCAGTTCCTCAATCGCTACATTCCCGAATTCGGCCGTATTTTCTGCAAGGTTCAGCATGACCTTTACCACACCTATACGGTGGATACCCATTCCATCTTTGCCGTAGAGGAGGTTCTCAAACTGCGCGCCGGGCTTTATCGCGACAAGCATCCGGTGCTCACCGGTCTGGCCGGCGATATCGAAAAACCCGAACTGCTTCTGCTTGCCGTGCTGTTCCATGATATCGGCAAGGGGGAGGGGAAAGACCATTCCAACAAGGGTGCCGATATGATGCCGACCATCGCCCGGCGCTTCGGTCTCAACCGCGAAGACAGTCGGCGCCTTGAATTTCTGGTGCGTCATCACCTGGACATGACACATATCTCCCAGCGTCGCGATCTGCACGATGAGGATCTTATCCTGCAGTTCGCTCGCAGCATGGGCATGAGCGAAAATCTCAAAATGCTTTATCTGCTGACCTTTGCCGACCTCAAGGCGGTAGGGCCCGACGTGTGGAACGACTGGAAGGGGATGCTGCTCCAGGAACTCTACGAAAAGACCTACCAGGTGCTCGAAAAGGGCGACTTCGAATTGGAAAAGCGTTCGGAAAAATTGCGCAAGCGCAAACGCAATGTTCTTGAAGCGCTGACCGAAGAATTCGACCCGCGCATGGTGCGCGAGCAATTGCGCGCCCTGAGTCCCCGCTACCTCATGAGTTATCGCTCCGCTGAGATCGTTGAACATCTGCGGCTCTCCCTCGGGCGCGGTAAAAGAACTCTGGCTCTGCACGTCGAACACGAAACCAGGCGTGGATTTTCCGAGGTGACTATCTCGACCCTCGATATCCCCGGACTTTTTTCCAAGATCACTGGAGTCATGGCCGCCAATGGAATCAATATCCTCGGTGCCCAGATTCACACCCGCAGCAACGGCGAGGCGCTTGATATCCTGCAGGTGGCAAGCAGCGGCGGCTCGATTGAAAATCCACAAAAGTGGCAGCGGGTCGAGGAGGAGTTAACGGCAGTTTTCGAAGGTCGGGCGCAGGTCGGTGAATTGGTGGCCAAGCGTCGCCCCCCGGCGTTCATGACCGAGCGACCGCGGCCGCGATTTCCCAATCGGGTGGATGTGAGCAATGAGATCTCGGCGCAGTACACGGTTATTGATGTGTTTGCGCACGACAAGGTTGGTTTGCTTTACACCATTACCAAGACCCTCAAGGATTTGGGTCTTTACATCGGCGTCGCGAAAATTTCCACCAAGGTTGATCAGGCGGCCGACGTTTTCTATGTTCAGGATATCTTCTGCCAGAAAATCGTGCAGGAGGAGAAAATTGCCGAGATCAAACAGCGGCTGCTGACCTGCCTGGATGATGGCTGACATAAAGTTTCAAAAAGGCACGAATTTATGGAGCAATACCTCGATCACTTCATGAACTACCTGACGGTGGAGCGCGGCCTGGCCGTCAATACCCTGGAAGCCTACGGTCGCGATCTGACACGCTATCTCGATTTTCTCGAGAAGCATGAGGTGGCAGCGGTTGCGGATATAAGCGCAACGCATGTTTTGGGGTTTCTCGGCGCCTTGAAAAACGCCGGACTGGCACCGCGCAGCCGCGCGCGCTCCCTGGTGGCGGTACGTACCTTTCATAAATTCATGGTGGCTGAAAAAATCGCCGTCGCCAATCCCGCCGACCGCATTGAGTCCATGCGCCTGATGCAGTCGCTGCCCGATACCCTTTCACCCCGCGAGGTGGAGCGACTGCTCGCGGCACCGGTGGAACCGACGCCTATGGGACTGCGTGACAGGGCCATGCTGGAATTACTCTACGCCACCGGCCTGAGGGTGTCCGAACTGGTAGGACTGAGGCTGGGCGACGTCCAGGTCTTGATGGGATGCGTGCGCACTCTGGGCAAGGGGCGCAAGGAGCGGCTCGTGCCGGTCGGAGAAACCGCCCTGTCGGAGCTTGATGTCTATCTGCGCGAAGGCAGACCGCTGCTGGGAAAAAAGGCTGCGAGCCTCCATCTGTTTCTCAATCGGTCAGGCAATGGGTTGACACGCCAGGGGTTCTGGAAGATTATTAAGCGCCGTGCGCTACAGGCGGGAATCCGAAAAAACATTACGCCGCATACCCTTCGTCATTCGTTTGCGACCCATCTGCTGGAAAATGGCGCCGATCTCAGGGCGGTTCAGGCCATGCTCGGCCATGCGGATATCTCCACCACGCAGATTTACACGCACGTGACCCGCGAGCGCCTGCGCCGGCTTCACGAGCAGTATCATCCGCGGGGATAGGCGCAAAGTCAAAAACCAAACTAAAAACATAGGCCACGGATCGAATCTGATAAAGGCGGATCAGAGACGGCAATGCCGACTACTGAAATATTGATCCAAATTTTGGTGGAGACGCAATTGTGGTTATTTTTCAATGTTTGGCCTATGTTTTTGAGTTTGACATAGCCTGATCGGCTTTGATCAGGTTTGATCCGTGTCCCATGAGGGTTTCTGTCCATCATTTTTTGAGGTTTTCATGAAATACATCATTCTGCTCGGTGACGGCATGTCCGATGAGCCGATTTCCGAATTGGGTGGACGCACACCGCTGGAAGTCGCCCAAACCCCTAACATGGACGCCCTGGCCGGGGCGGGTGAGCTCGGATTGGTGCAGACCGTGCCGCCTGGCTTTCACCCGGGCAGCGACGTCGCCAACCTGAGCGTTTTCGGTTATGACCCGGCGACTTGCTACAGCGGCCGTTCGCCTCTGGAGGCGGCCAGTATGGGGATTCATCTGGATGTGGACGATGTCGCTTTTCGTCTCAACCTGGTGTGCCTGACACCCCATTACGGCAAGCTCTATATGGAGGATTTTTCCGCAGGTCACATTTCCACCGCCGAGGCGCGTGAACTGATCCAGTTATTGGAAGAAGAATTGGGCGGCGGGCCTTTCGAGTTCCATGCCGGAGTTTCCTATCGGCATCTCATGGTGTGGCGCGGCGGGCGCGACCAGATGAGCTTCACGCCGCCCCACGACCTTAGTGGACAGAGCGTGGAAAACCACCTGCCCCGAGGCGAAGGCGCCGCTGAGCTCATCCATCTGATGAATTCCGCGCAGATGCTGTTGAACAATCATCCGGTCAACGTTCGTCGCGAAAAAGAACGCAAGGTTCCGGCCAACTCCATCTGGCTCTGGGGCCACGGCAAGGCGCCGCGCATGGCAACCCTGCAGGAGCGTTTCAATCTGAGCGGGGCGGTTGTGGCCGCGGTTGATCTGATTAAGGGCATCGGAATTTATGCAGGCCTCGAAGTCATAAAGGTGCCCGGCGCCACCGGCTATCTCGACACCAATTATCGTGGCAAGGCCGAATACGCCTTGGAGGCGCTCAAGACGCGCGATTTTGTCTATTTGCATGTGGAGGCGCCCGATGAGGCCGCCCACAGTGGGTTGCTCGACGAAAAGATACGAGCAATCGAATCCTTTGACCACGAGGTTGTCGGGCCCGTGCGTGCCGGACTTGAAGCGCTCGGACCTCATCGGATTCTGGTGCTGCCCGATCACGCCACTCCGGTGCGCAAGAAAACCCATACGGACCAGCCGGTGCCTTTTGCCTTGTTCGACTCCACCGCTGTGAGGCGGCAGGCCAGTGATACCCACGTCTACAGCGAGGCGGCGGCCAAGGCTTCCGGAGTCCATGTGGCCGAGGGTTGGCGGTTGTTTGAGCGAATGATTCGTGGGGCAAGTTGACGCTGTGGGAGGAGTTCTGTAAGATTAGAATTTCTGCCCGAACAAGGGGCGCAATCGCCTTTTTTAGCGGAATACAGGTATGGCCAAAGTCGTCATTGATGAATTGAGATGTAAGGGATGCGCCCTGTGCACCGCAGCCTGCCCACATGGTCTTCTGCAGTTGCGGCGCACAATCAGCCGTCAGGGGTTTTTTCCCGTTGAATTGAGCTCTGACAAGCAGGATCGGTGCACGTCCTGTGCGCTGTGCGCGCAGATGTGTCCGGATCTGGCCATCAGCGTGTTTCGCAAAAAAAAATCCGAATAACGCCCCGTCAGGAGTCACGCCGTTGGATCAGCGTCTGTTCGTCAAAGGCAATGAGGCCGTCGCCATGGGCGCTCTGGCCGCCGGTTGCCGTTTTTATTTCGGCTATCCCATTACTCCCCAGAGCGACATCCCTGAGTACATGGCCCGTGAGTTGCCTCGCCTGGGCGGCACCTTTATTCAGGCCGAAAGCGAAATTGCCTCCATCAACATGCTGCTCGGTGCCAGCGCCTGCGGCATGCGCGCCATGACCTCCTCATCGAGTCCCGGCATTTCTCTCAAGCAGGAGGGCCTCTCCTACATGGCCGGCAGCGAACTGCCCGGCCTGGTGGTCAATATCTGTCGCTCCGGCCCGGGTCTCGGCGGTATCGATGCCTCGCAGGCCGATTACTTTCAGGCGGTCAAGGGCGGCGGTCATGGCGGCTATCGCCTGATCGTACTCGCACCTCATTCGGTGCAGGAAATGTACGATCTGGCCATGCTCGCCTTTGATCTCTCTGATCTTTATCGAATGCCTGCCATGCTTCTCGGTGATTCGGTCATCGGCCAGATGAAAGAGGCGCTGGTCCCCCATCCTCGTCCGCAGATCGAACTGCCCGCCAAGGATTGGGTGGTGTCAGGCAAAGGCTCTCGTTCCGAACAACGCATCGTCAAATCCCTTTTTCTCGGCGACGGGGAACTTGAAGCGCACAACTGGAAGCTGTACCACCGCTATCAATTGTTGCAGGAGCGCGAATCGCGCTGGGAAGCCTTGTACCTGGATGATGCCGAGCTGATCGTCACCGCTTTCGGGGTCACTGCCCGCATCGCCAGAAGCGCCGTGCGCATGGCACGCGAAGGAGGCTTGAAGGTTGGCATGATCCGGCCGATTACGTTGTTCCCTTTTCCGCAAAAGGCGTTCTTCAAGGCAACTGGGGTGGTCAAGAAGGTGCTGTGTTTTGAACTCAATACCGGGCAGATGGTTGAGGATGTGCGCCTGAGCGCGGCGCGCGATGCAGAGGTGTTTTTTTATGGTCGCCCGCCTGGGGCCGGTTCGTTGCCGACTCCGGAAGAATTGTGCGAACAGATCGAAAGGCACCATGGGAGAAGCGCATGACCAAGGTTGATACGCCGGTGTTTACCGCGCCTCGCTCTCTCAAGAAGGTCGTCACCCACTTCTGCCCGGGCTGCCAGCATGGCACCGTTCATCGCCTGGTTGCCGAAGCTCTGGATCATTTTGCAGTTCAGGCACGCACCATCGGCGTGGCCTCCGTGGGTTGCAGTGTCTTTCTCTACGAGTATTTCGATATCGACGTGGTCGAAGCGCCTCACGGCCGGGCACCGGCGGTGGCCACCGGGGTCAAGCGCGCGCTGCCTGATCGCATCGTTTTCACTTATCAGGGCGACGGCGACCTGGCGGCTATCGGAACCAGCGAAATTATTCATGCCGCCAATCGCGGCGAAGGCATGACGGTGATATTCGTCAACAACAGCACTTACGGCATGACCGGCGGCCAGATGGCCCCGACCACTCTGCCGGGGCAGAAGACCTCGACCTCACCCTATGGTCGGGATATCGCCAATGATGGTCGTCCTATTCGCATGGCTGAGTTGCTTACCCAACTCGATGGAACCTCCTATAGTGCCCGGGTTGCGGTCAACACGCCGCGCAATGTTCTTGCTGCCGGCAAGGCGGTGCGCAAGGCTTTCCAGACTCAGATCGAGGGCCGTGGCTTCTCTTTTGTGGAAATTCTTTCGACCTGTCCCACCAACTGGGGGGTGAGTCCCCTGGAGGCCAATGAGCGGATCGCCACGGAGATGATTCCGTGCTTTCCCCTGGGCACGTTCAAGGACTGGGCACTCGATGCGCCTGGGACGGGGGCGAAATGAATCTTGATGTCTTTATTGCCGGATTCGGTGGGCAGGGGGTGCTTCTGCTGGGCAATCTGCTCGCCTGTGCCGCGATTCGCGAGGGGAAAAACGTTTCTTATTTTCCGGCCTACGGCGTGGAGAAGCGTGGCGGCGCGGCCACCTGCACGGTGGTGATCAGCGCTGAGGAAGTCGGCTCACCGGTGGTTGGGCGGCCGCAAGCTGCGATTCTGCTCAATCAGTTATCCCTGGACAAATACTTTGCCCGCATTCGCTCCGGTGGTTTTGCCCTGGTCAACACTTCTCTGGTTGATGGCGCTCTGCCGCGGTCCGGCGACGTCGAGGTGCTCGCAATTCCCATGAACGAGGTGGCTCTGGAGGTCGGCGACGCGCGACTGGTGAATATGGTCGCCGCCGGTGCCTGGGCGCTTAAAACAGGCGCGCTGACGGTTGCCTCCATGGAGCAGGCTTTGCGCGAGGTGCTGCCCGAGCGCAATCATCGTTTCATCCCTCTGAATGTCGAAGCGATGAGGCGTGGCGCCGCCTTTGTCGCTGAACGATGAAGGGCTTTTGAATTTCATGGCGGCCCCGGTTATTGAATTCATCAAACTTAAGAAGCCTGAAAAAGCCCGCTATCTGTGCGAACTCGCGGAAGAGTTTTTCGCTCAGGGACAGCGCGTTCTGATCACCGTTCATGACGATAACCAGGGCGTCACCCTGGATCGTTTCATGTGGACCTGGCGCAAGGGCACGTTTGTTCCACACTGTTTCGACAATGGTGCCGTCGATTGCCTGGACGAACCGGTGGTCATCGCCACCGAGGAGCGCAACGGCAACGGCGCGCGCATTCTGATCCAGGGCAAGCCGACTTCGTTGAATTTTGTCCGCAGCTTCGACCAGGTCATCGACTTTGCCGAAAGCTACGACGAGAATCTGCTGCAGGCTTCACGACGACGCTTTGCCGCTTACCGGGAGGCCGGCCTTGCCCCCCGCATGCGTTAATGGCGGCGGCGCGGCCACGCGCGTTCAACTTGGCGTTTCCGCGCAATTAGGCCAGCCGGTTTCGATCGAAGGCGTTGCGCGCCACGCCCTTGACTGCTGGCGTCCGCGTCGCGGTGAAGCCCTCACCGTTGAAGATGCCGCAGGCCGGGGGTTTCGCGCCCGGATTCTGGAATACGATGACGCACATGCTGTGCTGCTGCCCTTTGAAGAACTCGAGCGGGCGCCGGAAAGTCCCGTGCGTATCGAAGTCTATCAGGCACTCCCGCAGCGCGAGCGTTTCGAGCTTATTTTACAGAAACTCACCGAAATCGGTGTGGCGCGCATCGTTCCTTTTGAATCCAGCCGCTCCATTACCCAGCAGGAGCGCGATGTTGGACAGAAAAAATCCCATCGTTGGCCCGAAGTTGTGCTCAAGGCGGCCAAGCAGTGCCGGCGAGGCATGATTCCAGAGCTGCTGGCTTTTCATTCCTGGGATGCCGCCCTGTATGAGGCACACCATGCCGATCTGCGCTTTTTCTTTTACGAAGGCAGCGCCACCTGGTCCCTGCGTGAAGCCCTCAATGGTGAGCGACCGCGGCGCCTGGCTTTGATGGTTGGTCCCGAAGGTGGTTTCAGCGCCGACGAATTCACTGAAATGCGCGCCTTGGACATGTTGCCCGTTTCGCTCGGGCCGCGTATTTTGCGCACTGAAACCGCAGCCATCGTGGGTGCCGCCATCGTGCAGCATGTGTTGGGTGATTTGTATTAGCCTGGCAGTGAATAAATTCGGACGCAGATACAGGCGGAAAATTCCGGATCCTGGCAGATCTTTCCTGACGCTAGATCAGGGTTGATCCTGCCCATCCCGATTCGGTCCTGTCAATCTGCGTCCCATTATTTTTTTCGGAAGTGCTTTTTCTCCCTATGAATCCTGATCCGCAAAATATCTCTGTTGTATTGGTCGAGCCCCAGGGCGATCGCAACATCGGTTCGGTATGCCGAGCCATGATGAATTTCGGCTTTAATGATCTGCGCCTGGTATGCCCGCAGACCGATCACCTTACCCACGAAGCACGGCAAATGGCGGTGAAGGCCACCGCGGTGCTTGAGCAGGCCGGGATTTACGAGAGCCTGGAAGCGGCTCTGAGCGATTGCCGCTTGGTGCTGGGCACCACCCGGCGCTTCGGCAAATACCGGGAAGACTTTCTGCATCCCGACGAGGCTGCCGAATTTTTCCTGCCCTTGACGCAAGAGGGCCGGGTCGCACTGGTCTTCGGTCGCGAGGATCGCGGCCTGCTCACTGCCGAGTTGGATCTCTGTCAGCGCTTCATCACCATCCCCACCAGTGATGAGCTGCCGTCCATGAATCTTGCCCAGGCGGTAGCTCTGTGCCTGTACGATACCGTGCGGGTTCTGCGTCGCGAGGTCGCGGCGGGGCGGGTTGCGGGGAGAAAAAAGCTTGCCCCCAGCGAGGATGTGGAAGGCATGTTCGGTCACATGCGGCAAACTCTGCTCGACATCGAGTTTCTCAACCCGGACAATCCTGATCATATTTTGCGTAGTTTTCGCCGCATATTCGGACGGGCCGGACTCAATGAACGCGAGGTCCGGATTCTGCGTGGATTGTGGAGGCGAATCGACTTTATTGAGGGGCAGCGCCGCTGCCTTGCGGATCGGGAGCAGGAAAGCGAGAAGGTGTCATGAGTCGGGATACACTGTTTTTTCACCAGACTTTAGCTAATCGTCTGATTATCGAAGTTCGCGACCTGAGTCGCCGCTACTTCGGTGACTACCATAAGGTCGTCCTCGAGGTGAGCTGCCGTTTGCCGCTGGAGGCGGCATTGTTTGCCGGCGAAGTTGATCCGACCCAAGCATTGGCTGCGGCCCAGGCGGTTTTTGGCGAGGAAGCCCGCAGCATTGTTCGCCTGGAGCGCATGGGTGTGGCCGGCGACACTCTGGAGGCGGTTAGGGGCGCTCTCTGGGACTCCTTTACCACAACTACCCTGGCTTATATGCAGCGCCCCGACTATCCGGTGCGTATGCTGCGTCGCCTTCAGGCGCAGCGGCACCAGGCGGGTCGGCATCTGCGCGCCCTATGCTGAGAGAAGCAGAGGTGCGCATAGAGGCGCTTGCCTATGGCGGCAGCGGGGTCGGGCGACTGGAGGGCAAGGTCGTGTTCGTGGCGGGCGCCGCCCCCGGTGATGTGCTGCGCTTTCGCACTATTCGCGAGAAAAAACAATTCATTGAAGGTGAACTCATCACGCTGCTGCAACCGTCCTCCGAGCGCCGGGTGGCCCCCTGTCCGGTTTTCGGCCGCTGCGGCGGTTGCCAGTGGCAACATTTGCTCTATACACGCCAGGTTTATTGGAAGGACCGGATAATCGCTGATTTTCTCAGTCGTCAGGCAGGCGTTTCCGCTGATCTCGTAAAACCGCTGTTGGCGGCCGAAGATGAATGGGGATACCGCAGCCGGGTGCAGTTCAAGTGCCGCCAAACTCCGACTGGTTTCGTCATGGGTTTTTATCGCCGTGGCAGTCATTTTGTCATCGATGTCGCCGCTTGTCCCATCGCCGCCCCCGAAATCAACCGGGCCCTGACCCTGTTTCGAACCTGGCTGCCCGCTTCGCCCTGTCCGGACGCCATTCCCCAGGTCGATCTGGCCGTGGACGACGAAGGACATCTTGCCGCAGTTGTGCACTGTCTGGCCGCGGATCCGCAACCCCTGGCGGACTATCTCGCTCCCCGGGTGCGTGAACAGGGCATGGCTTTGTACCTGCAACGGGGCCGCAAGGATACCCTGGCCGAGGTTCAGGGGCCCGAAGAGTTGTATATCCATCCGCTGCCTCAGTCCTCTTTGCGACTGGCTTATGCCATAGGAGGTTTCGCCCAGGTCAATCTGGCACAGAACCGCCGCCTGGTTGATGCGCTGCTGCATGCCGCGGGGGAGTTGTCCGGTAAACGGATTCTCGATCTTTATTGCGGTATGGGAAACTTCTCTCTGCCGCTTGCCCTGGCCGGTGCCGAAGTGGTCGGTGTGGAAGATTTTTCCCCAGCCATCGTGCAGGCCGAGCGCAATGCTGTCGCAAACGGTTTGTCAGCACGTTTTTTGAGCCGTCCTGCTCTGCGGGCATTGACCCATGACTTACGCACGGAACGCTTCGATCTGGTCGTGCTTGATCCGCCTCGTGCCGGTGCCCGGGATATCGTGCCCGAGTTGCTGCGTTTGCGGCCGGCGCGCATTCTCTATGTGTCTTGCGACCCGGCAACACTCGTTCGCGATCTCAAACCGCTGGTACATAATGGCTATCGAGTGACTGGTGCGCGCGGTATTGATCTCTTTCCTCAGACCTATCACCTTGAGAGCCTTACCTGTCTGCAAACCGGTTAGAATCGCCTGTGTAAGGCCTGCCCAGAGGCGTGGGAGAGGAAAGGTCTGTTGATTTTGGACTTGCATTTCCGTGGTTCCCGTGTTAGTTAAGTAGTTCAGTTTTATTCGTTCACTACAAAGTGGGCTTTCAGCTCACTTTTTTTATTTTTCCGGAGTTTATTTTCGTGAACGACGCCTCCGTTGTCGACCAGGTCAGGGAGCTTTCTCGCCCCATTTTGCAAGACCTCGGCTTCGAATTGGTTGACCTTGAATTCAAGCGCGAAGGACAGGGCTGGGTGTTGCGCTTCTTCATCGATAAGCCCGGTGGTCTGTTGCTTGACGATTGTGCTTCTTTCAGCCGCGAAATCAGTCTGGCGCTGGATGTTGATGATTTCATCCATCGCGCCTATCATCTCGAAGTCAGTTCTCCGGGGCTTGATCGACCGTTAAAGGGTGCCGAAGACTTCGAACGCTTTCGGGGCGAACGGGTCAAGGTCAAAACCTTTGAGAAAATGGATCCGGATGGGCGCAACCATTTGCGCAAAACTTTTTCGGGCGAGCTTCTCGGGTTGGAGCAGGGCTGTGTCAGGTTGCGCCAACTCGACAAAAAGGGCGGGGTCGTCGAGATTCCACTTGACGCCGTTGCCAAGGCGCATCTCGATCCGGAATTCGACTTCTAGTTGAAGCGGTTCGGGCTCAGGCGCCCGTCGACCGCGTCAGGCATACGCAATAACAGCACATGGGCGGTGTTGACGCCCATCTCAGCAGGTAAGACAGGGGGATGAGTTGACCAATCTCAACCACATCATCGATCAGGTCGTCAAGGATAAGGGAATCGACCGGGCTATACTGGTTGAAGCTCTGGAGTCAGCGGTTTTGTCCGCGGCCAACAAGAAGTATCGCAATACGCGCGACCTTGAGGCCCACTACAACGATGAAATCGGCGAAGTCGAATTGTTCGAATTCGTGACCGTTGTCGAGGAAGTCCAGGATAGCTATAAGGAGATCGGTCTTGACGAGGCGCGCGAAGCCGATCCAGACGTGGAGATCGGCGACTCGCTCGGCATGCAGCTCGACTCGGGAAGTTTCAGCCGCATTGCCGCTCAGACCGCAAAGCAGGTTATCATTCAGAAGGTTCGCGAGGCCGAACGTGAATGGGTCTATAATGAATTCAAGGATCGGCTTGGTGAGTTAGTCAATGGTATCGTGCGACGCTACGAGCGCGGCGACCTCATCGTCGATCTCGGTCGTGCCGAAGCATTGCTGCCCCACCGGGAGCAGGTGCCGCGCGAAACTTACCGCCAGGGTGACCGGGTGCGGGCCTATATTGCCGATGTCAAGCTCTCTCCCAAGGGGCCGCAAGTCATTCTTTCGCGCACCCATCCGGGGCTTGTGGTTGAGTTGTTCAAGGTTGAGGTTCCCGAGATCAGCGAAGGATTGGTTGAGATTAAAGCTTGTTCGCGTGAGCCTGGGAGTCGCGCTAAAATCGCCGTGGTTTCTCACGACCCTGATATCGATCCCGTCGGGGCGTGTGTTGGCATGCGCGGTTCGCGCGTACAGAATGTCGTTTCGGAGTTGCGCGGAGAGAAAATCGATATCATTCCCTGGACCATGGACATCGGGCGCTTCGCTTGCGCGGCCATTGCTCCGGCCGAAGTGACTCGGGTTTATGTCGACAGTGAGGAGAAAGCGCTCGAAATCATTGTGCCCGACGACCAGTTGTCCCTGGCGATCGGCAAAAAAGGGCAGAACGTACGCCTGGCCGCGCGCCTGACGGGGTGGAAGATTGACATTAAGAGCGAATCTCGCGCCGAGGAGGCGGAAGCTCAGGAGGCTGCTGAAGCTGAAGGCGACCTCGATGTCGAAGGTTTGGACGAAGCGCCGGCTCTCGGAGAAGCTGAAGAGCTTCTTGAAACACCGGATTCCGAACTCTTGGCGGAAGCGGGGGATGCGTCCGACGCCGACGTGGAGGTTGTACCGGAGGACAGAGACAAGGAGTGATGCCTGAGCGCAACGGAGCACAACGGAGCTGCCTTGGCTGTCGCAAGGCTCTGGACAAAAGTTCTCTTGTTCGCTATGTTCTTGCAGCCGATGGTCAAGTGACGGTCGATTTTCGGCAGAAACTGCCGGGGCGTGGCGCCTATACCTGTGTGAGCCGCAAGTGTCTGCGCGAGGCGGTGCGTCGTGAGCAGTTCCGCCGCGCTTTTCGTGGACGCAATCAGGCGACTGTCGAACCGGTTTTGGCCGCAGAGCTTGAGCGGCAATTGGCGGAAAAGGTTGATAATCTGCTCGGCATGGTACGCAAAGCCGGATTTGCCCTCGGCGGTGGCAATCTAGTGCTTTCAGCTTTGGAAAAAGAGGGGGGGCTGGCCTTGGTCATTGTCGCCCGAGATATTTCCGAAGGTGTTCTGGAAAAAATTCGACGCAGGACTCAGGCTTTTGGCGTTCCTCTTTACACCTGGGGTGAGAAACAATCCCTCGGCCGTTGTATGGGACGCGAAGAGCGTAGCGTCATCGGAGTCAAGCAAGGAAAACTGGCAATGGCCCTTCAGGAGGGGCTTGCGCGATACGAGCGATTCGTAGGGGAGATTTAATGGGAAAAACACGGGTTTTTGAACTGGCCAAACAGATGGGGCTGGAAAGCAAGGAACTTCTTGAGAAACTCGATGCGGCGGGAGTCTCCGTGGCCAACCACATGAGTGTTCTTGAAGAAGGCGATCTGAAAAAGCTGGAAGCGGCTAGCGCTCCTGTTGTGGCTCAGATCGAGGAAGAGCGTGTCAAGCCCGGCATCATTCGCCGTCGCCGCCGTGAAGTCCCCGCCGAGGCCGCTGAGGAGCCGGTTGCTGCTGCAGAAAGCGTGAAAGAGGAGCCGGTTAAGACCGAAGCGCCCGTTGCCGCACGCGCGCCTCAAGAGGAAGCGGCGCGCCCCAAGTCGCCACCCCCCGTCGAAGAGCCCGTCGACATCCCATCTCCTGCCAGGACAGAGGCGCCTGTGGCCGAACCTCCTGCCGCTGAAGAGCCGCCTACGACAACGGACAAGGTCGAGAAGCAAGAAGTCTCCGCCGAAGAAACTCCAACGGAAAAACCCGCTGCCGCAAAACCGACGCCTCGTCCCGAACGGCGTGAAGAAAAGGCGACTCCCGGTCGAGCCAAGGTCCTTGGGCGCGTGGATCTCTCGCGCCTTTCAAGTCCTCCCGGTCGTACTGAAGAGTCCCAGCGCCGCGAACGTGCGCCTGCGCGTCGTGAAGGTCCTGCTTCCCGGCCTGCCGGTGCGCGTCCCGCTCCTGGAGGCCGCGCGCCTACCGAAGGTCGTCCTGCGCCTACAGGTCGTCCCGCCCCGGCTGGTCGTCCTGCGCCTGCCGGTCGTCCTGCTCCCGCGGGTAAGGGGCGTCCCTCCTTCACCCCTGCTGCGGCGCCTGACGAGGTATTTACCCCCAAGGAAGTGCGCGGCGGCAAGAAAAACAAAAAGAGCCGCGGTGGCTATGATTCTCCGGGTAGTGAGCCAACCGGTGGGCGTCCCGCGCGTAAAGGGCGCAATCTTGAGGTTTTCGAGCCTGATCGTAGCGGGCGGATGCGTCGGCCGAAAAAAGGTGCCAAGCAAATCAAGAAGACTGAAGTGACCATCTCCAAGGCGATCAAGCGTGTCATTCGCATTACCGATTCCATCACTGTCGGTGAACTCGCCAAACGAATGGGCATCAAGGCCAACGAACTGATCCGCGAGCTGATGCAGCAAGGCAGCATGGTGACCATCAATCACCCGCTGGATTTTGATACCGCCGCCCTCTTGGCCTCCGAATATAATTATGAGGTCGAAAACGTCGCATTTGACGAGACGACGATTTTGGAGGAAATTCCCGCCCTCAAGGAGGGTGATGAGGCTCCTGAAGATCTTGAGCCCCGGCCCCCGGTGGTTACCGTCATGGGTCACGTCGATCATGGCAAAACCAGTCTGCTTGACGCCATCCGCGCCGCCAACGTCACGGCCGGTGAGGCCGGCGGGATTACCCAGCATATCGGGGCCTATTATGTCGAGCTCGACGGACGCAAGATCACCTTCCTCGATACGCCCGGCCATGAGGCGTTTACCGCCATGCGTGCCCGTGGCGCCAAGGCCACTGATATTGTGGTTCTCGTGGTGGCGGCTGACGACGGTGTTATGCCTCAAACCAAGGAGGCGATCAATCATGCCAAGGCCGCCGAGGTACCCATCGTGGTGGCCATCAACAAGATGGACAAACCGGATGCCAACCCCGAGCGTGTCAAGCAGGAGCTGACAGAGTTTGGTTTGGTGCCTGAAGATTGGGGCGGCGAGACGATCTTTGCCGAAGTGTCGGCCAAGGAACATCTCAACATCGACCAGTTGCTCGAAATGGTACTTCTGCAGGCCGAGGTTCTTGAACTCAAGGCCAACCCCAACAAGCGCAGCCGTGGCATCATCGTCGAAGCACGGTTGGATAAAGGCCGTGGTCCTGTGGCCTCCGTTCTTGTTCAGGATGGTACTTTGCGCATCGGCGATCCCATTGTCAGCGGGGTCTTTTACGGTCGTGTTCGCAGCATGGTCGATGACCGCGGCAATCGTGTCGAAGAGGCGGGACCGTCGATGCCGGTCGAGGTGACGGGTCTCAGCGGGGTGCCTGATGCCGGCGATCTGCTTCACGCCGTCGAGGACGAAAAGAAAGCCAAGGACGTGGCTCAACACCGCCAGCAGAAGCTGCGTGAAGTCGAACTGGCCAAAACCAGCAAGATTTCCCTCGAACAGTTGTTCGCCAAAATTCAAGAAGGCGATGTCAAGGAACTCAAGGTGGTCATCAAGGGCGATGTTCAGGGCTCGGTTGAAGCCGTCAAGGACGCCTTGGTCAAGCTTTCCACCGACGCCTGTCGCCTCGTGGTCATTCACACCGGAGTCGGCGGTATCATCGAGAGCGATATCAATCTCGCAGCAGCGTCCGATGCCGTGGTCCTCGGCTTCAATGTGCGCCCCGAGCCCAAGGCCGCTCAACTGGCCGAAAGCGAAGGGGTCGATATTCGCCTGTACAACATTATCTATGACGCAGTCGCCGATATTAAAAATGCCATGGAGGGACTGCTCGCTCCGACCATGAAAGAAAAAGGCCTGGGGCGCGCCGAAGTTCGCGAAACCTTCTCTGTTCCCAAAATCGGGCTCATCGCAGGTTGTTATGTCCTTGATGGCAAAATCGTGCGTAACGCGAAAGCTCGTCTGGTTCGCGACAGCGTCGTCGTCTGGGAGGGCAAGCTCTCCTCGCTGCGTCGCTTCAAGGATGATGTTCGTGAGGTCGCAACGGGTTATGAATGCGGTATCAGCCTAGAAAACTTCAGCGATCTTAAAATCGGCGACATTATTGAGGCCTACGAAATGGAAGCCACCAAAACCCTGCTGTAACTCTGATTCGCGCCAGGTGCCGCATGGTTGTCGGGATTGCCAGATTTGAATTGGTTCTGCATGCGCCGCAGAACCTCAAGGAAAAACGCGGCATTGTGCGTAAGATCTTGGGCCGCTGCCGCGAACGCTTTCCCATATCCGCTGCGGAAGTTGGTCACCAGGATCTCTGGCAACGGTCTCAGATCGGAGTGGCTGTGGTCGCGCAGGATGCCTCGGCCGTCGAGTCCGTGTTCAGCCGTATCGAAGAAGAAATCGAGCGTATCGGCTTAGCTGAGATTTGCGATCGGGAAAGCGAAATAGTTCATTTTTAGGAGTTCTTTGCTGTGGAATTTCAGCGCTCACATCGGGTCGGGGATCAGATCCATAAAGAAATTTCCGTCCTTTTGGTTAAGGGCTTGAAGGATCCCCGCATCGGATTTGTTACCATCACCAGTGTTGAAGTCACTCCCGATCTCCATCTGGCGCGGGTTTTTTTCACCGTAATGGGTGATGAAAAAGCGCGGCGCGAATCGGAGGCCGGGCTGAAGAGCTCAACTCCCTTCATCCGCCGCGAACTCGGGAAGCGCCTTCGCATGCGCTATACCCCTGACCTGCTTTTCTGTTATGACACCTCCGTCGATTATGGCAATCGTATCGACAAACTGCTGCAGGACATTCAAGATGAACAACAGGACGATCAGGGCGATTCTGGAAAAGATTGAGCAGGCAGGCCGGATTCTGGTAGTCTCTCATTCCAGTCCCGATGGCGATGCCATCGCCTCAACCCTCGCCTTGGCCAACGCCCTGCGTGAAATGGGGCGGGACGTGGTCGCTTTCAATGCCGACCCGGTTCCGCAGCCGCTGCAATTTCTACCTGGTGCAGAAACGATGGTTCATGATCTCGCCGGGATCGCGTCTTTTGACCTGGGCTTTCTGCTCGACGCCGGCGAATTGCGCCGCGCCGAAGCGCCCCTCGACGAGATTTGCCGTACACTGATCAATATTGACCATCATCCCTATTCAGAGTCTTTTGGCGAAATCAACTACGTTGATGAGAAGGCCAGCGCTACCGGCGCTTTGATTTATCGCCTGCTCAAGGCCGGCGGTTATACCATTTCGCCCGAAGTTGCACTGTGCATCTATACAGCAATCCTCTCCGATACGGGTTCCTTCCGCTATTCCAATGCTGATCCCGAAGCCTTTCGTATCGCCGCCGAAATGGTGGAGCAGGGGGCCATCAATCCCTGGGATGTCGCCGGGGGCCTCTACGAGAGTCAGGATGAGAAAAGGTTACGGCTGCTCGCCTTGTCCCTGGCCACTCTGTATGTTTCACCCTGTGGCTCCTTCGCCAGTCTGACGCTGACTGATGAAATGATGCATCGCACAGGTGCCGGGCACGAACATACCGATGGGTTCGTCAACTACCCCCGCTCCATTCGTGGGGTAGAAGTGGCTATTTTGTTTCGTCAGATTGGCCCGGAGGTTTACAAGGTCGGATTTCGCAGCAAGGGCCGCGTCGATGTCGGTGCTCTGGCGCGACAACTTGGTGGCGGCGGGCACCACAATGCGGCCGGAGCAGAAGTTCAGGGTTCCCTTGAAGATGTCCGGGGTCTTGTTTTTTCCCGACTTCATATCGGGTCCGCGGCCGATTAAAGGCATGGACGGACTGCTGCTGGTCAATAAGCCGCGCGGGATGACATCCCACGACGTGGTTGCGCGGGTTCGACGGATTCTGCGCACCCGCCGGGTCGGCCACACCGGCACCCTTGATCCCATGGCCACAGGTGTTTTACCGGTCGCGGTGGGGCGCGCAACCCGACTTGTTGAATTTCTCATGGCGGGCAGCAAGACGTATCAGGCATCGCTCAAATTGGGTGAGATCACCGACACCCAGGATGCTGACGGACAGGTTGTCGAGCGCCGTGAGGTTCCCGCTCTCACCCAGGATGAGGTGGTCTCCGCCTGTCGGGGTTTTCTCGGCGAGATCACCCAGATTCCCCCTATGTACTCCGCTGTCAAAAAAGATGGAGTTCCCCTCTACCGTTTGGCGCGTCAGGGGATAGAGGTGGAACGTGCCGCCCGTAGTGTGTACATTGAGCGCATTGTCCTGCACTCGTTGAATCTCCCCTTTGTCGATTTGGAAATTGATTGTTCAAAGGGTACTTATATCCGCACCCTTGCTCATGACCTTGGGGAAGTCCTCGGCTCGGGGGCCCATCTGACAGGTTTGTGCCGTACCCGCTCGGGGAGTTTCTTGCTGGATGAATGCATATCCCTGGAGGATCTTTCCGAGGATGCGCGGCCCGGACAAGCCCCAGGGTTTCTGAAACTTGTCGATATCTTACGTGATTGTCCCCGATTGAGGGTCGATAATGAGGGTGCTGCGCGCCTCTCTGTTGGTATCCCGCCATTGATTGAGCAGGTCGGTGTGTCTGCGTGTCGCGAGGGTGAACTGATTGCCCTGGTGTTGGATGAGCGGCTCCTTGCGGTGGCTCGCTATGCGCCGGCGAGATTACAGGAAAAGCGCGGCGATTTTGAATTGTTAAGAGTTTTTCCCGAGGCCGCGGCAGCGTGATTAGCGCTTTACAGGTCTTGGGCAATTGTGGTAGAAAACCTTCACGCTTGCGGACAATCCCTGAACATTCAGGATAATATCGTAATACGGAAAGGAGGTGGCACAGTGTTGGCCACGGAACGTAAACAGGAAATCATCGAACAGTTCAAGACCCATGAGAAGGACACCGGCTCACCCGAAGTCCAGATTGCCCTGCTTTCGCAGCGCATTACTTATCTGACCGATCACTTCAAGACCCACAAGAAGGATCATCATTCCCGTCGGGGTCTGTTGAAAATCGTCGGACAGAGACGACGCCTGCTCGATTATCTCAAGAGCAAGGATGTCGAACGGTACCGCAAGATCATCTCGGAACTCGGTATTCGCCGTTAATCATAGGCAGCATGCCTTCTTGCCCTAAGGAGGATGCTGCCTTTGTTTTTCGGTTATTTGTATGACTGAGGAGGCTGACCGGAGAGAGCACCCGCCTGGGGAGGGTTCTGTCTCGGGCCATCCTCCTTTGGTCATTTCCGCGCGATCGCGGAACAACCAATGGACGCACCACGCTCGTCCGTATTTGCAAGGAGAACATGAATGGCTCATCACAAGGTAGAAATTGAATTCAACGGACAACCCCTGACGATCGAAACCGGAAAAATGGCGCGGCAGGCCGATGGCGCCGTGGTCATCACTTACGGTGACACCAAAGTGCTGTGCACTGTGGTGTCGGCCAGAAAAATGCGCGAAGGCCAGGATTTCTTCCCCCTGACTGTCAACTATCAGGAAAAATTCTACGCCGCCGGCAAGATCCCCGGGTCCTTTTTCCGTCGTGAGCGCGGCGCGTCCGAGCGTGAGACTCTCATCTGCAGACTTATCGATCGTCCCATGCGACCGTTGTTCCCCAAGGGTTACTTGTATGAAACCCAGATTATGCCAACGGTTATTTCCGCTGATCTGATCAATGATCCCGACACCTTGGCCATTGTTGCCGCCTCGGCGTCCGTCGAGGTTTCCGATATTCCTTTCAATGGTCCCATTGCCGCTGTGCGCGTCGGTCGCGTCAACGGCAATTTCGTTGCCAACCCGACCCTGCAGCAAATGGGAGAGAGTGACTTGGATATCACTGTCGCCGGCTCCCGTGAGGCGGTAATTATGGTCGAAGGGGAGGCCGACTTCCTTTCCGAGGAAGAAATGCTGGAGGCCATTTTCTTTGGTCATCAGTCTCTCCAGCCACTGATCGACGCGCAGATCAAACTGCGTGAGATGGTTGGGAATGCCAAGCGTGAATTTGCCTCGCCCGTTGTTGATTCGGTGCTTGAGGAACGAGTCAATCAACTGGCGGCCGACAAGATTCTTGCTGCCATGAAAATCCAGACCAAGCAAGAGCGTTATGCGACGCTGGCTGAAATTAAAACCTCCGTAAAGGAATCTCTTGCCGAAGAGTTTCCTGAGCGTGCGGATGAAATCTCCGGGCTGATCGGGAAGGTGGAGAAGCGTGTGGTCCGCCGCATGATCCTCGACGACAAGGTGCGCATCGACGGCCGTGATACGACCACCGTACGGCCCATTTCCTGCGATATCGGCCTGCTGCCTCGCGCCCACGGCAGCGCCCTGTTCACGCGTGGGGAAACCCAGGCTCTGGTGGCGGCGGCCCTGGGTACCGCTGTCGATGAGCAGCGCATGGACAACGTGCAGGGCATGGAATTCAAGAAGTTCCTCCTGCATTACAATTTTCCGCCGTTCTGCGTCGGTGAAACGAGTATGCGCCTGTTCCCCGGGCGGCGCGAAATCGGCCATGGTTACCTGGCCGAGCGCTCCGTGGCGAAAATTCTGCCCAAGCATGAGGACTTCCCGTACACCATTCGCATTGTTTCCGACATCCTTGAATCCAACGGGTCCTCGTCGATGGCTTCGGTGTGCGGCTCCTCCCTGGCACTTATGGACGCCGGTGTGCCTGTGAAGCAACCGGTCGCCGGCATCGCCATGGGATTGATCAAGGAAGGTGACGATGTCGCTGTGCTCAGCGATATCCTTGGTGATGAAGATCACCTCGGTGATATGGACTTTAAGGTGACCGGCACGGCTGACGGCGTGACGGCTCTGCAGATGGACATCAAGATCACCGGAGTCAACAAGGACATCATGAAGCAAGCCCTGGCCCAGGCGCGGGGAGGCATCACGCACATCCTCGGAGAAATGGCCAAGGCCATTGAGGCGCCTCGCGGTGATCTCTCGCCTTACGCGCCGCGTATCACCACGATTCAAGTTAAAAGCGATCAGGTACGCACCGTCATCGGTACCGGCGGCAAAAACGTGCGCGCGATTATTGAGGCGACAGGTTGCGCCATCGACATCCAGGACGACGGGCGTATCCATATTGCCTCTTCCGACGGCGAGGCCGCTAAGCAGGCTATTCAGATGATTCGCGATCTGACGCAGGAGGCTGAAGTCGGCAAACTGTATATGGGCACCGTGCGTAAAGTCATGGAGTTCGGTGCGTTTGTTGAAATCTTCCCTGGCACCGATGGTCTTGTTCATGTCTCAGAATTGGCCAAAGAGCGGGTCCAGAATGTAACCGATATTCTCAAAGAAGGTGATCAGGTACTGGTTAAGTGCATCGGTATCGACAAGTCGGGAAAAATCAAGCTTTCACGCAAAGAGGCCCTGGGCCAGAGCTTGGCGGAATAAGGATTCAAGCTCCGCGACGGGTGGGATGAAAGCGGCCTGGTGTCGCCTCTTCGTTTCGCCTGGGGTCGGCTGAGCTTCCTGTTTCAAATCCGTGCAGGCCCTTTCCTGGGATAGATTCCAGGAAAGGGCCTTTTTTTTTTGAGGGGGCGCGGCCAAAGGTTAAGAAACCGCTTTTGTCAATCATTCGGAAAAACTAAATGAGCAAAATTGATATTCCTGTTCAGGTCTTGCGCTCCGAGGCGGTACTCCCTCGGTATATGACGAATCTGGCTGCCGGCATGGATCTTCATGCCGCGATCCCGGCCCCCCTGATGCTTGATCCCGGTGCGCGGATCCTGGTGCCGACCGGGCTGGCTTTGGCGATTCCTCCCGGGTACGAGGGGCAGGTACGGCCACGCTCCGGCCTTGCCCTCAAACACGGGGTCACTCTGGTGAACTCTCCAGGAACCATTGATGCCGATTATCGTGGAGAAATCAGCCTTATTCTCATCAACCACGGGCAGGAGGCCTTTCATCTCAAGCCCGGTGACCGTATTGCGCAAATGGTCATCGCGCGGGTGTTGCAGGCCAGTCTGCGAGAGGTGCCTTTGCTGGACGAAACGCCACGTAACTCCGGGGGCTTTGGCCATACCGGTTTTCGAATAGAGATTGATAATGCCTGAGCAGCCCCGTGCCGAAGATCTGTTGAATTTTCCCTGCGATCACCTGTTCAAAGCCATGGGGCCCAATAGTGTGATTTTCATTGAAAAGGTGCGCCGTGCAGTCGCCGAAACCGTTCCCATTGCCGAGGACGCCGTTAAGACACGGGCCAGCACCAAGGGCAACTATCTTTCGGTCACAGTGCGGGTGCACCTGGAGAATTTCGATCAACTCACCCGGATTTATGCGTCTTTACGCAAGATCGATGAACTTAAATTTCTCCTCTGAAAAGTCCATCGGTAAATTAGTCTCATGTGTTAAAATATGGAAGTTTCGTTCGCACAACACACCACGGCCTTTTTGATGGAGTGTCCTCATGGTTCTTTCAATTAATTCGCAAAATCCTCAGGCACGACTGATTCACCAGGTGGTTGAGACCCTCAAACAAGGTGGCGTAGTCGCCTATCCCACCGATACCACCTATGGCATCGGCTGCGACATTTTCAATAAAAAGGGCGTGAAGAATATTTTTCAGATCAAAAAACGCGATCTGCGCAAGCCCTTTTCTTTTATCTGCGCGGATATGTCTGATGTCGCCAACTATGCCCAGGTCAGCAACTTTGCCTTTAAAATCATGAAGCGTCATCTGCCCGGGCCCTACACCTTTGTTCTGGAGGCAACGCGCATAGTGCCTGACAGTCTGGTGACCAAGCAGAAAACCGTTGGGATTCGGATTCCCGAAAACCCTATTGCGCTCTCCATCGTGCGCGAGCTTGGGCACCCCCTGGTGACCACCAGCGCCAATATTTCCGGCGAGGATGTCTACCATGATCCCCTGGATATCGAAGAGAAGCTCGGACGCATGCTCGATATCGTCATTGACGGCGGCATACTGCGTGGCGACCCCTCCAGCGTCATCAGCCTGATCGGAGACCGCATTGAAGTGTTGCGCGAAGGGGCGGGCGATCTGACCTGGATTCACCAACTTTGAGGGAACCGCTGTGACGCGATTCACAAGGCTGTGGCCGAGGGTGCTCATCGTCGTGCTCCTTGCAGCAGGAGCATCCCTGCCTGGGTGGGCCGCGCAGGAACAGTCATGGGGTGGGATAGGTTTGCAGGTGGTGCCCACCTCAACGGGGGAATTAGTGGTCCTGGCGCTGGTCGAGAACTCTCCTGCTGCCGCTGCTGGAGTGCTGCCCGGTGATCTTATCATCGCCGTTGACGGGTTTCCTCTGCGCGGCAGTGATTTCGCCGAAGTGGTGAGCCGGCATTTATGGGGGCCGGTGGGTAGTTCCGCGGCAATCACTCTCTTGCGGCCCGGCCGTGAAGGCATCGAGCAAATGCAGATCGAGCGCATAAGCCTCAAAGGTGCAGCACTTGAGGCTCTGCCTGGAATCGAAATGCTTGAGCCCTCCAGCGGTGGCGCCCTGGGTGAGCCGCAGAATAATCAACGCTGAATGGATAAGTGAGGTCGGAATGGCTGAAAAGACTCTTACTGTCGCGTTTTATCGCCGCAGTTTTAAGCACGATGAATGGCGCAAGGCTTGGGATGAACAGCAGCTTGCGGCGTTTTTTGCGCACTGTACTCAGGAACTGGCATCCCTGGGCTTTGCTCTGCGTCAGGTTGAAGATGGCAGTGTCACCATGGACATCAAGGGCTATGGCGATCTGCTCAACAGTGTGCGGATCCGTTGTCCACAACAGGGCATCGGCAACATGTGCCTGGGCCACATTATCGGTCGGAGCGCCAATCTCAACCTGGTGGAGGATATAGAGCGCGGCATCAACCGCGTTGCCTTCGCTCCGGAAACCATTGAGCCTGAAGGCAGCGACAAGGTCGTCTGCCACAATTGTGGCTGCGGTTGCTGACGAAGAGGTTCACTTCTTCTTTTTTTTGCCCAGGGTAAAGGGGTGCGCTTGACGGCTGATAATGAAATCGGCAAAGATTTTGATCCAGATCGTCGAGCCTGCCACGGCGCTCCATACATCAAATTCGTGAAAAGGCCCGATGCTGATTCCGGTCGCGACCCACAAGGGGACGCCGAGAATGATCCACAGTGCGATCGCGCCCGCGAACAAGTTGAGGATCCCCGTCGCCGGGGCCCATTTCTTCGGGTTTGGCGGAGATTCTCCGCGCTTGAGGGCGACCTCCGAGTAGTCGCGCTTGACAAAAATTCTCCAGGCCCGGCGTAACCAGAAAAACGCCAAGGGGAACAACGCAAGAAACAAAATCCAAATTAAGACGATACCGGCATCAAAAGCCATTCTGAAACACTCTCCCTTATCATTGATGGCAACTGCTTGGCATGACCCTCAGGCCGTGGTGGCATCTCTTCCGGCAAAAGCTCGCCTGCGGCCTAGACATAGACTGCGGCATTCAACCGCCGCGGCCTGAGCTGCGAATAGGCATTGCAGTTGAATAGTTACCACCTGCCGTTCTTTTACCCGACCCTGTCGAATCAATCAATAAAATTGTGGAAAAAAACCCCGCCGGGGTGGCCGGCGGGGTCGGGTGATCAGACATCATATCCTGATCAGCACTGTGGCTCCACGATCAATGGGCGCCGGTGATGGACTTAGAGCCGCGCGGTGTACGCACGTCTTCGACCATGTGCTGGATGTGATCCGGCGGCGGCGGGGTGAACTTGCTCACTACATAGGCGGTGCCGAAGTTGATCAGCGCGCCGATGGCGCCGAAGGCCTCGGGGGTAATGCCGAAGAAGGAGTTGGGCCCGCCGATCAGCCCGACGAACTCCGTGCCCCGGACGAAGAAGATACCCTTGTGAGCAAACACGTAGAACAGGGTGACAAGCAGACCGGCACTCATACCGGCAATAGCGCCGTACTTGCACATGTTCTTGTTGAAGATACCCATCATGAGCGCCGGGAAGATCGAGCACGCGGCGATACCGAAGGCCAGGGCCACGGTTCCCGCGGCAAACCCTGGCGGATTAAGACCCAGGTAACCGGCGACGACGATGGAGCCGGCCATGGCGATTTTACCGGACAGCAGTTCAGCCTTTTCGCTCATGTCCGGGAACCAGATTTTCTTCATTAGGTCATGGGAGATTGCCGAAGAGATCGCCAGAAGCAGGCCCGCTGCGGTGGAGAGCGCCGCGGCGACACCGCCGGCGGCAACCAGGGCGATGACCCAGTTGGGCAGCAGGGCGATTTCCGGGTTGGCGAGAACGATGATGTCGGCGTTGACCGTCAACTCGTTGCCGGCCCAGCCGGCGCGCTCAACATTGGCCAGCACTTCGGGATTGGTGGTTCTGTCGTTGTAGTACTGGATACGGCCGTCGTTGTTCTTGTCTTCCCAGCGCAGCAGGCCGGTGACTTCCCAGCGCTCCATCCAGGCCGGGCGCTCTTCGTAAATCAGACTGTTTTCGGGCGCGAACATGTCGCCGCCGTCCATAACCGCATGGTTGACGGTTGCGTGCAGGTTCATGCGGGCCATGGCGGCCACCGCGGGTGCGGTGGTGTAGAGAATGGCGATGAAGACCAGCGCCCAGCCGGCGGAAGAGCGCGCCGCTGCGACCGTGGGCACGGTGAAGAAACGGATGATAACGTGGGGCAGACCCGCGGTACCGATCATCAGCGAGATGGTGTAAACAAACATGTTGAGCTTGCTGCCGGGGATAGCCGTGGTGTACTCGCTGAAGCCGAGGTCGGTGACGACCTGATCGAGCTTGGCCAGCAGGCTGACGTCCTCACCCACCAGAGACCCGCCCAGGCCTAACTGTGGGATGGGATTGCCGGTGAGCTGGAAGGAGATGAAAATGGCCGGGATGGTGTAGGCAGAAATCAGCACGCAGTACTGCGCAACCTGGGTGTAGGTGATGCCCTTCATGCCGCCGAAGACCGCGTAGCAGAAAACGATACCCATGCCGAGGTAGATCCCCATCTCGTTGGTGACACCGAGAAAACGCGAAAAGGTGACGCCGACACCCGTCATCTGGCCGATGATATAGGTGATCGACGCGACCAGCAGACAAATAACCGCCGTGGCTGCCGCGGCTTTGGAATAATAGCGATCGGCGATGAAGGCCGGCACGGTGAACTTGCCGAACTTGCGCAGGTAAGGGGCCAGCAGGCAGGCCATAAGAACGTAGCCGCCGGTCCAACCCATGAGGAACAGCCCGCCGCCGTAGCCCATGTTGGAGATGAGGCCGGCCATGGAGATAAAGGATGCCGCGGACATCCAGTCCGCCGCAGTGGCCATGCCGTTGGTTATGGGGTTGACGCCGCCGCCTGCAACGTAGAAGTCGCTGGTGCTGCCCGCGCGGGCCCAGATGGCGATGCCGATGTAGAGCGCAAAGGTGGCACCCACGACGAGATATGTAAGTACTTGCAGATCCATTGAGTGTCGCCTCCCTTATTGCTCGTGAACGTCGAATTTTTTGTCAAGATTGCCCATCAACTTGGCGTAAACGAAGATCAGAACGATAAATACGTACATTGAGCCCTGCTGCGCCCACCAGAATCCAAATGGATAGCCACCGATGTGGATGTTGTTGAGGGCCGAGGCAAAAATAATACCGAAGCCGTAGGAGACCAAAGCCCATATGGCCAGTATGACCCCAACCAGCTTCAAGACTGCGTGCCAATATGCTTTACCACTTCTGTCCATGAAAGCCTCCTCTCTGTGTAGCAAAAAAAATAATGATTGCCAGCGAAGCCTTGACGTGAATCAAAACATTGATGCCGATTGTTCTAAGTGACATAAGATTTAGCCAATGTCATGTCTTCCCCTTTCTCCAAAATTTGTTTCCACGTTTACCGATTCACCTCATCATCCGAGCACCGAAATCGCCTCCATGGTGGCAATTCTGTGCGAATTTCGCTTCCCCATGCGGGACGCAGTAAAATGCCATTTCAAAAATACCACATAAATTCTCATGTGCATCAAACCTGATGGATGAAAAATTCTTACCAGCATTTCAGTTCAGCGAATTTGATAAAACGATATTTTGAAAACCTAGGCGAAAACATATTCCAAAAACCCACAGTAGGTCAACAAAAAAATAAAACCGTGTTTTTATTTTATGAAAAAAAATTCCAGGTTGCCGAAATGTTTATTTATTTTTTATTTTTGGTTTTTTCGTTTAGGTGGATGCCTGTCAGGAAACCAGTGTTTGTTCCAACTTTTGGTGATGATTGAGGGGTGCTGTTTCCTTGAGATTCGATTGCATCCTGACGCAAAACAGGGAAAAATGCCCTCTTGTGTCTCTCGGTGTCCTTTTCTTTAACGGGGTTGCCATGCCGAATTCTGAGGTTGGAGCAGACGGATTTTTTTATCTCCACGCCGACACTCTGTGTAAAGGGCCGGTTGTAGCCTGTGGGCCTGAAGAGACGGTCGTCGACGTTGCCGGAAAGATGAGCGAACACAATATCTCGGGTCTGGTCGTGGTCGAGGAGGCTGTTCCCGTCGGCATCGTATCCATCCGGGATTTGCGTGACCTGATCGCGCGGTCCGGCGGTAATGTCGGCGGGTTTCTCGCCAGGGACATCATGAAAACTGATCTGGTCACCACAAGGCGAAAGGATTATGTTTACGATGTCCTTTTTAAAATGGCCAAGCACAACATCCATCGCGTAATCGTTATTGATGAAAACGAAAAAATCTTTGGGGTCATTACGGATACCGACCTGCTCGGCCTTCAGACCCGCAGTCCTCTTTACCTGACACGTGAAATCGAATCTTCGACCTCTGTCAGCCAGTTGAGCGGCATCAATAAGCGAATACTCGAAACCATCGGCAGCGCGGCCCGCTGGGGCGCCGACACAAAAAGTCTGGTGCAGCTCATCTGCCATTTCAACGATGCATTCACGTTGCGCATCATCGCCTTGATGGAGAACGAAGAGGGCATCGGTCTGCCGCCGGGTGCAGCCTACCTTATTCTCGGTAGTGAAGGGCGCGGTGAGCAGACACTGCGCACCGACCAGGACAGTGCCATGGTTTATGCGGATGATTTTCCGCGTGAGAGGCTGCCTCAGCTTGAAGCCTTTGCCAGGCGTTTGGTCGATGCTCTTGAGGAAGTCGGGATTCCGCGTTGCCCCGGTAACACTCTTGCCAGTAATCCTGAGTGGTGTCACAGTCTCTCGGGTTGGCGTAAACGCCTTGAGCGGTGGATCGCCGTGCCCCGTCCTGAAAGTATGGTTAATTTCAGTATGTTTCAGGATTTCCGGGCGCTCTATGGCGACACTTCTCTGGAGCAGGCGTTGCATGACCATGTGTTTGCCTGTATTCAGCGCAATACTTTGTATCTTCCCTATATGGCCCGGCACATCGAGGGCTTCGGTGCGCCCCTCGGAATGTTCGGACGCATCCGCGTGGAGCGGCGGGGTGAGCACCGGGGGACCGTCGATATTAAAAAATCCGGGAGCTTTGCCCTGACCGAAGGAGTCAGTTTGCTGGCGCTGGAGTTGGGAATCTCCAGCGGAACGACCTGGGATAAGATCGAACAGCTCGGCAGGCGCGGCATCATTTCGGCTCGCGACGCCCAGATCCTTCAGGAGTCTTTTACCTATCTCATGCGTCTGCGCCTTGAGGGGCAACTGCGCGCCCTCGCCAGCGGGAGCGAACCCGATAACCATGTTGACCCTGAGTTGATGAGCCCTCGCGATCGCGAGCGCTTGCGCGATGCTCTCAGGGGGGTCAATATGTTGATGAAAACCCTCAGGGTTCGCTACAAGCTCGATTCCATCGCGCGCTAGCATTTCTCGTTGTCCGCACCTTGTCGTCCGGGTTTTTAAGCGGTTCGCCTTGTTTTTCTCAGTGAGTTTTTTGCAGGGAATAGCCCAGGTAGCCCAGTTTCGAAGAAATGACTTCGCCGGCGGTTTTCAGAGCCGGCAGCAATTGGCTTTCAATGCGCTCCTGCGGCATGCGAAATTCCGGACCCACCAGCGCAAGAACTCCCACAACATCCGCGGCGGCATCCAGCAGGGGCACGGCCAGGCAGGCACCGCCCTCGCCGATGCCGTGGCAGTCGCCGGCATGGCCCTGCCGACGAATCCCCTCCAGTTCCTCTTTCAGCACCTGCTCTTGCATTCCTTCGTCACTGTCGTCATAGGCGAGAAAGATTTTTCCCGCAGCGCAACTGTCCAGCGGCAAACGCCGCCCGACCAGCGAGACAACCTTGACCTGCTGAATGTTGTCGACCATGTCAAGAAAAAGGGCATCGCCGTTGCGGCGAACCACCAGGTAGGCTGCTTCGTCGCATTCGCGCACCAGTTTTTCCATAATGGGTCGGGCCTTGCGAAGCAGCCCCATGCGCGACAGAAGTTTTTGTCCGATTTCATAGGCCGAGGGTCCAAGTTGGTAATCGCGCGATCCTTGGCGGCGTTCGACATAGCCCCGGCGTTCGAAGGTTGCAAGGAGGCGGAAAACGCTCGCCTTGTTCAGTCCCATGCGCTCACTCAGGCGGGACAGGCTGAGTTCCTCATCTTCTTCGCTGAGGGCTTCAAGCAGGGCCAGGGCGTTATCAACGGATCGGATGCTGTAGCTCTCTTTTTCTCGGGCCGGCACCTTGAACTCCTTTGCAAGAAACTCCGTCAGCTCCCCATTTTTTTATCCGAGGTTTTGCGCAGCTTGCTGATGAGGTGTTTTGATTGATTTTGGAAGGAAAAATAATACAGTGTTTTACAAAGGTCAAGGGGTTATTTTTTACTCTTTTGGGTAGAGATGTCGGGCTTTGATGGTAGGATTCTGCGCTTTTTTTTAAGGGCTGAGCGGGTCTAGGGTGGAATTTGTGGTATTGAACCGCTGAAATGGGATTGATCTTTTTGCCATTAAATTTTTAAAAAAAATGTTTTGGTAACAACGTTTAAATTTTTTATTTGGAGTTTTCGTGTTTGGCGAATTGCTTTTGAAGCCTTTTCAGTAAGGAGCAATTCTTTTTTTTGAGAAGATGTTTTAGGGTGGCTGTCGGTCGCGGATTGCCTGGCGGTTTATGCCCCCTGTCGTTGCGGACGGGCTCCCCATTGACCACCCACAGGATTGCGCCGCTGTGCCGGTGAACAGTATACAATATACTTGTTCCTCCGACTTAACTGTGCTAGAAAAAACAAAACCTTGGCGGAGATATCGACATGGAAACGATAAAGACAGCCATGTTTGAGTACCTGGTCGACAAAGCTGAAAAGCAGGACGACGGCAGTTATCTGTTTTGCCTCGACGGCAGCGAGTACCGCATTCAGGACGTTTTGGAAATCTCCCGCATCGCTGAAAAACACGGCTATATTGTCATCTATTGAGTGGAGGATACGCCATGAGTTCCAACAAAGCCAAAGCTTGTTATACCTATGAGGCCGCCCTCGAAGCGGCGGTTAAAATGGAAAACGACGGCTTCCGCAGTTATCTGGAAGCTATGCGCAAGCTCAAAAACAAGCAGGCGCGCCTGGTCCTCAAAGATGCCGCTCTCGATGAGCTTGAACACAAGCATGCCTTGGAGCGCGCTCTGGTCGAGGGGACCATTGAAGGTGAGCATGCCATGGAGCGGCCGGTTCCAACCATGAATCTGGATTATGTTCTGCACCAAAAAGAACTCAGTCCCGATGCCGATGCGCGTCAGGCACTGGCCTTTGCCATCCATCTGGAAAAACACGCCATCGATTTCTACCAGAAGATGATGCAAGGCTGCGAAGGCGCACCCATGGCCAAACTCTTTGAAAAACTGCTCAATGACGAAACCCGCCATCTGCAAGAGCTTGAAGATATGTACGAGCGCCATTTCATGGCCGAAAATTGAGATGATGTCGTGATGGGGGCGCAGCAGGTTGCGCCCCCTACGCTTTTTGCCCAGCCTTTTTTCTGAACTTTCTGACCTTTTCTGTCGCGAACTCCACTAAGCTCATTTTCAGGTAACTATTCAGTGGCAACGTCTGACAGGACCGCAGGGTGCGGCGGTTGAGTGCTGCGGCAAATGTTTGAGCCGCAGGTGAGTTTTTGCCGCACGCGATGCCGCCGTACCCTGCGGTNGGCGGTTGAGTGCTGCGGCAAATGTTTGAGCCGCAGGTGAGTTTTTGCCGCACGCGATGCCGCCGTACCCTGCGGTGCATGCTGAACAGTTGCATTTTTAGAAGCCTTTTCGCCCAACCGGTTTGATCTCCACATCCGCGGTGTCGTTTATGAGTGCTTTTCGTCTGTTTCTCAGCAACCGCTTGGAGCTGTTGTTTGATGAGCTGGCTCAGGTGGTGCAGGCCTCGGCGGCTTCTCCTTTGACGCCGGAAATCATCGTCGTGCAGAGCCGCGGTATGCAGCGCTGGCTGTCCCTGCGCCTGGCCGAGCGCTTCGGGGTGTGGGCCAATGATCATCGCAGCTTTCCCTTTCCCAACGCCTTTATCTGGGAATCTTTTCGCGCGGCGTTGCCCAATTTGGCGGAGAAATCCCTCTTCGATCCCGGGCCCCTGACCTGGCGGATCCTCGCGCGCCTGCCCGACTTGCTCGAAGGTCCGGAGTTCGCTCCGGTGCGTGCCTATTTCGGCGCGTCCGCCGATCCGCTCAAATCCTATCAATTCGCCCGACGGCTTGCCGACCTTTTCGACCAGTATGCGGTGTATCGGCCGGATCTGCTGCGCACCTGGGAAAGGAGGTCGGAGGAGCCCGAACAGGCCTGGCAGGCGCAACTTTGGCGCGAACTCGCCGCTCCGTCGGCCGGCCCGCATAAGGCGGCCATCCTGCATGATTTTCTCGCTGCGGCGCGGGGCGGCGACTTTCCCACCGCGCATCTGCCGCACCGCGTGGCGGTATTCGGCATTCCCGCCATGCCGCCCATGCACCTGGCGGTGTTCGAGGCGCTGTCCGCGCATCTCGATGTCAATCTGTTCCTGCTCAATCCTTCACGCGAATACTGGGGCGATATCGTCTCCGCCCGCGAAGCGGCCAAACGCAAGCAACAACTCAGTTTCGACGATTATCTGGCCGCCGATCTTCATCTGGGCAGCGGCCATCCGCTGCTGGCATCCCTGGGCGGGTTGGGGCGTGATTTTTTCCGTTTGTTGCTGGATCGCCTGGATTTCGAGGAGCATCAGTGCTTCAGCGAACCCTGTGAGGACAGCCTGCTGCACGCCCTGCAAAGCGACATTCTGCTGCTGCGCGACCGGCCTGACGGCAACGCCCCGCTCTTGACTCTCGATGCAGGCGATCGCTCCGTGCAGGTGCATTGTTGCCATGGGCCGCTGCGCGAAATGGAGGTTCTGCATGATCAGCTGCTCGATCTGTTTGCGCGCCACGGCGATCTGAGGCCCAATGACGTGCTGGTGATGATCCCCGATGTCGAGGCCTATGCGCCCTACATCAGCGCGGTGTTCGAGGGCGAGGATCAGGAGGTGCCGCGCATCCCCTTTCGCATTGCCGATCGCGGACTGCGTGCCCAGAGTGCGGTGGTCGAGACCTTTCTCAAGTTGCCGGCCCTGGTCGGAAGCCGCTTCGGTGCGGCCCAGGTGCTCGATATTCTGGAGACTCCGGCGGTAAGCGCGCGTTTCGGGTTGGCGCCCGCCGATCTGGATCAAGTTCGTGCCTGGGTGCGCGATACCCGCATTCGCTGGGGCATCGATGCCGCCGATCGGCAGCGCCAGGATCTGCCGGCCTACGGCGAAAACAGTTGGCGCGCAGGGCTTGAGCGGTTGCTTCTGGGCTACGCGTTGCCCGAGGAGGGCGGACTGTTTGCCGGAATTCTGCCGCGGGACGCGGTGAGCGGCGGCGATGCCCGCGTCCTGGGATATTTTCTGGATTTCATCGAGGCCCTGTTCGATCTTGCGGCAAACCTTGAGCGGGCCCGCTCGCCTCGGGAATGGGCGGAGTGCTTCGAAGAGCTGCTGACGCAATTTTTCGACCCCGGCGAGGCCGAACTGGAACTCGAGGAAATTCGCCGCGCCCTGCGGGAACTGCGCGAAACCTCGCGCCTTGCCGCCTTCCATGAGCCGCTTCCGCTGGAGGTGATCCGTGAGCATCTCGCCGGACTGCTGGAGCGCTCCGGGAGCGCCCAGGGATTTCTCGCCGGCGGTGTGACCTTTTGCGCGTTGCTGCCCATGCGCAGCATCCCCTTTCGGGTGATCGTGCTTTCGGGCATGAACGACGGCGCCTTTCCCCGCGCCGAGCGCCCGGCCGGGTTTGACCTCATGGCCCGCCATCCCCAGCCCGGTGATCGCTCCCTGCGCCGCGAAGACCGCTATTTGTTTCTGGAAGCCCTGGTTTCGGCGCGCGATTATTTTATCCTCACCTATGTGGGACAGAACGCCCGTGACAACAGTATCGCGCCGCCCTCGGTCCTGGTCAGCGAACTGCTCGATTGTATCGATCGCGGGTTTCGCCTGGGCGCGGGTCCGGCGCGCGACCAGCTGCTCTGCATGCACCCCCTGCAAGCCTTTCATCCAGCGTATTTCACGGCCGATTCCAGGCTGTTCAGCTACGCGCGCGCCAATTGCGAGGCCCTGGCGGCACGTGCCGCCGGCGCCCGGGTCTCCACCGTCCTGACCCCGACGGCGCTGCCCTTGCCGGCAGAGGCGGTGGCAGAGATCGAGGTGCAGGGTTTGATACGCTTTTTGCGTCATCCGCAGCGCTTTTTTCTCGAAGAGCGTCTCGGCATCCGTCTCTTCGCCGGGGAAGAGGCTTTGGAAGAGCGCGAGACTCTGGAGCTAGGGGGGCTGGAGCGCTATCAGGTGATGACGGAGTTGATTAGCGATCACCTTGAGCAACGCCCTGACGAAACGGCCTATCGCCGCTACCGGGCACGCGCTTTGCTGCCCCCTGGTGTGCCGGGACAGACGGTGTTTGCCGATCTCGACAGCGCGGCGCAGGATTTTGTCGCCAAGCTCGCGCCCCTGCGGGATGAAACTTCGCACCCTCTCGATGTGGATCTGGCCCTGACGGTGGGGCGTCTGCACGGACGCATTGCCCTGGGCGGGGTCAACGGTCCCTTACGTTATCGCTATGCGCGCCTCAAGGCCCGCGATCGTCTCGAGGCCTGGGTGGCCCATCTCGTTGCCTGTGCCCACCGCGAGGNGGGTCAACGGTCCCTTACGTTATCGCTATGCGCGCCTCAAGGCCCGCGATCGTCTCGAGGCCTGGGTGGCCCATCTCGTTGCCTGTGCCCACCGCGAGGAGGCGGGCTGCGAAACCCTGCTGGTGGGCAGCGAGCAGCTTTGCCGCTTCGGGGTTGTGCCGCCGGAGCAGGCGCGCATCTGGCTGTCTGAGCTGCTGGAGCTTTATCGTGAGGGCCTGTGCCGGGTGCTGCCTTTCTTCCCTGAATCCAGCGCGGCCTTTGCCGCGGGAGTGCTGGCGCCAAAGCCCTTGGAGGTGGCCCTGGAGAAAGCACGCAAAATCTGGGAGGGCAGTGACCACAGCCGCGGCGAAGGCGCGGACGCCTGGTTGCGTTACAGCCTGCGCGGCGCCGAACCTTTTACTCCCGAATTCCGCGACCTGGCCCTGCGGATATACGGCCCGCTGCTTGACGCCCAGGAGGAGGAGACCCTGTGACCCGGGATGCGGTGGAATTTGACCTGCTCGCCAGCCCCCTGCGCGGACGCAACCTCATCGAGGCCAGCGCCGGCACCGGAAAAACTTTCACCATTGCCGCTATTTATCTGCGGCTGGTGGTCGAACAGGGAATGAGCGTCGATCAGATCCTGGTCGTTACTTTTACCGAAGCGGCCACCGAGGAACTGCGTGAGCGACTGCGCGAACGGCTGCGCGGCGCCTTTGACGTGTTCTGCGGGGCGGTGTCCGAAGATCCGCTGCTTTGCGGGTTGTATGCCGCCAGCGACAATCTTGAGCGCGATCGCGAGCGCTTGCGCGTCGCCCTGACCTGTTTCGACGAGGCCGCCATCTTCACCATTCACGGCTTCTGTCAGCGCACCCTGCAAGAGAAGGCTTTTGAAAGCGGCGGCCTGTTCGACACCGAACTGGTGACCGAGCAGGACGATCTGTTGCGTGAGATCATCGATGATTTTTGGCGCAAGCGCTTTATCCAGGCCGAGCCCCGCTGGCTGCGCTGGTCGCAGGGCAGGGGGGCCAATCCTGCCGGACTGTGGAACTTCGTGCGCCGCCACGGCAAGGCCGCCGAGCTGCGCCTGATCCCCCAGGCGGCGCCGGTTGCGGACGAGCTCCTGCTGCGTCGGCTTGACGATGCCTTTGCCGCCGCCGCAGCCCTTTGGGCAAGCAGCAGCGCGGAAATCCTGGCCCTGTTGCAGCACAGCCCGGCCCTTAACCGCACATCTTATCGGGTGAGCAGTCTTCCCCTGTGGGGACAGGATTTATCGCGCTGGTTTGTCGCCGGCCAGGCCCTGTCGCCCCCCGACAAATTCGAGCGCTTCACCGCGGCCAGGCTCGCCGCTTCGCTGAAGAAAAACCACAGTGCGCCCGAGCATCCTTTTTTTGCCCTCTGCGATGCCCTGGCCGCCGCCATCCATGCCGTTGAAGAAGCCTGGCAGCAGCGTCTTCTCGCCCTCAAGGGCGATCTGCTCGCCTGGTTGCGCAGCGAACTACCGCGCCGCAAGCGACGGCAAAATGTGCGCGCCTTTGACGATCTGCTCCTCGATTTGCGCAGCGCTCTGCTGCGGGATGGCGGCGCGGAACTGGCGGCAGAGCTGCGGCGACGTTTTCCCGCGGCGCTGATCGATGAATTTCAGGATACGGACCCCGTTCAATACGCCATATTCCGCGCCATCTACCCAAGCGCCGACCATCTGTTGTTTCTCATCGGCGATCCCAAACAAGCCATCTACAGCTTTCGCGGCGCCGACATCTTCGCTTATCTGGCAGCGGCGGGCGAGGTGGAGCGGCGCTTCACCCTCAACACCAACTGGCGCTCCGACGCCCCTCTGGTGCGGGCGGTCAACCGGATCTTCAGCGGCAGTGCCAGGCCCTTTGTGTTTGACGCCATTCCCTTTGTCGAAGTGCGTCCCGCCGCCACGCGGGAAATCCCCGAATTGCTCCTCGACGGACAGCCCGCGGGCGCACCCCTGCGCCTCTGGTTCATGGAGCGCGGCGCCGAAAAAAGCCTGGCCGCGCAGCGCGCCGTGCCTCAGCTGGCCGAGGCGGTGGCTGATGAAATCGTCGCCCTTCTTGAACTGGCCGGGCAGGGGCGGCTGACGCTTCACGGCCGCGCGGTGGCGCCGGGGGATATGGCGGTGCTGGTGCGCGCCAATTTCCAGGCGCGGCTCATGCAGAAGGCGCTGCGGGCGCGTCGCGTGCCCAGCGTGCTCTACAGCAGCGAGAGCCTTTTTGATGCTCGCGAGCTGGAAGAACTGCATCTGGTACTCACGGCGGTGGCCGATCCGTCAAGCGATGCAGCCCTGCGCGGTGCTTTGGCTACGGAAATGCTCGGCTTTGACGGCGCCGCCTTGGAACGTGCGGCGCTCGATGAGGCGCAATGGGACAACTTATGTGAACGTTTCGCCGGGTATTCCGAACTCTGGGCGCGGCGCGGCTTCATCGTCATGGCCGGCGCCCTGCTGCGCCGCGAGCAGGTGCGGCCCCGGCTGCTGGCTTATGATGACGGCGAGCGGCGTCTGACCAATCTGCTGCACGGTGTCGAGGTGCTGCATCAGGCGGCAGTGGAAAACCGCTTGGGCTTGGACGGCCTGCTCACCTGGTTGGCAGCGCGTCTCAGCGAGAAACCTACGCGCGAGGCCTACCAGATGCGTCTTGAAACCGATGAGGACGCCGTCAAGCTGGTGACCATTCACCGCAGCAAGGGCCTGGAATATCCCATCGTGTTCTGCCCCTTCAGCTGGAACGGGTCGCGCTGGAAGGAGGCGGAAGTGAGCTTTCACGATCCCCGCGCCGATCTGGCCCTGACCCTCGATTTGGGCTCCACCGACAAGGAAACACATAAGCTTATCGCCGAGCAGGAACTACTGGCCGAGAACCTGCGCCTGCTCTATGTCGCCCTGACCCGGGCCCGCAACCTCTGCACCCTGGTGTGGGGCGGCTTCAATCAAGGCGAAACTTCCGCGCCCGCCTATCTGTTTCATCAGCCGCCCAAAGCTGCTGCCGATGCCGGCCTGGTGGAGCGTCTCAGCGCCCATGTTAAGGAACTCGATGACCTCGCCCTGCGCGCGGATCTCGACACCCTGGCGCGCAGCAGCGCCGGGTGCCTGTCGGTGACGCCGGTTCCCCCGGCGCGCGCCACTCTCTGGCAGCCGCCGGCTGAATTTCAGGATGAACCGCGCTGCCGGGAATTTCACGGGCGCATTGCCGCCGATTGGCGCATCACCAGTTTTTCGTCACTGACCGCCGAGCGTGGCGCGAGCATCGATCTGCCCGACCGCGATTCCCTGGCGCGGCCCACGTCGCCGCCGACTGTCGTAGTGCGCCCCGAGAAGGCGGATATCCTCGATTTTCCGCGCGGCGCGCGACCCGGTTCTTGTCTTCACGAAATTTTCGAAGAGCTTGATTTCACCGCCGCCGCCACGCCCCAGGCGCACGATCTGGTGCGGCGCAAACTGCGTCTTTACGGGTTTGACGAGGATTGGAGCGAGGCCGTGCATGCCATGGTGGTGCGCGTCATGCAGGCGCCGCTGCCCGGCACCTTCGGCGCCCTGCATCTGGAGACTGTCGCCGCCGAGGAGCGTCTGGCGGAAATGGAGTTTCATTTTTCCGCCAAGCGCCTTGCGGCGCCAGGCCTGCGAGAGGTTTTTTCCCGTCATGTTTCGCCCGCTCTGGCCGCCGCCGGGGGTGAACCCCTGGGCCGGCTTGATTTTGCACCCCTGCGCGGCTTCGTTAAGGGTTACATCGACCTGGTGTTCTGTCAGGGCGGCCGCTACTACATCCTCGACTGGAAATCCAATCATCTCGGCGCGCAGCGCGGCGACTACCAGCCCGCGCTGCTGACCAGAGCCATGGTCCGTGACGATTATGTGCTGCAATATCATCTCTACTGCCTCGCCCTGCACCGCTGGCTGCGGGCGCGGCTGCCCGGCTATGATTACGCCAGTCATTTCGGCGGGGTGTTTTACCTGTTTGTGCGCGGCATCGGAACTCCGGGCGGGGAGGGGTGCGGAATCTATCACGACCGGCCGGCGCAGGGGCTGATCCGCGCGCTGGATGATTTTCTGGAGGGGCGCTCATGACGCGCTATGCCGAAATTCTTGAGCGCTTGCCGCTGTCCTCTATGAGCCGGCACTTCGCACGGTTCATGGCGGGACTCGCCGAGCAGGCCGGTCCTGAGCTGGAACTGGCTGCGGCGCTGGTCAGCCAGGCGGCGGAGCAGGGACATGTGTGTCTTGATCTGAGGGCGCCGCAGACGGTGCTCTCCCCTGAACACGCCGCCGAACTTGCTGCCCTGCCGGAGCCGGAGGCGTGGTCGGCGGCGCTACGCGGCTGCTCTCTGGTCGGGTGTCCCGGCGTCCATGTCCCGCTGATTCTCGATGAGCAGGGACGGCTTTATCTCTACCGCCTGTGGCAGCACGAACAAACCCTGGCTGCGGAGATCCGGCGGCGCGCCTGCCTGCCTGCCATTATCCCTGACCGAGCGCTGCTGCGCGACGGGCTGACGCGCCTGTTCGGCCGCGGCGACGGTATCCGCCCCGACTGGCAGCGGGTGGCGGCGGTGGCGGCTCTGCTGCATCCCCTGTGCGTGATTTCCGGCGGCCCGGGAACCGGCAAGACCTCGACGGTGGTAAAGATTCTTGCTCTGCTTATCGAGCAGGCCGCGGACCGGCCTCTGCGCATCGCCCTGGCCGCGCCCACCGGCAAGGCGGCGGCGCGCCTGGCGGAAGCGATTCGTCAGACCCGCGACGGACTGAGCTTAAGCGATGAGGTGCGCCGGCGCATTCCCGACGAGGCCCTCACTCTTCATCGGCTCCTCGGGCGCATGCGTCAGCCGGGTTTTCGCCATCATCGCGGCAATCCTCTGGCTGCCGAGGTGGTGATCGTCGATGAGGCCTCGATGGTCGATCTTCCCCTTATGGCGGCTCTTTTGGACGCCCTGGCGCCCGAAGCGCGCCTCATTCTCCTCGGCGACCGCGACCAGCTCGCCTCTGTCGAGGCCGGGGCGGTGCTCGGCGATATCTGCGGGCCGGCCAACGGCGAGGGGTTCTCCGCGCCCTTCACCGCCGCCGTTGCCGAGCTAAGCGGCGATCTTGTGCCGCAGGCGGTATCCGGGCAGGAGGCGCTGCTGGCCGACAGCATTATGGTGCTGCGTCAAAGCTACCGCTTTGCAGCGGACAGCGGCATCGGCCGTCTGGCGCGCGCCATCAATCAAGGAGATTGCGTGCAGAGTCTGGCTCTGCTGAGCGATCCGGGCCTTGCCGATGTTGCCTGGCGCCTTCCACCGCTCGCTGAAACCCTGGACGCCGCCCTTGAGCCGGTGCTGCTTGCGGCCTTTACCCCCTACCTGCAGGCCACCGAGGTCGCCGAGGCCCTGGTTCGTTTTGACAGCTTTCGCCTGCTCTGTGCCCTGCGCCGTGGTCCTTGGGGGGTGGAATCCCTCAACCGCCTCGTCGAACGGGTGTTGGCGCGCCGCGGACTGCTTACCCCCAAGACTTCTTTTTATCGCGGGCGACCGATTCTGATCACCGGCAACGATTACCGCCTCGGGCTGTTCAACGGCGATATCGGCCTGCTCTGGCCTGATCCTGAGTCCGCCGGGGCATTGCGTGCTTTTTTCCTTCAAGGTGGCAACCTGCGAAAATTCGTTCCGAGCCGTCTGCCCGCCCATGAAACGGCGTTCGCCATGACCGTGCACAAAAGCCAGGGCAGCGAATTCGACCAGGTTCTGCTGCTGCTTCCCGATAGCGACTCCGCTTTGCTGACCCGTGAGCTGCTTTATACCGCCGTGACTCGCGCCCGGCAGGCCGTCACCCTATGGGGTGGTGAAGAACGCATTGCGCAGGCTGTCCAGCGTCGCGTTGTGCGCTCATCGGGGCTGCGTGACGCCTTGTGGGGGTGAGTTTTTCCCTGGTGGTTGAATATGTACGGGAAGGAGAGATAATTGCGGTAGGGAACAAAAAGGGACAAACAACTGTTGCTTTGGAAATTGATTTGCTATAATCAGGCAAATCTTACCATCCAGGGTGACTACTGAGGCATCTCATGAATGTGGACTTTCAAACGGTTGTCAATTCCGTGGGCGATCTGCCGACCATGCCGGCCGTTGCGGTCAAGGTCATCGAGCAGTTGCAGGATACCAGCACTTCGGCTGCCGGGTTGGCGGAAACCGTGGCGCATGATCCAGCTCTCTCCGCCCGCGTTCTGAAGATCGCCAATTCCTCCTTTTATTCCATGAAGCGCCAGGTTAAAACTCTGGAGAGCGCCATCGTGTTGCTCGGCGAGAGAACCCTGCGCAGTCTGGTGTTGGCCGCCAGCCTCAAAGGCATGAACAAATCCTTCGGTCTGCTTGAAAAAATGCTGTGGGAGGATGCCATTGGCTGCGCCATCGGCGCCAAGGTCGTGGCGCGGCGGTTTGAGACGGCCGATTCCGAGGAGGCCTTTCTTAGCGGCCTGTTCCGGCACATCGGCAAGGTGGTTCTCAATTACAGCCGGCCGGACGCTTTTCAGGAATTGATGCAGGCGGTCTACAATGGCGAGGGCGATGTTCAGGAACTCGAAAGAAAATACTTTCCTTTCAGTCATGCCGTGGTGGGAGCTGCGGTGCTGAAGAAATGGAACTTTTCGGAGAGCCTGATCGAAAGCACTCTGCACCATGCCGACCTGAACATTGACCAGAGGGAGGAACCGAAGCTGTTTCGCCTCACGGCGACGGTTCACTTAGCCGGGGCCATTTGCGGCAAGCTCGGCATCGGGCAGAGAATCCCGGATACGCGCACTGATCTCGCGGCTCTGCACAGCGTCAAGGCCCTGGGCCTTAACCTGAGTGAATTGCCCGATACACTGGATTCCATCCGAGTCGTTTTTAACGAAAATCGGTCTTATTTTCTAGGCTGAAAAATACGCGGCTCAGAAACGAAACAGCTTGAGGAAATGCTCGAAGAGATCCTGGTCCATGTCGACCAGGATTTTTTCTTTCATCATCTTGAGCGCCTGATAGGTGCTGTGACGATTATGGTAGGGACGGTCCGAAGTAAGCGCTTCGTAGACATCGGCGATGCGACAGATGCGAGCATAGGGGTGAATGTCCCTGCCGCTCATCTGATGGGGATAACCTGAGCCGTCATCCTTTTCGTGGTGCTCAAGGATGATGATGCGCGCCTCATCCGTCATGTGCCCGGTTTCGGTAAGGAGATCGTAGCCGTTGCGGGGATGTTGCTGCACAACCAGCCATTCGTCGGCGTCGAGGCGGCCCGGTTTATTGAGGATTTCCAGGGGGATTTTGCATTTCCCCAGATCGTGGAGGAAAAAGCCAGAAGCGAGGTTCTGCAGGTCGTGCTCGGATGAGCTGCCGAAAAAGATGCGCGCCAGGGCGATGCTGAAAATGCCGACGTTGGTGCAATGGGTATAGGTGTTGACGTCATGGGCGGTCAATTGCACCAGGCAGCGGGTGGCGCGATCATCGCGCACCACCAGATCGACGCAAGGGCGAATCACCTCCAGTGCCTGCTCGATGAATGCCGCGCGCGGGTCGCTGTAGACCCTGGTGATGATGTCGCGGCAGGCGGCATGAACGAACTGGGCCTTGGTCTCCGAGGGACAGTTTGGATTGCGCACCACCTGGGTCAGGGCATCTTTTAGATAGCGATAAAAAACCGGGGCGTCGTTCTCCTCGATATAGAGTTCCTGGACACCGGTCTCCAAGAGATTTTGCCGGTGGTGTTGGGAAAAACCCAGGCCTTTACGCGCAAAAAGAGTGTAGCGTCGCGGCCCGACCCGCAGAAAAAGGTCGCAGGGGGCGCTGATCTCAGGATGCAGGCAGCCCAGGTCGATGGGACGATAGTCCTTGTCTTCCGTTGCCGAGGTAAGGTGTGTCAGCATTTTAGAGGGGATACTTTTTCGTATCGCCAAGGGTGACGCTCTGGGTGGCATCTTCAATACCGACTTTCACTAAATATAGTTACGGATGAATTTGCTGTTTTTCTCTGCGAAATTTATGCCAGCGGGATGGATCTGATTTTCTGTCCGGATCTCATGGAATAATCCTTAGATTCCAGGATGTTCACAATGTCTGGACGATTTGTTCGCGTGGGACGACTTGCCGCTTCCGGCCAAAACGCGGACAGAGCAGGGTGGGGAAGGTTTGACGAAATTTGGCGCCACCGCCTCATCAATCTTGTCCCGCGATCTTCGTCTTTTTCAGAACCAGGCGTCGAAGGGCAACTTGTGCCCTGCAACCCGGCTGACGCAGCAGTTGCTTGGCTGATCTTATTCCCACACTGCAACGGGAACTGGTAATCGAAGATTTGGGATCGGTCGCAATATCAGCAGCCGCTGCCGCTTTGTCCTGTACCACAGTCACAGCTCGGTTCTTCACCGGTAATCCAGCTGTGGATGATAGCACTGGCGCAGCCGACGCCGGCCTTCACGGCAAGCGCGTTGACCGGGCAGTTGCGGGCGCAGGCGCCGCATTCCATACAGCGGTTGCGTTCGAGAATCTGGGCTTTTTGAGCAATTATTTCAAACACCCCGTGGGGACAAACTGACGCGCAGAGGCCGCAGCCGATGCAGGTTTCGACATCGAGATGCAGGGTGGCGACGTTCTCCAGATAGTGCAGTTCTTTCACGTTTTTTTCCTTTGTAACTGTTCAGCATGCAGCGCGATTGGGTATTGCCGCTGAGTAGGTACTTGTTGGGTTTCTATTAAGTCCTGTGCATGCCCTAGAAGGCGCCCCACAGCCAGAAGCTTCCGGCCAGCAGCAAGGCCGCTCCTTGCAGAGGGATGGCGCGCCGCATTTCCTTCTCCACCCCGGAAGGCGAGGTGAAGGTGGTCGAGCCGGTAAAATTCATCGCGCAGTAGGAACTGGCTGCGGCCATACCCAGAACCAGCGCCGCCAGATCCGTTCCGGAGGCTGCGCCAAGCAGTCCCAGCACCAGGGCGAGGGCGCCGCCGACCAATGCGCCTTTGGCGGCAAAGGCGCGCCACGGCAACCAGGGCAGCAGCACCGGCGTAAGGACCGCGCCGGCGAAAACACCGGCCAGGGCGGCAAGAACCGCTGTGCCCCCACGGGTGAATGCCGCAGAGATCGAAAAGATGCCTGGACCGATGCCGCCCAGCACCAACAGCGCGAGGGCCGCCCACAGCATGATTTTGAGCATTCCGCTCAATTCCACCGGTGTGAGCACCAGGCGCTCACGGGTGGTGAAAGTGACACGGCGCATGGCAGGGGTAATGGCCCTTTCGCCGCAATCGAGAAGCACTGGCAAATCAGCGGCGCGCACCGGCCCGTAGACGACCTGAAAACCGCAGGCTTTTTTCACCTCATGGGCCGCCACGCCGACAGCCCCGAGTTGCGGCACGATGAGACGGCGGTGTCGCACCAGCTTTTCCAGGCCCGTCGCCTTGACCCTCCTTGCCAGTTCTTCAGTACCGAAGGTACCCTTTCCGGCGGCGCACCAGACGTTGATGCCGTGGGTTTCCAGCACCAGAATCCACAGATCCCGCCCGCCCAGTTCCCGGCGTAGTGCATCAAAGCTCATCTTGTAGTTGGCCGTCACCACCACCGGGGCATCAGCATCGGGACAGCCCACGGCGTAGAGTCCGGGTGCGATGCGGTAGCGCAGACGGCCGATGCCCCAGCGCATCTGCCAGTGGCCCAGATGGTCGCCCCAGGTCAGGCGGGTGCATACCTGGGGCACTTGGCCGACGGATGTGGCAAACCAGCCGCCGACAAAAGGCCACAGGCGATAGCCGGGTAGTTCGCGCACTTTCTCTGGCGGGCAACAGGACTGCACGCTAGTTGGCTCAGACTCGGGCGGAGAGCAGGGTCCAGCTTGCGGCGATTTCAAATTAGGGGGTGGGCAGCAGGGACTGTCTTCGGACACGGCAATGATTTTTCCTCTCACGGATCCGGGAATTGTTCAGGATGGGTAACTGTTCATCACCTGTCGGCGGGGGCTCAGGGCACCTTTGCCCTGGGCACCGCGAACCCTTTGAGCTTAACAGTTGCCGCAGTGGTAGTTTAGCATGGAATCTGCGCGAAAAAAATGCCGGACCGTTTTCCGGGCCGGCACGCAGGGGTAAGGAACGGCGTAGAGCGGTTATAGCGGTAAAGCATAAACACTCCTGACCTTTGCGGTGAATGGCACTGCCGAGATCAAGCCGGGCCTGAATTGTTATTGGCGGCGACCTCGCGCACCTCGTGCTTTCCGGGGTTTTTCTGGAGCGGATGGTGTCGCTGGTGCCATGGTGTTTTTTGGTCGCGCTGCCCTGACTTTGATGCAGCGATCGATCAGGCGGGTGCCGTCGAGGGTGTTCAGCGCATCTTTGGCTTCGGCTGCTGTGCCCATGTTGATGAAGGCACAGCCTTTGAACTGACCCGTCTTCTGGTCGGTGATCAGGTGAACGGCGCGAACCTTGCCGCAGACGGCGAAAAGTTTACGCAGATCCTCCTCCTGGACATTGGAGGAAATGTCGGATACGTAGAGGTCTTTGTTCGTTGATTTGTCTTTCATGAGGATGACCTTTCTCGAAGGGCACGATAGCCGTTGCAGCCGGTGGCGGTGGCATGACTTTGATCTGTAGGATAGGACCGGCAATGGTCCGGTTTGATCTCGTCGATTCCGCACAGATAGCCTTTACTCTCGGCGCGGTCGAGACGATCAAGCAACCAGGGACAGCGTTCGACGTCATCCCCGGATTCCGGATCAATCCAGGCCAGATGCAGTTTGTTGCCGGGTCCCAGATCAAGGGTGTTGATCCACGCCATCAGATCATGACGACCCAGTTTTTGCCAGCGCTCCACGTCGTCATCGCTGACGCAGCCGTTGTATGCATCAACCAAATTGAGGCAGCAGTGACCGCAGCAACAACAGTTAAAGGCTGGATTCATCGCTGTCCGAGTCTCCAGGCGGAACCGGTGCTTCTCCGGGTCGCTCCAGGCTGATCCGTCCCAGCTTTCCGGCGCGCAGGTCGCGCAGGAATTGTATGGCCGCGCGGTTCAGGTCGACATCGCCGCCCTTGACCAGGCAGCCGCGGCGGCGACCGATTTCCATCAGGATTTCGGTTGAGTTTTCGGGAAGGTCCGTCAGTTGATAGCCCTGCAGCAGCAGCGCCGGATATTTGCCGACCAGGTATTCGATGGTCATCAGGGCGATATCAGGAGGATCGAAGGCGTTGTCGCCAATTGCGCCGCTGGCGGCCAGGCGACAAGCGCCTGCCTGATCATCCATCGCCGGCCACAGCAACCCGGGTGTATCGGAGAGCAGGATGCCATTGCGCAGGTCGATCTTTTGCGGACAGGTGGTGATGGCCGGCTTGTCGCCGACTCTTGCCATCCTTTTGCCCGCCAGCGTATTGATCAGGGTCGACTTGCCGACATTGGGTATGCCGACGACCATGACTCGCAGTGGCTTCTGCCCTTTGTTGCCGCGGTTGGGCGCCATTGTGCGACAGAGTTTTGGCAACAGTCCGACATCGCGCCGGTCTTTGGCTTCGAGAGGGATTGCCTTCACTCTCTGCTGTTGTTCAAAAAAACCGACCCAGGCCTTAGTGACCGTCGGATCGGCCAGATCTTTCTTGTTCAGCACCTTGATGCAGGGCTTGGCGCCCCGCAATTTCTCCAGCAGAGGATTGGCGCTGCTGACCGGCAGGCGGGCATCGAGAACTTCGATGATCAGGTCGATGGTCGGCAGGACCTCAACGATCTGCGCCCGCGCTTTCTTCATGTGACCGGGATACCAGTCGATAATCATTTCTCTGCTCCAAAAAGAAAAATCACGGCAAGAGGAGGCAGATGCCGGCGACCCGATTCAGGTTTCGCTCTCATCGTTGTCGGCCGCCTCGTCGGTCTCCTCCGCATCTTCAGGCGTGTCGAGTCCTTGGAGCTTGCGTTGCCGCTTTTCTTCCTTTTTGGCTTTCTTGGCCAACTCCTTCTGTCGTTTCTCGAAGTTGTAGTTCGGTTTTTTCGCCATGGTGTCAATCCTTTCGCAAAAGGGCTTACAGCTTCAATTCGCCGTGCCCCTGGTAGAGTTGGTCGCGCAGTTGTGCCACATCGGCGTTTTCCAAGTAGTCATCGAAGTTCATCACCCGGTCGATGACGCCGCCGGGGGTCAGCTCGACGATGCGGTTGGCGATGGTGGTAACGAACTGATGGTCATGCGAGGCGAAGAGAACGACCTCATTGAAAGCGATCAGGCCGTTGTTGAGCGCGGTGATGGACTCGAGGTCGAGATGGTTGGTCGGCTCGTCGAGCATCAGGGCGTTGGCGCCGACGAGCATCATGCGCGCCAACATGCAGCGTACGCGCTCGCCGCCGGAAAGAACCTTGGCCTTTTTGGTCGCTTCGTCGCCGGAGAAAAGCATCCGGCCGAGAAAGCCGCGCGCGAAGCTTTCTCCATCGCAGGGAGGAAATTGGCAGAGCCACTCGATCAGGTTCAGATCGTTGTCGAAGTAGGCACTGTTCTCCTTGGGGAAATAGGCGCTGGTGATGGTCACCCCCCAGCGGAAGCTGCCGGCGTCCGGTTCAAGTTCGCCTGCAAGAATCTGAAAAAGGGTGGTCTTGCCCAGGCCGTCGCCACCGACGAAGGCGATTTTGTCGCCCTTGTTGACGCACAGATCAAGACCGCCGAGCACCTCGACCCCGTCAATCTTTTTGCAGAGCCCTTTGATTTCAAGGATGATGTCGCCGCAGGGCCGTTCAGGTTTGAACACGACGAAGGGATACTTGCGCGAGGAGACCGGAAGATCCTCGACGTTGAGCTTATCCAGAAGTTTTTTGCGCGAGGTCGCCTGTTTCGCTTTTGAAGCGTTGGAGGAAAAGCGCTGGATGAATTCCTTAAGCTCATTGGCTTTGTCGGTCACCTTGCGGTTCTCATCCTGTTTTTGCTTCAGGGTCAACTGGCTTGCCTGGTACCAGAAGTCGTAATTGCCGACGTAGACGGTTATCTTGCCGAAGTCGATGTCGGCCACGTGGGTGCAAACCTGGTTTAAAAAGTGACGGTCGTGAGAAACGACGATGACGGTGTTGGGAAAGCGAAAGAGGAAATCCTCCAACCAGGCGATGGATTTAAGATCAAGGTGGTTGGTCGGCTCGTCGAGGAGCAGAATGTCCGGATTGCCGAAGAGAGCCTGGGCGAGGAGTACCCGTACCTTGTCGCCGGGCTCAAGCTCCTTCATCTTTCGGTTGCGCAGTTCCTCGGGAATGCCGAGACCGCTCAGCAGCACCGCCGCTTCGGTTTCTGCCTCATAGCCGTTCATCTCGGCGAATTCTGCCTCCAGCTCGCCCGAGCGAATGCCGTCGGCTTCACTGAAATCGGGTTTGGCGTAGATCGCCTCACGTTCGGTCAGGACTTCAAAGAGGCGTTTGTGCCCCATGATCACGGTGTTGGATACAGTTTCCTCATCGAAGGCGAACTGATCCTGGCGCAGCATGGCGATTCGCTCGCCGGGAGTAACGCTGATCTCACCCTTGTCGGCCTCGCTTTCGCCGGCGAGGATTTTGAGAAAAGTCGACTTGCCGGCGCCGTTGGCACCGATGAGGCCGTAGCAGTTGCCGGGGGTGAACTTGATGTTGACGTCCTTGAAAATGACCCTTTTGCCGTAGGAAAGGGCCACGTTTGATGCACTGATCATGTTCAAAAAAACCTTTACTCGGAAAAAAATAAAAACCGCAGGGGTGATCCCTGCGGTTCACATGCCCTTTACTTGTACCACTTTCGGCCCGTTGGCGGCAATCCCCTTATTTGTTCCTGTTTGGTCCCCCGCTAAGGGCTGGGCGCCTAGGGTTGGAGGATTATCTTGGCGCAGCGTGCAGTATCGCGGAGATTGGGGAAAATTAATTGGATGTTTTTTCGATTGAGGGCTGTAAAAGCGGCTCTTTACAGCCGCAAAATCGGTGGTAACCTATTGACAAATAGATGGAAAAATGAAAGGAGGTGCGTCGCTATGTCGAATAATCAAATCATTAACGGCGTCAATGTCACCCAACTCGTCAGCACCATTGAGTTGATTAAAGAAAAACCCGAAATTGCCGATTTTAAATTTCGCGCGACCAACAAGTGGGTAGGGGGTACCCACAACCGTGCCAATGTGAAGGATTTTTATGGTGCCGGTGCGCAGGATGATTCGCGTGCGACCATGACTTTTGAAATTGACGAACCGCCGGTTTTGCTCGGCGAAAATCACGGAGCCAACCCGGTTGAGTACCTGCTGGTCGGCTTGTCAGGCTGCCTGACGACCAGTATGATCGCCCACGCTGCTGCGCGCGGCATTCAGATCCGAGCGGTTGAATCGCGCCTCGAGGGTGACCTTGATCTTCATGGTTTTCTTGGATTGTCGGAGTCTGCGCCCGTCGGGTACAAGGAAATCCGGGTTTCCTTCAAAATCGATGCGGATCTGTCCCCTGAAGAAAAGCAGGAGCTGATCGAAATGGCAAAGAAATATTCACCGGTTTTTAACACGGTGGCTAAACCCGTGCCGGTCAAAGTCAGTTTGGCCAAGGAGTGATGAGACGGCGTCGGCAGGGGAGACAAGCTCCCGGGAGTGTGAACGGGGCAGCCAGAGTTCACACTCCCTAAGGGCGGTTGTTTCTCGCCGCGTTTATTTTTGCCAAGCGAGTTTCATGCCTGGGGTGTATTTGGCTGTTGTTCTGCTTTGGGTTCTTCCCTGTTTTCGTCCTCCCTTCATTTGCCAGAAATACTTTGCCCGCCGCAAATCCTCTGTGCTAATCTTTGACACCCTTAAACGCAAAAATCTCCCTGGCGCCGAATCGTGATGGAAAAACAGCGTCTTGATAAACTGCTGATGGAGCGCGGGCTGGCTGCCTCGCGTCAGCGTGCACAGGCCTTGATTCTTGCCGGCCAGGTACTGGTCGACGGCATGCCGATGGACAAGGCCGGAACCCTGGTGAAAGTCGCGGCCGAGGTGCGCCTGCGGGGTGAGGACATGCCCTATGTCTCGCGCGGCGGGCTTAAGTTGGCCGCAGGTCTGGATGCTTTTGCCCTGGATGTTCGGGATCTGGTCGCCATCGATGTGGGAGCCTCGACGGGTGGTTTCACCGATTGCCTCTTGCAGCGCGGCGCGGCGCGGGTTTATGCCGTGGACGTCGGCTATGGCCAGCTTGCCTGGAAACTGCGCCAGGATGAGCGCGTCATTAATATGGAGCGGACCAACATCCGCGACCTGGCTCCTGAAAAGGTGCCGGAGGAGCTGCGTCTGGCCGTGATCGACGCCTCATTCATTTCTCTTGAAAAAGTTCTGCCTCCAACCCTGGCACTGCTGGCTGAGGGCTCCGACATCGTTGCACTGATCAAGCCGCAGTTCGAAGTCGGGCGTGGGCAAGTAGGCAAGGGGGGGGTGGTGCGCGATGCCGGCCAGCATGCAGCGGTCGTGGAAAAAATTTCTCAGCATGCGCAAAGCCTGGGTTGTCAGGTCCTGGGGGTGACGGACAGTCCGCTGCTCGGCCCCAAGGGCAACCGCGAGTTTCTCATCCATTTACGCCTGGAGCGGCGGGTCGTACCGGGCGAGGCGCAAAATCCCGCATCGCTTGCATCCTGAACCTCTGAAGTCCATTCTGAACTGAGCAGGCAACCTTATGACCGAGAACAAAGTTTATTTTATTGGTGCCGGGCCGGGAGATCCCGAATTTCTTACTCTCAAGGGGGCGCGGGCTCTGGCGCAATCTCAGTTGGTCTTCGCTCCGACGCCTTATGAACAGACGTTTGCCGAGCTGCTTGCGGGTAAGACGATCCTGGTGCCCTTCGAGTATTACTTTCAGGAGCTTCTCGAGCGCATCCGCGCGAGTCTTGAAACCGGCGCTGTGTCTTTTCTGGTGCCCGGCGATCTGACCTTCTATTCACCTTTCCAGGGGCTGATCGACGCTCTGGGCGAGGCGGCCGAAGTGATTCCCGGCGTCGGTACCGTCAACGCGGCGTCTGCGCGTCTGAAGAAAACGCTGGATCTTCCCGGTGTCTGCAAAAGCACGGTGATCGTTTCGCCGCGCACTCTCGGCGACCGTCCCGAAGATCCCAAGCTTATTGACTATGCCCGTCCGGGGACCTCGCTGCTGATCTACATGAACAATATTCCCCTGCCGGACCTGGCGAATGAGTTGCGTCGCGGTTACGGATGCAATGTGCCCATCGTCATCGTCCATCGTTTGTGTCTGCCCGGTGAGGAGATCGTGCAAGGAACCCTCGACGATATTGTCGCCAAGGTCGGCGCCCGGGATTTTTTCAACCTGCGGGCGAAAACCAAGCGTCCCGCCTTGACTCTGGTGCTGGTTGGTGAGTCACTGACGGCTCAAGAGGATGGCAGTTGGTGGGATTATCGCCGCGAAAACATCTGGCGCTACCGTGATGGGGAATAGGGACGTCTAGAGTATGGGCAGGGCGGCGCGCATGAAGATCATTTCCCCGGTGGACAATCTGGCCGAAGCCCAAGAGTTGCTGAATGAAGGAGCCGATGAACTGTACGGCGGCTATGTCCCGCCTGCCTGGGAGCAGAAATTCGGTCAGCCAGCGTCCATCAATCAGCGCACCTTTGCCGCCGCCCAAATCGGCAGCTTTGAGGAGCTGTCCGCGATCATCTCTTTGGCTCACGGCCGGGGGCGAGGTTTTTCCCTGACGCTGAACGCACCTTTCTATGCCGAGGCTATGTTGCCCCATCTGCTGGATTACGTTGATGAGGCGGTAGCGGCCGGGGTCGACGGTATTATTCTGGCGGATCTGGTCCTGTTGCGCTTGCTGGCGCGTCGCCATCCGCACCTGGAGTTGCACGCCAGCACCCTGGCGCATCTGGGAAATTCCGAAGCAGTCAAATTCTACCAGGCGCAAGGTGTGCGTCGTGTGGTACTGCCACGCCATTTGAACCTGGCCGAGATGGCCGCAATCGTCAAACGGGTGCCGGGTGTGTTGTTCGACGCCTTCATGCTGGTGGGCAAGTGTCCCAATACCGAGGGCCTCTGCACATTTCACCACACCAGCCCCGATCGGATCTGGCCCTGTGAAATTCCCTATACACTGACTGCTCTGAGCGAACCGGTTACGCCGCAACTGAAGGCGGCCATGGAGCGACAGCGCAGTTGGTCCACGACCAATCGGCGCCATGGATGCGGTTTGTGTGCCATTCCCCATCTGGCGGCGGCTGGAATTTTCGGACTCAAACTGGTGGGGCGCGGGGCGCCGGCCGCGCAGAAAATCAAAAACATTCAACTTGTTCGCAGCTTTCAGGAATTGGCTGTCGAGGAGACGGATTTCGATTCCTATCGGCGTCGGGCGCGGCAGGCCCATCACCAGCGATTCGGTTCGCTCTGCTCGCCCAATGTTTGTTATTATCCCGAATTTTATGAAGCTGAATAACTGCCGGAGCCATGCATGGGTCATCAAGGTCTGGATAACTTCCAATCATGCCCGTGGCAACCGATAACTGACAACTGACAACCGGTTTTCCATATGATTCGCATTCTGCATACCGCCGATCTGCATCTCGACGCCCCCTTCACTCAGTTGGGTGACAAAGTGGCACAGCGGCAGGACGACTTTCTCAAAACCTTCGAGCGGCTTTTGACGCTGGCCATCAAAAACGAGGTGCATCTGTTTGTCGTGGCCGGGGATCTTTTCGATCATTCGCGGCCCGATTCGGCTTTGGTCGGCCGGGTGCAGGCAGGACTCAAGCGCCTTGCCGATCGCGGCATCGTGCCGGTCCTGATTCCTGGTACCCATGACAATGTCATCGCGGCAGACTCGGTTTACCGCCGTCACGAATTTCCCGGAACCCTGGTCCTGCAAGCCCCTTCGGTGGAAGAGCCGGCAAGTCTCAGCGTGCAGGGAACGCAGATCTTTCTCTATGGCTTTGCGTACCGCTCGAGCGTTTCAGAGGGTGCCCTGGCTTCTATGCAAAGACGCTGCGAGGAAGGCCTGCACATCGGGCTCTTGCACGGTGCGCGCGAAGGTAGCCCTGAATGGGATTACCGCAAAAAGGATGTGCCTTTCAACCTGCCCCTGCTTAAAGGATTGGACCTCGACTATGTGGCTCTGGGCCATTACCATGAATTCGAGATCCTCGCTGACGAGGGTCGCATCTGGGCCTGCTATCCGGGTTCTCCCGAAGGCAAGCGATTCGGCGAGAACGGCCCGCGCTACTGTGTCTTGGTCACGGTGGAGGCGCGCAACGCCAGGGTCGAGAAACTCGTCAGCAATACGCGCACCCTGGAGGAGCGAACCCTGGATCTGGGTGGCTGTCCCGGAGATGCCGAAGCGGCGGCGGCCATTGCCGCTCTGGGCTCCGGCGATCTGTTGCTGCGTTTGACGCTGACCGGTGTGGTGGAAGCGCCTCTTGATCTGGCGCGACTGCGCGCTCTGCTGGCAGATGAGTTTTTTCATCTGGATCTGGTGGACCGCACCGGCCTCTTTGACAGTCGCTTTGCCCGGCGCATCGAGAACGAGCAGACCGTGCGTGGCCTGTTCGTGCGGCGTGCCCGCGAACGTATCGGTGCTGCCGATCCCGAAGAGCGTCTTGTCTTGGAAGAGGCTTTTCGCGAGGTGCTGGTGCGCTTTCATGCCTTTGGGGGAGGAACCCCATGATTTTACGTAGCCTGGAACTACGCCATTTCGGGAAGTTTGGTGAGCGAAATTTTGAGTTTCGACGGGGGATGAATCTGATCGTCGGCCCCAATGAGGCCGGCAAGTCGACTTTGGTCGAGGCGATTCCCGCCGTTTTGTTCGGAGTCCGCAACAAGGAGCGCTATCGCCCCTGGGGGCGGCAGGGCAGTTGCGAAGCTGCGCTGGTTCTCGAGGCACGCGAGCGCACGGTGCGCATCGAGCGCGACATTCTCAGTGATCGGGTTGCCCTGGTCGAGCGTGACGACCTTTATCACACTCTCTACCAGTTCGAGGGGAAAGTCTCGCCTCAGGGGCGCTCATCGGAGCGCAGCGAGTACCTTGAACAACTGGCGCGGCTCTTCGGCGTTGCCGATGAAGACATCTTTCGCGCCTCGCTGTTTTTCGGCCAGGGCAGCCTGGAAGTCTCCGGGCAGGGCGGTATGGCCGCGAAAATCAAGACGCTACTCTCGGGCTTTGTCGAGGTGGATTATGATCGCGTTCTGCAAACGCTCCAGGATGATTATTTTGCCATCACCCGCCAGAATCCCTGGGGCAAAGATAAGACCCGCGACCGCGAACTCGACGAAGTACGCAAGCGCCTTGAGCAACTCGAGAGCCGCTGGTTTGCGGAACAGGGTAGCCTCAAGGATCTGGAAACCCTGCGTACCGAACTGGCCGAGCTGTCCCGCTTTATAGAGGCGGGTCGCAGTGATTACGACAAAGGCGAACGTTACCTGGTCTGGGTGCGTAAGCAATTGGAAGTGGAGGAAAAGGCCGCACAGTTGCGCCGCGATCTCCAGCGCCTTGATCAGCAGGGAGACAAGATTGCAGCTCTGCAGCAACGCCGGGCGGGGATTGAAAAGGAACTCCAGGCTGCCGGCCTGCCGCGCAAACTTCCTGAAAAACTGCCCCAGTTGTTGACGGAAAGCGAAACGGTGCGCCAGGAACTGGTGGCTGTACAAACCGAAGCGGCGTCCCTGCGCGAGCAGCTGTTGGCCTTGCCCAAACCGGCTTGGCAGTGGCGTCTGGGGGCAACTCTGGCGGGCGTTTCAGCTGCGGCGGGTGCCCTGGCCTGGAATTCCGAATGGCTGATTTGGTGTGCCGGCGGCACGCTGGCGCTGCTGGCTGGATTGTGGGCGCCTCATGTCTTCCAACTTTTTCGTTTTCGTAGTGAAATGAGCGGACTGCAGGGGCAGGCACAGGTTCTCGAAGAGCGTCGCCTTGAGGTGCAGGCACGGCTCGCGGGGTTGGATGAGCAGTTCGACCAAGTCGGCATGCGTCCCTCGTCTATTGAGCGGATAAAAATGTTGCGCAACCTTGAAAAACACCGGGAATTGGCCAATCAATTGCGCGAGGTGGAAAGTGCTCTTGGCGTACTGGACGCCGAAAGTCATCTCACGGCCGAGAAGGAAGAGAGCGTGCGCGAACTGGCGCTGCTTGAAGAGCGGCTGGAAAAGGAGCGACCCAAGCACCGCGAAGCTATGCTTACCCGCGAGGAGTTGTCTGAAGCCGAGGAAAAGTTGCGGAGCCTGGGGGAAGAACTGCGGGAAAAGGAAAATCGTCTGTTGGAGCTGACCCGGCGCGAAGCAGCCCTGCAGGGTGAACTCGCCGACCTTGAGCGTATCGAAGAGGAAGGGGCTTTGCTGCGTGAGCGCGAAGCCTGCCTGGGGCGCCGCAGTCAGGCTTTCAGGTCTGCCTTTGATATGCTTGCTGGTGCGGTTGATGAGTTTCGCAAAACTTATTTGGAACGTTTTTCCAGCGACATCGGCGAATCCCTGGCAACGGTGACCGGCGGCCGCTATTCCGAGGTGCGCCTCGAGGATGATTTTCGTCTCCTGCTGCGTACCCGCGGCAGCCAATGGCAACCGGTGGAACATTTCAGCCGCGGTACCGTGGACGCGGTTTATTTCGCCGTGCGTCTGGCGCTGACCCGCCATTTGGCAGGGGGGCGGCGCCTGCCGCTGCTGCTCGATGATCCGCTGGTGAATCTTGACGCTACACGACTCGCAGACACCCTGAGCATCCTGGAAAAGATCAGTGCCGAACATCAGGTGGTGCTGCTTGCCCACGATGAACGGCTGTTGCGCCAGGCTGCCCGCGAACGTTGGAATGTGATACCCTTGGAAAAATTCAAGACGCCTTCTCCTCAAGACCTTCAAGAAAGGAATGAAGATGTCCGACAACTGTATCTTCTGTAAAATCGTGGCCGGGGAAATCCCCGCACGCGTGGTCTATCAGGATGATCTGGTGGTGGCTTTTGAAGATCTCAATCCGCAGGCGCCTCATCATCTGCTGCTGGTGCCGCGGAAACATATCCGCACCACCCTTGACCTGACCACCGCCGACAATGAGTTGATCGGCCATATTTACCAGGTCGCCGGAAAAATTGCTCATGACCTTGGCTTCGCTGAAGATGGCTTTCGCGTCGTCAACAACTGCAACGAAGGGGCCGGGCAGTCGGTCTGGCATATCCACTTTCACCTGCTTGGCGGCCGCGACCTGACCTGGCCGCCGGGGTGAGCCCGCTTTGGTTTGAGTGGAAGTAGCGGGATTCACTATGTAAAGTCCAGAGGCCGCGGGGAAAACTTTATTTTAAGGAACCGATGAACGAAGCCGACGAACGAACGCAAAAACGTCTTATCTCTGAAATTATGGAGTTGCTGGTCACACATTATGGTGGCGGCATGAGCGAGCAGGAACTCGATCAGTCCATCGATTTTCTGCAACAGGCTCTGGAAATGGCGCGTGTTTCCCACGAAGGGCAATTACGCAAATCGGGAGAGCCCTACTTTTTCCATCCATTGCGTGTCGCTCATCTGGCCGCGCGGCACTGGATGGATTTCAGCTCGGTGATCGCCTCGCTGATGCATGACGTGGTCGAGGATACCCCGGTCACCCTGACGGAAGTTGAGAAAGCCTTTGGTGCGGAAGTGGCCCTGCTGGTCAACGGGCTGACCAAAGCTTCCGACGAGAGCCTCAGCCGCGAGACCCTCAAAGCCACCACCTACCGTAAAACGGTTCTGCTGGCCATCGAGGATGTGCGGGTTTTGTGCCTGAAATTCTGGGATCGCCTGGATAATTTGCAGACGATCGGCGCTCTGCATCCCGACAAGCAGAGTCTGATCGCCGAAGAAACCCGCTCCATCTATGTCCCCCTGGCCCAGCATCTCGGTATGGGGCGTGTCGCGAACGAGCTTGAGGCTCTTGCGCTGAGGATTCTCTATCCACGTCGTTACCAACGTTATCAGAACGTCATGGATGCTCTGCGCGCGCAAATGGAACCTTATCTGCGCCAGATGCGCTCAAAGATGCACAACGCCTGTGAGCATCAAAAATTCTCGGTTTTGCTCCGTGATCGTTGGCGACCTTTTTCCATTTCCGCGGCCAAGGTACAAAACCGGGGGCTCTCAACCCTTTATACCCTGGAAATCCAAGTCGATCGTACCATGGATGCCTACCTTGCCCTGGGGTTGCTGCATGGCTTGTTTCATCCCATCCCCGGCAAATTGCGTGACCATCTGCATCTGGTTTCCCAGTTCGGCTACCAGGCGATTAAAACCACCATCCAGGCCGGTGAACACCGGATTCGGGTCGAAATTACCACACGCAAGCTGGCCCGTTTCAATGAGGCCGGCGTGCTGGCGCCGGGTTTTGAGTTCAGCGTCAGCAATTTCAAAGGGCTGATGCAGTCACTGACCGAGGGTGAATCCCTGTTTGACACTGAAAGCCTGCGTCTGGCGTCGGCGTCGATTCAGGTTTACACGCCGGCAGGCGATACGCGCACTCTGCCTGAAGGCAGCAGTGCCCTTGATTTTGCCTTCGATATTCACGAAGACCTCGGCCTGCATGCGCGTCGTGCTCGGGTGAACGGGCAGACCCGCCTGTTGCGCTATCGATTGATGGATGGTGATCAGGTGGAGATCGAGCAGAGTTCGTCTCCGCAGGTTCTGCCCAAGTGGCTTGAATGGGCGGTGACCCCGCGGGCGCGCAATGCGGTACGGCGTTATTTGCGCAGTCGCGTGAAGGGAGAAGAAAAAAATGAACAGACAGTGGTTTCCTAGGCGGCTGTTTGCCGCTTTTTTCATGGTCGGAACGCTCTTGGCCGGAGGCTTTGATGCTTGGGCCGATGAAGCTAATGTGTTTGTTTACCATCGCTTTGGCGATGACCGCCATCCCTCGACCAATGTCTCTCTGGAGGTCTTTCGCGGTCAGCTCGAACTCTTGCGCGACGGCGATTATTCGGTTCTTGCCCTGGGAGAGGTGGTGCGGCGCCTGCGCGCCGGCCGCTCACTGCCCACCCGCACCGTGGTTATAACCATTGACGATGCTTATGACAGTTTCGGTACGGGCGGCTTGCCCCTGTTGCGCGAATTCGGTTATCCGGCCACCCTGTTCGTGAATACCGACAGCGTTGGGCGTCCGGGCTATCTTGATTGGGATGATTTGCGCCGGATGCGGGATGCAGGGATTGAAATCGGCAATCATTCAGCCGCGCACGCGCACATGGCCGCCCCTGCGGCGAAGGAAGATCGCAGCGCCTGGCGGGAACGCATGCGCGACGATCTGGTGCGGGCTCAGCAGGCATTGACTGCACAGCTTGGAGATGAGCCGCGGCTGTTTGCCTATCCCTACGGCGAATTCAGCCGTGATCTGATCGAGCTCGTGCGTGAGCTTGGATTTCATGCCGCCGCCGCCCAGCATTCAGGGGTCGTAAGTTCGCACAGCGACCTCTTCGCTTTGCCGCGTTTTCCCATGGGCGGTCCCTTTGCCACGGTAGAGGGTTTCGGCGATAAAATGCGCATGAAGGCCCTGCCGGTCATCCTGACCGAACCGGACGATCCGATTCTCGAAGGGGAAAATCCGCCCCGGCTGACGCTGCAAATCGATCCGCAGGGCGCTGCCGATCTTTCCCAGCTCAACTTTTTCGTGCGCGGCCGTGCCCAATCCGATGTCGTTTTCGATCAGGAAAATCCCGGTGTCGTGCGAGTGCGCGCCGATGAACCCCTCAATGCGCGCCGCACTAGCTACACCCTGACCGCGCCTGGAAAAACCGGCGGCTGGCACTGGTACAGCTTTCTCTGGATCAGACCGGATGTGCCGGAGTAAGGCCTGGATCAGTGAGATCCGAACGGATTCAGGTAAGAGCTTTTCATTGGTCTTTAAATTCCAGGCGCCGCGCCGCTGACTTTCCCTTTCCGGCAGTGACCACCACGTCGGGAATCGCACATGGCTATTTTGCTCAGGAAGATGTTGACAGGTTGCACCTGCATCTGCGAAAAGAACTCAAGCGTCGTGATGGCGGCGGTTGAGAACCGCGAGCGCGCCGAAGGCGGTGACCTGATTGTGGCACTGATAGATAGAAAACTGAATTTCAGGAGGGAATTTTTTCATGGTGACATTGCAGGATATTAAGGAGCGCAAGGCCGCTATTGCCTTAGTCGGCCTGGGCTACGTGGGCTTGCCGCTGGCCGCGGCCTTCGGCCGTCAGGCCGAGGTCATCGGTTTGGACATCAGCCGCAAGAAAATAGAGGAACTGCGCTGCGGTATCGATTCCACCGGCGAACTTTCGGCGGAGCAACTCGCCGCCACGCGCATCGATTACACCGATGACCCAACGCGGCTGAGCGAGGCGCGCTTTATCATCGTCACCGTTCCCACCCCCATCGACGAACATCGCAAGCCCGACCTGACCCCCCTGATTTCGTCATCGACGGCCATTGGCCGGCATTTGGCTCCGGGTACTATCGTGGTCTATGAATCAACGGTTTATCCAGGTCTCACCGAAGAAGTCTGTCTGCCGATTCTTGAGAAGGAGTCGGGACTTAAATGCGGAATCGACTTTAAACTCGGCTATTCGCCCGAGCGGATCAACCCGGGCGACAAAGTTCACACCGTCGAAAAAATCGTCAAGGTCGTTGCCGGCCAGGATGCCGAAACCCTCGATACCGTCGCCCAGGTCTATGAAATGGTTATTTCCGCCGGAGTGCACCGGGCCTCCAGCATCAAGGTGGCCGAAGCCGCCAAGGTCATCGAGAATACCCAACGCGACCTCAATATTGCCTTGATGAACGAACTAGCCATTATTTTCAACCGTCTCGGCATACCCACTCGCGATGTTCTCGAAGCCGCCGGCACCAAATGGAATTTTCTGAAATTTACCCCCGGTCTGGTGGGCGGCCACTGCATTGGTGTTGACCCCTACTATCTCACCCACAAGGCCGAAGCCGTTGGGTATCATCCCCAGGTGATTCTGGCCGGTCGCCGTATCAATGACGGCATGGGCAAATATGTTGCGGAAATGACGGTAAAAAAGATCATCCAGGCCGACAAGGCGGTGAAAAATGCACGGGTTTTGGTGCTGGGCCTGACTTTTAAGGAAGATGTTCCCGATATCCGCAACACCAAAGTGGTCGACATCGTGCGTGAATTGCAGGAGTATGGGATCAATGTCATGATTCACGATCCTATGGCCGCCCCGGAAGAGGCGCGTCACGAATATGGCCTGGATCTGATCCCGCTGAGTGAGGCGGGCGCCCTGGACGCGGTAATCTGGGCCGTATCCCATGAGTGTTTCCGTGATCTGACACCACAAAAACTCAAAGAGATGACCGGCAACGGCAATGGCCGCGGCGTGATCATCGATGTCAAATCGGTGCTTGAGCCCCAAGCCATTCGCGAACAAGAAATGGTGTACTGGCGGCTGTAGATTTTTAGGTTTTTTACGGAGTGGTAATCATCGATGAAAAAAGTTCTCGTGACCGGTGGCTGCGGTTTTATCGGAGCAAATTTTATCCATATGGTCCTGCGTCGTTTTGAGGACCTGCGCCTGGTGAACCTCGACAAGCTGACTTATGCAGGCAATTTACGCAACCTCGAAGCTGTCGCAGACGATCCTCGCTACCGCTTCGTCAAGGGAGATATCTGCGACCAGGCGCTGGTCGAAGAGTTGTTTGCCGAGGAAGGGATTGATACGGTGGTTCATTTTGCCGCCGAGTCTCATGTGGATCGCAGCATCGAGGGGCCCGGGGCTTTCATTCAGGCCAACATTGTCGGCACCTTCACGCTGCTCGAGGCCGCGCGCAAGCACTGGCTTAGCGATCCTTCAGCGCCTGTCGCACCGCGTTTTCTGCATGTAAGCACCGACGAAGTTTATGGCTCTCTGGGGGAAACCGGCTATTTTACCGAGGCGACTCCCTACGATCCGCGTTCTCCCTACTCGGCGAGTAAGGCGGCCTCGGATCATCTGGCCAGTGCCTATTTTCACACCTACGGCCTGCCCGTATTGATCACCAACTGTTCCAACAATTATGGTCCCTTTCAGTTTCCGGAAAAACTCATCCCCCTCGTGGTGCATAATGCCCTCAGGGGGCAGGCTTTGCCGGTCTATGGCGACGGCAAAAACGTGCGTGACTGGCTTTATGTCGAGGATCACTGCGAGGCGGTTCTTGCCGTTCTCGCAGGGGGAAAGCTTGGCGAAACCTACAACATCGGTGGCAATAACGAGAAACAGAATATTGAAATCGTGCATCTCATCTGTGACCTGCTCGATGAGAAGATCGGCCTGTTGGTTGAGGGTCGCACGCGGCGCAGCTTGATAACCTTTGTTAAGGATCGCCCCGGTCATGATCGGCGCTACGCCATTGATGCCGGTAAAATCGCGCGCGATCTGGGTTGGCAGCCGCGCGTCAGGTTCGAGGAAGGTATGCGCCGCACCGTTCAGTGGTATCTGGACAATCCGGAGTGGGTGGAAGGTGTTGTCAGCGGCGAATATCAGGCCTACTATCACCGCATGTACGGAGAGCGCGAGTGAGCTCGACATTTCACCCCGAACGGCGCCCGGTTCTGCTTCTCACCGGTGCCGGAGGCATGCTGGGAACCATGTTCCGTCAGCGGATGCCGAGCATTTATGACATGCATGCCTGCGACCACGATGCCCTCGATATTACCAATGCCGAGCAGGTGGGTGAGGTGGTTTTGCGTCTGCGGCCGCAGGTGATTGTAAACTGTGCCGCCTTTGCGCGCGTCGATGCGTGCGAAACAAGCCGCGACCTGGCGTTTCTTGTTAACGGCGAGGGTCCGGGAATCCTGGCGCGGGCGGCGCGCGAGGCAGGCGCTGTTCTGGTGCATATTTCCACCGACTATGTGTTCGACGGTTGCAAAAAGCAGCCTTATGTCGAGGACGATGACACCGCGCCCCTTTCGGTTTACGGCCTCAGTAAACTGCGCGGCGAGCAGGCGATCCGCGAGAGCGGCCTGGAGCGCTATTTCATCGTGCGGACCAGTTGGCTCTATGGCCCCGGCGGCGGGAATTTTGTCGAAACCATCATCCGTCTGGCGCAGGAGCGCGAAGAACTGCGCATTGTCGCCGATCAGATCGGTTGTCCCACCTATACCCGCGACCTGGTGCTGGCGATATATCGTTTGCTCGACGCGCCGCGACGCCTTGATCCGGTCCCTGGTAAAAGTCCCTATGGAACCTATCATTTTTCCGATGACGGGCAGTGCAGTTGGTTTGAATTTGCCGAAGTCATCGTTGCGTTGCTGCGGCAGCATGGCAGCGAGCCGGCGGTAAAACGCATCCTGCCGATCCGCACCGAGGATTATCCTCTGCCGGCGGCACGGCCGTCCTGGTCGGTTTTGTCCAAAGCCAAGTACCGGCAGGTGACCGGGGCGCGCGTGTCCCATTGGCGGGAAAGTCTCAAGGACTATTTCGAAGCGAGGTTCACATGATTAAAAAAGGCATCATTCTCGCGGGCGGTGCAGGTTCACGCCTCTACCCCCTGACTCTGGTGGCCAGCAAGCAGTTGATGCCGGTTTATGACAAACCGATGATTTATTATCCCCTGGCCACCCTGATGATGGCCGGAATTCGCGACATTCTGATCATTTCAACCCCCCAGGATACACCCCGCTTCGAAGCGCTCCTCGGCGACGGCAGCCGTTGGGGCATTCGTCTTTCCTACGTAGTGCAGCCCGAACCTCGGGGTATCGCCCAGGCTTTTCTGGTCGGGTCTGAGTTTATCGGTGACCAATCCGTCTGTATGATCCTGGGCGACAATCTTTTTTACGGCAGGATGGGGCTGGATCGCCTGGTCTCAGAGTTTTCCTCCGGCGCCACGGTCTTTGGTTATCCGGTCGCCGATCCCGAGCGCTACGGGGTGGTTGAATTCGATCGTGAAGGTCGGGTGCTGAGCCTGGAGGAAAAACCTCGGAAACCCAAAAGCCACTATGCCGTGCCGGGGCTATATCTGTATGACGGAAAAGTCGTTGAACTGGCGCGGCAGCTCAAACCTTCGGCCCGGGGCGAGCTTGAGATCACCGATCTCAACCTGGAATATCTGAGCCGCGGTGAACTGCGCGTGGAAAAGCTGGGGCGCGGCATCGCCTGGCTTGACACGGGAACCCACATGAGCCTTCTCGAAGCAAGCCACTTCATCGGTACCTTGGAAGCCCGCCAGGGCTTGAAAATTGCCTGCCTGGAAGAGATTGCCCTGCGCAAAAACTTTGTTGATGCTGAGCAGATGGCGCAAATTATTGAGCAAACCCCTAAGTCGAGCTACCGGGATTATCTGGAGATGGTCCTGCGGGATCTGTGAGGTCTGGATTGCCGATGAATCTCAGCGCAACAGCGATTCCCGAAGTCTTGATCGTCGAGCCCCAGGTGTTCGGCGATGACCGTGGCTTTTTTTATGAAAGCTTCAACCAGCGTGCCTGGCAGCAGGCAACCGGATTGCCCGGCGTGTTCGTACAGGACAACCATTCGCGCTCGGTCCAGGGCGTTCTGCGGGGTCTGCATTACCAGATTCGGCAACCCCAGGGCAAGCTGGTGCGCTGCACCGCGGGGGAGGTGTTTGATGTCGCGGTTGACCTGCGCCGTTACTCCCCAACCTTCGGACGGTGGGTCGGAGTGCGGCTTTCGGCGCAGAACAAGCGGCAACTCTGGATACCCGCCGGGTTCGCCCACGGATTTCTGGTTTTGTCAGAGGCGGCGGAATTTCTCTATAAAACCACTGACTACTATGCTCTCGAGCATGAACGCACCATCTGCTGGGACGATCCGCAACTAGCCGTGGATTGGCCGCTGAAAGGCGCGCCGCTGCTTTCGGCCAAGGACCGCCAGGGCATCGCCTTTGCCGATGCCCCCGTGTTTTCCCAACCCCTTCCAGATCAAGAATGAGGCAAAGATGAAAAGTATGACCGGCTACGGCAAGGGTCAGGCGCGCCACGGCGGGATAGCACTGACGGTGGAAATCAAGACCGTCAATCACCGCTTCGGCGATATCAGCATCAAGGCCCCGCGATTTCTTATCTCTTTCGACAACGATATCAAGAAGCGGGTTGGCGAGCGGTTGCGACGCGGCAAGATTGATGTGTTTATTTCCCAGGAAGCTTCCGAAGCGCTTACCACCGTGCCGGTGCTAAACCAGCCCTTGGCCGAATCCTATATGGATTTGTTTCGCAAGATGGAAGCCTTGTTTGATCTGCGCGATGGGGTGCCCTTGACTCTGCTGGCCCAACAGCGCGACGTGATTCTGATGCAAGAAGCCGCCCCGGACGCGCAGGGCATGGCAGAGTGTCTTTACGAGGCCCTGGATCAGGCTTTGATCGCGGTGGAACAGATGCGCGCTGTTGAAGGCCGGGCGACCCGCGAGGACATGGAGTCGCGCTTGACGCAGGTGGAGCAAATGCTCGCTCTGATCAGGGACCGGGCTCCGCTGGTTGTCGAGGAGTGGCGGCAGAAGCTGCACCAGCGCCTGGAGCGATTCGGCGGCGAACTCGAGGTCGATCCCCAGAGGCTTGCCCAGGAGGTGGCGCTTTTTGCCGACCGTTGCGATATCAGTGAAGAAGTGGTTCGCTTTGCCAGCCATCTGGGGCAGTTTCGGGATTTGTTGCAAAAAGATGAGCCCGTAGGCCGTCAGCTTGATTTTCTTGCCCAGGAACTCAATCGGGAAACCAACACCATGGGGTCAAAGTCCAACGATGCCGAACTGACCCGCATGGTGGTGCAAGTCAAAGCCGAACTGGAAAAGATCAGGGAGCAAGTGCAGAATGTCGAATGATCGCACCGCCTCCACCCGTGGTTCCCTGTTTGTCGTTTCGGCACCCTCGGGCGCCGGAAAAACCACCTTGTGCAGGCGGATTATTGACATTTTCCCTAACCTGCGGCATTCTGTCTCTTTTACCACGCGCTCAATGCGGCCAGGTGAGCGCGAGGGCGTCGATTACTTTTTCGTCGATCCTGAGGTTTTTGCGCAAATGATCGCTGCCGGTTCTTTTGCCGAATGGGCCGAGGTTCACGGCAATCGCTATGGCACGGCGATCGACACTCTTGAGCAATGGCGCAATTGCGGCCATGACGTTCTGCTCGACATCGATATTCAGGGCGCAAATCAGTTGCGGAAAAGTTACGGGCAGAGCGAGGCCGTTTTTATATTCATCCTCCCTCCCGACCTGACCGAACTAAGGCGCCGCCTGGAAGGGCGGGGCACGGATGCTCCCGAGGTGATCGAACGCCGCATCAGTAACGCCCGTGGCGAAATCCAAGCATCCACGGATTATGATTATATCGTGATCAACGACGATTTCGAAATGGCATTAACTCAGCTTAAGTCCATCATTGTCGCCGAGGGGTGCCGCTCCTCGCGGGTGCTTCCCGCCTTGGCGACCGGCTTTGACATCAATATCTGATCGGCGTTTTTGTCGTATCTTTTACAGGAGATTTTCCGATATGGCACGTGTTACCGTTGAAGACTGTCTGGTGCAGATTCCCAACCGGTTCCTTTTGACCATGGTCGCAGCCAAGCGCACCAAGCAACTCTACAAGGGCGGCTCGCCGCTGATCGAAAATAAACAGAACAATAAAAAAACCGTGCTGGCGCTGCGTGAGGTCGCGGCCGGAAGGATCGAATACGATCTGCCGGGCCGTAAAAAATAATCGTAACTATTCAGCCGCAACGTCCGACAGCACCGCAGGGTGCGGCGGTTGAGTGGTGCGGCAAATATTTGAGTCGTAGGTGAGTTTTTTGCCGCACGCGATGCCGCCGTATCCTGCGGTGCATTCTGAACCGTTGCAAATAATCTTCACCTTTGTGGTTCTTTGCCCTGGATCTTTTGGGGCGACAGACGCCATACCGGCGGGCGGCATAAAGCCGGCTGCCTTTTTTACGTCTTGTCCGCACCTTGCGAAACCGGTGTGGAGCTTTGGATGATTCATGGTTCGCCTCGACGACATACTTGAAAAAATTCTTGCCTATAATCCCGCCGCGGACCTCGATGCCGTACGCAAGGCCTACGTCTTCAGTGCAAAAGTTCACCAGGGACAAACCCGCCTATCCGGTGAGCCCTACCTGACCCATCCCATGGAAGTGGCTTATATCCTTGCGCAATTGCGCATGGATGTGGACACGGTTGTCACCGGATTGTTGCATGACACCCTCGAGGACACCTTGACCACCCTGGAGGAAATCCGCACGATTTTTGGTAACGAGGTGGCTTCGCTGGTCGACGGGGTGACCAAGATCAGCAAGATGTTTCTGCGTTCCAGTGAGGAACGTCAGGCGGAAAATTTTCGCAAGATGCTCATTGCCATGGCCCGAGATATCCGGGTGATTCTCGTCAAACTGGCGGATCGACTGCACAACATGCGCACCCTGGGCTATCAGGCGGCGGAGCGCCGGCAGCGCATTGCCCGGGAAACCCTGGATATTTACGCCCCCCTTGCCAACCGCCTGGGTATCAGTTGGATCAAGAGCGAGCTTGAGGATCTGTCCTTCATGTATCTTGAGCCGGCCATCTATAACGATCTCGCCGCCAAGGTTGCCAGGAGAATCAAGGAGCGCGAAGCCTATGTCGATCAGGTCAGGGAAAAAATCCGTAGCAAGCTCGAAGAGCAGGGTATTCGCGGCGAAGTATCAGGTCGCTCCAAGCACCTTTATTCCGTCTATCTCAAAATGGAGCGGCAGGGCATTGATTTCGAGCAGGTTTACGATTTAATCGCATTTCGCGTCCTGGTGGAATCGGTGCGCGAATGTTACGAGGTCCTGGGTATCGTTCATTCCACCTGGAAGCCGATTCCCGGTCGTTTTAAAGATTACATCGCCATGCCCAAGGCCAATATGTATCAGTCGTTGCATACCACGGTCATCGGACCCTTCAGCGAGCGCATTGAGGTGCAGATCCGCACCTGGGATATGCACCGTATCGCCGAAGAGGGGATTGCCGCTCATTGGAAGTACAAAGAAGGCAGAACCTCATCCGCGGAAGAGCGCGAGGAGCGCGGTTTCGGCTGGTTGCGTCAGTTGCTTGAATGGCAGCAGGAACTCAAGGACTCACGCGAGTTCATGGATACGGTCAAAATCGATCTCTTCCCCGAAGAGGTCTTTGTCTTTACGCCTAAAGGCGAGGTGAAAGAGTTGCCCAAGGGCTCAACGCCCGTCGACTTTGCCTACAGCGTTCATACGGATGTCGGCCATACCTGTGTCGGGGCACGCATCAACGGGCGCCTGGTACCTCTTAAGACCGAGTTGCACAATGGCGATGTCATTGAGGTCATGACCGCGGCCAAGCACACGCCGAGCAAGGATTGGATAAAATTTGTCCGGACTTCAAAGGCGCGCAACAAGATTCGCCAATGGATCAAGTCGGAGCAGCGGGAAAAGAGCATCGAAATTGGGCGCGACGTACTTGAAAAAGAATTACGCAAGCACGGTATGAGCTTTAATCGCGCTGCCACCTCTCCGGATATGGCGCGTGGCATGAAAGAGCTGGGATTTGATCAGATCGAGGAAGTCCTGGCCGCCATTGGTTACGGTAAGCTCTCGGCCGGGCAGGTCATCGCACGGGTGGTTCCCGAGGAAAAGCTGCGCGCCAATGACGCACAGAAGCCCGGTCGGATCGGCCAGGTGCTTGACAAGATTCGTAAAAAACCCTCAAATGCGATCAAGATTCAGGGCATTGAAGATATCATGGTGCGTTTTGCCAAATGCTGCGGGCCGCTACCCGGAGATTCCGTGGTCGGGTTTATCACCCGCGGTCGCGGTGTCACAGTGCATACCTCTGATTGCCCCCATGTGTTGGAAGCCGATCCTGAGCGGCGTGTCGACATCGAATGGGACATGAAGAAAAAGGCCTCGCGACCGGTCAAAATGCGCGTCTACTGCTTCGATCAGAAGGGCATGCTGGCCGGTATCACCGGGGCCATTACCAACTGCGAGGCCAACATTATCAGTGCCAGCGTTCATTCCAGCATCGACGGAAAAGGGGTCAATAACTTTGTCGTCGATGTGCAGAACCTTGAACATTTCAACAAAGTGGTCAATGCCCTGCTCAAGGTCAAGGGCGTGTACAAGGTCGAGAGACTGCGCAGTTAAAAGCGTGCGGGGGAGGGGCGAGGAAGGCCGGATGCCTGGTGCCCCGTGCGGTTAGTCCTGCCTTCTAATTCTGGCTCTTTTCGGCGCTGCCTGCGTTGGCGACGCCTTGACAGCACCAAAAATACCTCAGAATTATTTGACACNCGTGCGGTTAGTCCTGCCTTCTAATTCTGGCTCTTTTCGGCGCTGCCTGCGTTGGCGACGCCTTGACAGCACCAAAAATACCTCAGAATTATTTGACACGACTAACCACACGCGACACTAGTGTTTCCGGTGAGGCGAAAAACAAACAGAAAGGATGGATCACCCATGCCGATTGAAAGAATTGCCGGCGACCGGGCACCTGCCGCTATCGGACCTTATTCACAGGGTATCAAAGCGGGAGACTTCGTGTTTTTTTCTGGACAGATTCCCTTGGACCCGCAAACTGGAGAGGTGGTGTCCGGAGGGATCAAAGAGCAGACCGAGCAGGTCATGAACAACATGAAAGCCGTGCTTGGGGCAGCGGATCTCAGCTTCGCCCAAGTGGTCAAGACCACCATTTATTTGACCGATCTCAGCCAGTTTTCTCTGGTCAATGAGATCTATGGCCGTTATTTCGGCGACCCGCCTCCGGCGCGGGCGACCGTCCAGGTTGCCGCATTGCCGCGCGGCGCGGCAGTGGAAATTGAGTGGATCGCTTATGGCGGGCGCTGATTGCGTCGAACAAAAAGGCCGCTTCCTGCGGGAAGCGGCCTTTTTGCTTAACGGCATAAAAGGCTTAGACGGCTTTGGTGACCGCGCCGGAGCGGATACAGCGTGTGCAAACCTTGACGGAGCGCACTGCGCCCCCGCGCAGAGCCTTAACCTTCTGCAGGTTGGGATACCAGACTTTTTTGGTTTTGTTATGGGCATGACTGACGTTGTTGCCAGTCGTGGGTTTCTTACCGCAGATTTCACAAATCTTAGCCATGGGACCAGACCTCCTGAAAATTTAGAACGCCAGTAATTAGCATGTAATTAAGGCAAAGGCAAGGAATTTGTCAGGAATTCATTCCCGACAGATCCTCTTCGCTGAAAACTTCAAGGCCGTTGCGCCGTAACAGTGCGGTGGCAACGCCCCGGCCGGCAATTATTTTCTCTGCGCAATAGACCTGATGTACGCCGCAGGAGGGACTGCGTTCCTTGAGCAGGGCTTGCCGGCACCCGCTCAACCGGGCAACCTTGAGAGTCTCCCGGGCACCGTGTAAGAAGATGGCGCTCCGATTCTCTCCCTCATCGCTGACGACCTGCGCCTTGGCGTCAAGAACCGCCTCGCCGTCGCCACCGCAGAAGAAGGTACGCGATCTCGGGGTAGGCAGGCCGGCCAGCTGTTCCGGGCACACGGGAACGGGGATCTTGCGGTGACGGTGCAACCAGTCCAGCACTCCGTGGTGGCCTTTGCAGGCATTGTCGTAGCGGGTCTGCAAGCCCAGAAGGCAGGCGCTGACAAGAATTGGATCCGGCAAGACCATACTCCCAGGGATTTATTCGGCGAGCGCAGGATTGACCAGGGCGGACTCCACAGGATCAGCCTCCGGTTCTATGCGCACCCGCCGCCCTTCGATACGTAGGCGCTTCTCGGCAAACAGTTGGACCGCGCGAGGGTAGATGCGGTGTTCCTCCACGAGGATACGCGCAGCAAGAGATTCTTCCGTGTCATTTTCCAGGATCGGTACTGCCGCCTGAATGATGATGGGGCCGGTGTCCAGGCCGCCATCGACGAAATGCACCGTGCAGCCGGAAAAACGTGCGCCATACTCCAGAGCTTGACGCTGCACATTGAGCCCGGGAAATGCAGGCAGCAGCGCAGGATGAATGTTCATGATGCGTTGCGGGAAGGCGTCGAGAAAAACCGGAGAGAGCAGGCGCATAAAGCCGGCGAGCAGCACCAGCTCCACGCCGGCCTCGCGCAGGGCGGCGACCATGGCGCCATCGAATTCCTCGCGACTGCCAAAGTTGCGATGATCCAGAACCCGCGTGGCAATACCCGCTTCACGCGCCTTGTCCAGGGCTCCGGCATCGGCCTTGTTGCTTGCAACCAGCACGATCTGCGCGTCGATTTTTCCTGCCAGGCTTTGATCGATCAACGATTGAAGGTTGGAGCCACGACCGCTGGCCAGAACGCCCACACGCAATTTCGCCAAAATCAGGATCTCCTTGGGTTATCTTAACTCGACGTCCCCGGCTTCCGCGCCGGATTTGATGACCTCGCCGATAATATAAGCTGTTTCCTTAAGGCCCGAGAGGCGCACCATGATGTCGTCGGTTTCTTCAGCCGGAACGATCAGCACCATGCCGATGCCGTAGTTGAAGGTGCGATACATTTCCGCTTGTTCAATATCGCCACCGGTGCGCAGGGCTTCGAACAGGGCGGGCTTGGGCCAGCTGTTGCCTTCGATGACTGCCCGGCAGTGGCGGGGTAGAACCCGCGGAACGTTTTCCGTAATGCCGCCGCCGGTAATATGAGCCATGCCTTTGATGTTAAAATCGCGCAGCAGGTTGAGAATGGTTTTGACGTAAATGCGCGTGGGTGCCAGGAGGGCCTCGCCCAGGGGCAGGTCAACACCATCGAGACGCGCGTCAAGTTGCAGCCCCATTTTTTCGAAAAAGACCTTGCGCGCCAGGGAGTAGCCGTTGGAGTGCAGGCCATTGGATGCAATGCCGATGATCTGATCGCCGACGGTGATTGACGAGCCATCAATGATTTTGCTGTTGTCGACAACACCCACGGTAAAGCCCGCCAAGTCGTACTCGCCCTCGGCATAAAAACCGGGCATCTCGGCGGTTTCTCCGCCGATGAGGGCACAGCCCGCCTGCACGCAGCCGGCCGAAATGCCCTTGACGATTTCCACCGCCTTTTCCGGGGCCAGTTTGCCCGTTGCCAGATAGTCGAGAAAAAACAGCGGCTCCGCGCCCTGCACCACGATGTCGTTGACGCACATGGCCACCAGGTCGATGCCCACCGTGTCATGCTTGTCCATCATGAAGGCCAGTTTGAGCTTGGTCCCCACGCCGTCGGTGGAAGCCACCAGGGTTGGTTTCTCATACTTGTCCGCGTGCAGCGAAAAGAGCCCGCCGAAGCCGCCGATGTCCGTCAGCACTTCGGGACGGCTGGTCGCCTTGACCAAAGGCTTGATCATCTGCACGAAGCGATTTCCGGCCTCAATATCCACACCGGCTTCTTTGTAGGTACTCGGACTGTTTTTATTCAAGGGTGCAAACTCCTGGCAAAGGGGAAAACGAACCATTTGTAAAACAGCCTTTGCCCCTTGTCAACGGCAATTTCCCCCGGCCATGCCGTAAACATTCTTTCCTTTACAGCCGGCGCCCCCCTGCATTATCATTCCGGGCAGTCCGCTTCTTGCACGAACCTGATTTGACTCACAATTTGCCGTGAATGATATTGTCATAAGCGCGATGACCCGCGCCGATCTGGCCGAGGTCCTGGAGGTTGAGCGAGCCGGTTTTATTCATCCCTGGAGCGAGGCGATGATCCTCGCCGAGTTGGATAAGCCCCAGGCGCGCATCGATTTGCTGCGTCTCGATGGCCACTTGGCCGGTTATCTCTGCTCCTGGTTTCTGTGTGGTGAACTGCACATTCTAAATGTGGTGACCGGCCTTGAATTCCGCAGGCTGGGAGTGGCCCGGCGCCTTCTGGAAAATGCCATCGAGCGCTGCCGTTGCCAGGGTCTGGAGCGCGTGCTTCTGGAGGTGCGGGTAAGCAACGCCGCGGCGATCGGCCTTTACGAGAGCTTCGGTTTTCTCCGCGACGGCGTGCGCAAAGGCTACTACCCCGATGGTGAAGACGCTCTGCTGATGTCCTTGTCGATCAATTATGTCCCGCCCTGCGACTGATCTTGTTTCGATCAATCATCTTTTCTGAATTGAAGGCTGATTATGAAAAATTACAAGACTATCATCCTGTCCAATCAGGAGATCTCGCCCGGATATTTCCGCATGCGTCTGCTGACGCCGGGCTTCAGCGAGAACGCCCGTCCCGGGCAATTCATCATGATGCGCGTGCAGCAGTCGTTGCCGCCGTTGCTGCGCCGACCTTTTGGTATTTTCCGGATGGGATTTCTTCCGGGTGACTGTGAGGAAATGCCACCCAAAGAATACACCGAAATTCTCTACAAGGTGGTGGGGCGCGGCACCAATATCATGGCCGATCTGCACCGTGGCGACAAAGTTGAAGTCCTCGGACCCCTGGGCCGCGGCTTCGATGTCGGCGATCCGGGCGAGGAGAAAATTCTGGTGGGCGGCGGCATCGGCCTGGTGCCCCTGTATATGCTGGCCGAATCCCTCAGTGCGCGTAGCAAGGTGCGCTTGCTCATGGGGGGGCGTAACCGCGACGATATTCTTGCAGTCACCGAATTCGAGCGCCTGGGCGTGGAAACCTATGTGTCCACCGATGACGGCAGTCTTGGCGAGGAGGGCATGGTAACCCAAGTGCTGGAGCGCAAGCTCACCAAGTATCCGCGCTCATCGGTGTATGCTTGCGGTCCCATGCCCATGCTCGATGCGGTCTATCGCATCTGTCACCGGCGCAAGGTACCCCTGCAGGTTTCGCTGGAAGCCTTGATGGCCTGCGGGGTTGGTGCCTGCCTGGGTTGTGTCGTCAAGGGCGTGGGACATGCCGAGGACAATCCGCGTTACCTGTGCGCCTGCAAGCAGGGGCCGGTGTTTCGCGCGGAGCAATTGGATTGGAGTCGTCTCGGCGAGGAGCCGGGCTATTGCGAAGGGTGCAAATCGTGACGAGCTGCAAAGTAAATGGGACCAACAACCGTCCGAACATGGCGGTGGACATTGGTGGATTGACCCTGAAAAATCCGGTGATGCCGGCTTCCGGAACCTTCGGCTATGGCGAGGAATATGCGCCCTTTCTCGATCTCAACCGCCTCGGAGCGATCGTGACCAAAGGGCTCTCGCTAAAGCCCAAGGCCGGCAATCCCACGCCGCGCATTGCCGAAACCATCAGCGGCATGCTCAATGCCATCGGTCTGCAGAATGTTGGCGTGGATGATTTCATCAAGTTCAAGCTGCCCTTTCTGCGCGAACTCACCGCCCCAGTGATCGTCAACTTTTTCGGCAATACTCTTGATGAATACGGCGAGGTGGCCGCACGCCTCTGCGATATCCCCGAAGTGGCGGCGGTTGAACTCAATATTTCCTGTCCCAACGTAAAAAAAGGCGGAATTGTCTTCGGTACCGATCCCAAGGCCGCTTTCGAGGCCGTGAGCGTGGTGCGGAAAAATCTCACCAAGCCGCTCATGGTCAAGCTCACTCCCAATGTCACCGACATTACGGTCATTGCGCGGGCGGTGGAAGAAGCGGGGGCGGATTCCATCAGTTGCATCAACACCATTACCGGCATGGCGGTGGATATAAAAACCCGTCGACCGCGCCTGGCCAACCGCACCGGCGGCCTTTCCGGGCCCGCCATCCGTCCCGTGGCCCTGCGCATGGTGCATCAGGTGGTGCAGGCGGTGAAAATCCCCGTGATCGGCGTCGGCGGCATTGTGCGACCCATGGATGCCATCGAATTTCTCATCGTCGGTGCCAAGGCGGTACAGGTCGGCACCGCCAATTTCGTTGATCCGGCCTCGATGATCACGATTATCGACGGCATCGAGCAGTTTCTCATTGAAGAAGGACTTGCGGATATTCATCAACTCATCGGCAGTCTCGAACTGTAAAGCTCAGTGGTGAGGGAACCGGTTTTTTCAAGTCGTTGACATGCCCTGACTGCGGAATTTATGGACGTCATTACGACCCACATCAATGCTGATTTCGACTGCCTTGGCAGTATGATCGCGGCAAAGAAGCTTTATCCTAAGGCCGAGATGGTCTTTGCCGGGGCCCAGGAGCGTAGCCTGCGCGAGTTTTTTTTGAAAAGCGCCAGCTACGCTTATGCGTTTAAACGCATCAGGGATATCGATCTGACGGCGATCAGGCGGCTGATTCTTGTCGATGTGCGCCAGGCCGAGCGCATCGGGCCTTTTGGTGAGGTTGCTCAGCGCGAGGGGGTCGAACTGCATGTATATGATCACCATCCGGGCGGGGAGGGCAATCTCAAGGGCAACGTTGAGGTTGTCGAGCCCGTCGGTTCAACGGTGACGGTTTTCTGCCGGTTGTTCAAGCAACGCGGCATCCATCCCACCGCCGACGAAGCTACCCTGATGATGCTGGGCCTCTATGAGGACACCGGCAACCTCATGTTCAGTTCCACCACCTCTGAGGATTTCCACGCGGCCGCCTTTCTGCTGGAACACGGGGCCAATCTCGACGCCGTGGCCGATTTTCTCACCTATGAAATGACACCCGAGCAAGTCTCCCTGCTCCATGAGTTGCTGGCCAGCCGCACGGTTCTTAATGTGCATGGGTTTGATGTCAGCATCGCTCATGCTTCGGTGGAGCATTTTATCGGGGATCTGGCGGTGCTCACCCACAAGCTGCGCGATATGGAAAACCTGCGCGCGCTGATTGTGGCGGTGCGCATGGGTGATCGGGTGTTCATGGTTGGGCGCTCGCGTTTGCCCGAAGTCCATGTCGGCGGAATTCTCAGCGAGTTCGGCGGCGGCGGCCATGCCTTTGCGGCTTCTGCGGCGGTGCGCGGGCAGACCCTGGTACAGGTGCTTGAACGTCTCAACGCCGTGTTGCCGCGCCATGTCAATCCGCGGGTCGAGGCGCGACACCTCATGTCTTATCCGGTCAAGACTGTCAGTCGGGATACAAGCATTGAGGAGGTTCGCAGTTTTCTTACCCGCTACAATATTAACGCGGCGCCGGTGGTGGACGACGGCCAGGTTGTCGGCATCATCACCCGCCAGATGGTTGAGAAAGCAGCCCATCATGGTTTGGGCGAGGTCAGCGCCGAGGAGTACATGGAAGCTGACTTCGCCACGGTTACGCCGACGGTACCCGTTGATGAGCTTCAGGAGTTGATCGTCGGGCGTAACCAGCGTTTCGTGCCGGTGTTGAAGGATGGTCGCCTGGCCGGTGCGATTACCCGCACCGATTTGTTGCGTTACATGGTGGATCGCGGACCACGCGGCGAGCGCGGCCACGAACCCGAAACCGGGCAGGGAACGACCGATCTGAAACGGCGTGAAGTGGTGCGCATGATTCGCGAACAGTTGCCGCCACCGGTGCGCGAACTGTTCGAGGATTTCGGCCGGACCGCCGATGCCCTGGGACTTAAGGTTTTTGCCGTGGGCGGGTTTGTGCGCGATCTGCTGCTGGATGAGCCCAACCTGGACCTCGATATAGTCGTTGAGGGCGATGGCATCGCCTTTGCCGAGGCTTTCGCCCGCGACCATGAGTGCCGGGTGCGCAGTCACGAGAAATTTGGTACGGCGGTCATCGTGTTTCCGGATGATTTCAAGGTTGATGTGGCCTCGACCCGCGTCGAATATTACCTTGAGCCCGCCGCCCTGCCGACCGTGGAGACCGCATCGCTTAAACTCGATCTCTACCGGCGCGACTTTACCATCAATACCCTGGCAATTGTGCTCAACCATGGGAGCTTCGGTGAGTTGCTCGATTTTTTCGGAGGCTTGCGCGACCTGCGGGAAAAAGCAATCCGCGTGCTGCATAATTTGAGCTTTGTCGAAGACCCGACCCGCGTGTTTCGCGCGGTACGCTTTGAGCAGCGCCTTGGCTTCGACATCGGCAAGCAGACCGAACATCTGATTCGCAGTGCCGTGCGCATGGGGTTTCTCGATCGCATCGGCGGACCACGCCTGCTCAACGAAATCATTCATATTCTCGAAGAAGTGCGCCCCTTTCCCGCCATGGCGCGGCTCGAAGAACTCGACCTGGTGAAGTTTCTGCACCCCGCCCTGAAAATCGGCGAGGAAACCGGCGCCGTATTCGAGCGCGCCACGCGCGCCCTCCACTGGTACGAGTTGCTCTACACCGGGAAACCTTGCAGCGAATGGGTGGTTTATTTTCTCTGCCTGATCCGCGATCTGGATGCGGATGCTTTTCAGGGCATTTGTGAAAGGCTGGGGATTCCCGGGCGCCTGCATCCCCTGTTTACCGAGCAGCGTCATCTGGCCCAGGGCGTGCTGCAGCGTTTTCAGGCCTTTGCGCGGCGCAAAATGAAGCGGCCGCGAAACAGTGAAATTTATCAATGGCTGCTGCCGCTGGACACCGAGGTCCTGCTCTATCTTATGGCACGACTGGAGAGCGAAGAAGCCCGCAGCTGGATTTCGGTTTTCGTTACCCGCCTGCGCGACCAGAAACCCCTTCTCAGCGGCGAAGACCTTAAAGTCCTCGGTGTCCCGCCAGGGCCTCTATATCGTGAGATTCTTGAGCAGTTGCTCCTGAGGCGACTCGACGGCGAGGTTGTGACGCGTGAGCAGGAAATCGATCTGGTACAGCGCAAATATATGAAAAACGTGCACTCTTCAGGACTTCCCCAATCCCGCAATTGATTGACCGCGCGGCCCTTTTCCCCTAATCTGGCTCTCTATGGAAAATATTCTTGCCAAAATTTCGATTATGCTGGTTCCGGCCCTCATGGCGGTGACCATCCATGAAGTCGCGCATGGTTTTTTTGCGGACCGTTTCGGCGATCCGACCGCACGCCTGCTTGGGCGTTTAACCCCTAATCCGGTCAAACATCTTGACCCGGTCGGTACCCTGGCCCTGCTCATCTTCGGCTTCGGCTGGGCGCGGCCGGTGCCGGTCAACTTCCATAATCTGCGCAAACCCAAAACGGATATGATCTGGGTCGCCCTCGCCGGGCCCCTGGCTAACCTGTTCCTGGCCATGGTTTCCGCCTTCGTGCTGCATAGTGTCATCCTTGTGGCTGAGCTGCTTCCCGCCGACCAGCAAATGGCTTACCAATTTCTGGAACCCTTGGCGCTGATGGCCGGCTTCAGCCTCTACATTAATATCATTTTGGCGGTGTTTAATTTATTGCCGGTCCCCCCCTTGGACGGGGGGCGCGTCATGGTTGGCATTTTGCCTCCCCGGCAGGCGGACATGCTGGCGCGCATCGAACCGTTCGGGTTCATTCTCATCATCTTTCTCATTTTCTTTACCGACATCTATCGACTGTTTCTGGCGCCCATCGTTTTTGGCATGGTCAGCTTCATGGCGGGCAGTCAAGAATATATGGTGTTTCGCGCCATCGAGTTTCTTTTCGGCCGTTGATCTGGATGTTTTTTGCCTGAGGATTCATGAAGGAGCGTCTGCAAAAACTCATTGCCGCCGCAGGCTTGGCCTCTCGGCGCCAGGCCGAGGAATGGATTGCCGCAGGACGGGTTCTGGTCAATGATCATGTGGCTGCCCTGGGCGACAAGGCCGACCCTGGGTCAGACCGTATTCAGGTCAACGGGCGGCTGCTGCCGCGCAGCGAAGACAAAGTTTATCTGCTGCTGCACAAACCCGCTGGGTATGTCACCACGCTGCGTGATCCTCAAGGCCGGCCCATCGTCACGGATCTCATCAAGAATTGCGCCGCGCGGGTTTTTCCGGTTGGACGCCTCGATGCCGGCACCGAGGGGCTGCTGCTGCTTACCAATGACGGTGCTCTGGCGCAGCACCTGGCTCATCCGCGTCACAAAGTCGACAAAACTTACCTGGTCAAGGTCAGAGGGCGCCTTAACGAACAAGCTCGCGAACGATTGCAACAGGGCGTCGATCTTGACGACGGTCCGACACTGCCTGCCATTTTGAGCCAATTGCGATTTACCACCGGCAACACCTGGTTTGAGCTGACCTTGCGCGAGGGGCGCAACCGCCAGGTGCGGCGCATGTGCGAAGCCGTGGGTTTCCCCGTTGTACGTCTCAAGCGACTGCGCATCGGATTTCTTGAGCTGGGCAGCCTGGCGGCGGGCCATTATCGCCCGTTGACTCGGGCTGAGGTGGCTCGCTTGAAGGATTTATAGGGACCTCTTGATTTCCTCTTCGTGCTTCTATTAATCTGAGAGCCCACAGCGATTTCGGCAGAGGGTCGAGACTTGCTTGTAGACCCTGGTTTTTAAACCTATAATGCCTATCTTAGCCCTTGACAGGGTGAGGCTCGTTATCTATCGTTAAGAAGTGCTTAGAAACGCAAGAGGGGGCCTGGTTTGTCAAATAAAGAAAAGCTGATTGCAGCGGCCCAGAAAAATCTCCTCAAAGGGCAGATCGCCAAGGCGATTAAAGACTATCAGAAGGTGGTCGAGCTTGACCCGCGGGATATCCGCAGTCGGCAGAAGCTGGCCGATCTGTTCCTGCGCGCGAAAATGCCCAAAGAAGCTCAGGAGCAGTACGAAGGAGTCGCTCGTTATTTCGCGGAAAATGGCTTTTTTCTAAAGGCCATAGCCGTTTATAAACAGATTCAGAGAATCGATCCTGGGCGTGTCGAGGTCTATCATCGATTGGCCGAACTCAATGCCCGGCAGGGGCTGGTCGGCAACGCACTGGCTGAATACAAAAGCCTGGTGAACCACTACGAAAAACAGGGGCTGTTGCCTGAGGCCATCAACATCCTGCATAAAATGAAGGATATTGATTCGGAAAACCTCAATATTCGCGTAAAAATTGCAGAAAGCTACGCCAGGGCCGGGTTGCGCGACAAGGGACTGGCCGAGTTTCGCGATATTCTCAAAGTGCTGCGCGCCAAGCGCGATCCGGGAAAAACTCTTAAACTTTATACGATTTTCCAACCCCTGTTTCCGGCGGAACCTGAAATCCGCAAAGGCCATGCCCGAGCGCTGATCGATGCCGGACAAGTGGCCGCAGGAGTCGAGCGGGTTAACAAAATGCTGCGCGATCAGCCTGAGGATTCCGCATTGTTGCGTACCTTGGCCTTCGGCCTGCATCGTCTGGGCGACTTCACCGGCGAGTGCCAGGCCTGGCGCAGTTTGCTTGAGCAGGAACCCGCCGACCTGGACGTACGCGAAGGTTTTCTGCGGGCCTGCCTCAAGGCTGAACACTATGAAGAGGCCGTACAGAAGCTTGAACTCTGGCAGGAGGATCTGTTTGGCGCGCAGCGTACCGAGCTGCTCAAAGATCTTTATGAAAAGCTGCACGCCGTGCTTCCCGATGACCCGCGCGTGATCAAAAACCTTCAAGCTGTGTATCAGGCCTGTGGCGAAGGCGAAAAGCTCCTCGATCTTATGTCTTTTGGAGAAGATGATGCCCTCGCTGAAACTTCCTTGAGTGGTCGGCAGGATCAGGAAATGCTTGAGGGGTCTGTGTTGGCCGAGGCCCACCTGGATCTTGCCGACGACCAGGACGGCGCGGATTTCGCGGATGCTGATACTGTTGAAGAATTGCCTTTGGAGTTGCTTGAGGAAAATTTGCCGGCTCAGGATCCTGGACCCTCTCTTGAGCAAAGCGAAAAGCAGGACACCGAGCCTGAATTGGAGTTGGAATTCGACGGCGATCTGTTGGCCGATTTGGCGCCGTCGGGAACTGCCGAAGAAGAGACCGGCGAGGAACCGGACTTCGACGATGCCGACCTCGGGGAGCTTGAGCTGATCGAGTTGCCGGATTTTACGCCTGTGGGCGCCGCGGGAGAACCGGAGCCTGCCCCTTGCGCCTCCGCTGTGACGGAATCTGCCGTTGAAGCTGAGGAAACTCAGGACTTTTTTACCGACGAATTGCCTGATCTCGACATTGAATTCGGCGATGTCGAGGATACCGCCTCTTTGCCTGCATCAGCGCCTCCCGCAGCGTCTTCGACCTTGAGCCAGGTGGAGCAGGAGCGCCTTGATGGCGATTTTACCCGTTTTAAAAAAAGCCTCGAAAGTCAGATCGACGAAGGCGATGCTGAAACTCATTTCAATCTGGGCATTGCTTTTAAGGAAATGGGGTTGCTCGATGATGCCATCGCCGAATTTGACCAAGCCACGGGAAATCTCGCGCGGCGCTTGAGCTCCCTGGCTCTCAAGGGAATCTGTCTGAAGGAAAAGGGCGATTTCGACGGTGCCGAAGAAGCGTTTAAATCTGCCTTGTTGCTCCCCGATATCGTTGAGAGTGATCTGTGCAACCTTTATTTCGAATTGGGACTTTTGCAGGAAAATCGTGACCAGCCTGAGGAGGCCCTGCACTACTTCGAACAGGTTGCGCATCAGGATCCTTCCTTCCGCGAGGTGAGCAAGCGCATTACGCAACTGCGCGGACGACTCGGCGTCAAGGGCGGCGACGATCAGGGGCGGGTCTCTTATCTTTGAATTTCAGGGGTCTCTAAGGGCTTGAATCATGGGGTATCTTGAACATTTTGGGCTGGAACACGAGCCCTTTTCCAATGCCCCCGATGCACGTTTTTATTTTGACAGCGAGCAGCATGTACAGGCCTTGCGCCGTTTGCGTTTTGCCGTGGATTCCAACAAGGGTCTCGGTGTGGTGGTGGGCGATATCGGCACCGGCAAAACGACGCTGGCCAGGCGCATGCTCGATTATCTTGACCCGGATCGGTACCAGTCGAGTCTGCTGATCATGGTCCATTCGGGTATCACTCCTGAATGGCTGCTGTCGCATATAGCCGTGCAGATGGGGGTGAGTTCTCCCGCCGCAGATCGCCTTGTCATGCTGCGCCAGCTTTATGAGCGACTCCTGGAAATCGATGCTGAAGGACGCCGCGCCGTGGTTCTCATCGATGAGGCGCAAATGCTCCAAACCCGCGAACTGATGGAAGAGTTCCGGGGGTTGTTGAATCTTGAAATCCCCGGCCGCAAGCTATTGAACATCCTTTTTTTCGGATTGCCGGAATTGGAAGAAAATCTGCGTCTTGATCCCCCCCTCGCCCAGCGGGTGGCGGTGCGCTGTCGCCTCTCGCCTCTGACCCCGCGGACCACAGCCTCTTACATCTGGCACCGGCTGCAGATCGCCGGGGGGGGGCGCATGGTTTTTGAGGCCGATGCCGTGGCCGCTGTTCATCAATTCTCCCGCGGGGTACCGCGACTAATCAACACCCTGTGCGACAACTGCCTGTTTGAAGGGGCAAGCCTCAAAGCCGATCAGGTCGATGAGCAGATCGTCATCAGCATGGCTCAGGCGCTGGACTTGCAAAACGAATCGTCCGCTCTGCGCGAGGAAATTGACCTTGATAATGGTTTGGCGCATATTGAAGCGATGCTTGAGCGCCTGGAAATGAAATACTGAAAACAATCCACGAACTTTTTATCTGCAACACCCCCTCGCGCGGTGACCTGCGGCGCATGCCGAACCGCTGCAAAAGCCATTTCATTGCCCGAAAACTCAGCACCTCCGGCTGAGATGTTTTCGGGCGTTTGTACGGAAGATCCATGACCTCTAAAGTCAGCATTCTCCCCGAAAATCTGTGCAACATGATCGCTGCCGGCGAGGTGGTTGAGCGGCCGGCCTCTGTGATCAAGGAGTTGGTGGAAAACGCCCTTGATGCCGGAGCGAGCGACATCTCCGTCGAGGTCGAAGGTGGCGGCAAGAAACTTATGCGTGTCAGCGATGACGGTGAGGGGATGTCGCGCGACGATGCCTTCCTCTGTCTTGAGCGCCACGCCACCAGCAAGATTCGCGCGTCACAGGATCTGGCCGCCCTTACGACCTTGGGATTTCGTGGCGAGGCCCTGCCGGCCATCGCTTCGGTGAGCCGCCTGACTTTGCGGACCTGCGGCAACGACGCGGGCGAGGGCCTGGAGATCTATCTCGAAGGCGGCACGGTGCGCAAAAGCCAGGATATGGGCCTGCCGCGCGGCACGAGCATTGAGGTGCGCAGCCTTTTTTTCAATACGCCCGCGCGCCGCAAATTTTTGCGCCGCGACGAAACTGAAATCGGTCATATTGCCGATGTGGTTACCAAGCAGGCTCTGGCTCATCCGCAGGTGCGCTTCCGTCTGGTGCACAACGGACGTGAGCTTTTCGAGGTGCGTCGCGGCAGTCTACTCGAAGAGCGTATCGGTGCGTTCCTCGGCCGTCCCCTGGTCAGGCAACTGGTGCCGGTTGAGGTCGGCGAACCGGGCGAACTTCGTTTGCACGGGTTTCTCTGTCCGCCCGAGATCACTCGGTCATCCACGGGCGCCATTTATACCTTTATCAACGGTCGCTATGTCCGTGACCGGGTGGTTCAGCACGGCGTTCTCGAGGGCTATCGCAACCTGCTCATGAAGGGGCGCTATCCCGTGGTGGTTCTGTTTCTCGAGATCGATCCCGCTCAGGTCGATGTCAACGTGCACCCCACAAAGCACGAAGTTCGCTTTCGCGACCAGGGAAAGGTCCACGATTTCATCGCCGAGGGGTTGCGGCAGGTACTCAAGGCGTCGCCGGGACTTGGCCGCCCTGCTTATTCGGTTTCTTCCCCCCCAGTGGATTCTGTCCCGGAGTTGCGCACGGGCTCCGAGGAGCCCGTTGCCGGTGACGGGGTCGCTGAGTCGGCACGGCAGCGGGTCCATGAAGCTCTGGTCAATTATGAGCGGCGCATGCCGCGTGAGGCCAGCGCGCCCAGTCCTTTCACAAGTGCGCCACCGCCCGCAGCCGCTGCTCCCTGCGAGCCGCGCGGCTTTTTTCAAACGCTGCGTTATCTCGGGCAGTATCACAACAGTTATCTGCTGTGCCAGGACGGCGATGATCTGGTGTTAGTCGATCAACACGCCGCTCACGAACGCATTCGCTTCGAGAGCCTGCGCCAAGGCTACCGGCGCGGGTCGCCGGCCCGTCAGGCACTTCTGTTTCCCCAGGTGGTTGAGTTTGATTTCAAGGGGGCGGCGCTCTTGGCTGAGCATCTCGATCTGGTGCGCGGATTTGGTTTCGACATCGAGCCTTTCGGTGGCAAGGCTTTTGCCGTCAAAGAGGTGCCCGAAATTTTGGCCCAGGCCGATGTGGAGCGTTTGTTGCGCGACATAGTCGGCGATCTGGAACTGGTCGGTCAGAGCGGCGCGGCCGAGGATGTTTTGGACGGCTTTCTCATGCGCCTGGCTTGCCATGGCGTGGTGCGCGCCAACCAGAGCTTGGCTCCAGCCGAGGCGCAGGCGCTGCTACAGGCCCTTGACCAGGTTGTTTTCAAGGCTCACTGCCCTCACGGCCGACCGGTGCAGGTGCGCCTGACTCTGGGAGAGGTGGAACGCTTGTTCCGGCGAAGCTGATGGGTGAGGGGATGAGGGAACACCGGAAAATTCCCCTGCTGGTGCTGTGCGGACCCACTGGTTCGGGCAAAACCGCCCTTGCCGTGCGTCTTGCAGAAACCTGGCCGATGGAGGTTATCTCTGCCGACAGTCGTCAGGTTTTTCGTGGGATGGATATCGGCACCGCCAAGGCGACTCCTGAAGAGCGGGCATGCGTTCCCCATCATCTCATCGATCTGGTCGATCCCGATCAGGATTTTTCGGCGGCGGACTTCGCCGAAAGGGGTCGGGACGCGGTGGCGCAGATTGTCGCGCGCGGACATCGTCCCCTGCTGGTGGGCGGCACCGGATTCTATATCCGTGCCCTGACCCAGGGCCTGCTTGATGCGCCCGCCGGGGACGCTGCTCTGCGGCAGGAACTGCATGCCTTCGCCGAGGCGCAGGGGCCGCAGGCCTTGTGGCGGCGCTTGCAAACGGTCGATCCTGAAGCCGCCGCGCAGATTCATCCCAACAATCTGGTGCGGGTGGTGCGCGCTCTTGAGGTCTTCAGCCTCACCGGGAAGCCTATTTCGCAATTGCAGGCCCAACATGGTTTTGACGACCGACCCTATGCCCTGCTCAAGATCGCCGTCATGCCCCCGCGCGAAGAACTCTTTCGGCGCATAGATCAGCGGGTCGAGGCCATGGTTGCCGCTGGTCTTTTCGAAGAAACCGCCGAACTTCTCAGGCGCGGTTATGGATCTGAATTAAAGTCCATGCGCACCCTTGGCTACCAGGAGGCGGCGGCCTGCCTGCGTGGTGAAATCAGCTGCGAGCGCGCCGTCGAGATGATTCAGCTCCATACCCGGCAATTCGCCAAACGCCAGTTGACTTGGTTTCGCAAAGATCCTGAAATAATTTGGGTTGATTCCTTGAGAGAGTTTGCTACAATCCTCCAGTTGATTGAAAAATTTTATTCTTAATGTGCGCTGAAAAGGAGTGGACATGGCAAAGACCCCGTTCAATATTCAGGATCAGTACCTCAATCAGGCCCGTAAAGAGCGGGTGCACGTGAACCTCACCATGATGTCGGGAGAGAAGCTTGTCGGCTACATCAAGTCATTCGACAGCTTTTGCGTACTGGTGGACAGCAGCGGCGACATTCTGCTCTACAAGCACGCGATTTCCTCCATCACCTCCTCGGACGGCAATTTCCGTCTGCATGGGGGCAAGGACTAACCCTTTCCGCAGTTGTCGCAGTAACCAGGGATCCCCGTCCGAAGACGTTTCGCGTCCGACGGGGATCCTTGTCTTTTGGGCGGGGCACGACCATTCCCATGCTGAAAATCCTTCATATCCATCCTGACAGCATCGGCGACGAACTCGAACTCGAAGCAGGAGATGCGGTTCTGGCCGTCAACGGGCAACCGGTGCGCGACCTGCTCGATTTTCATCTGTACAGCGGCGATGCCGTTGATTTTCTCCTTGAGGTGCAGAAGAAGCAGGGAGAACTCTGGGACCTGCACATCGAGCGCGGACTCGACGAGGATCTCGGTATCGAATTCGAGCATCCCGAACCCACACAGTGCGGCAACAACTGCCTGTTCTGCTTTGTTCACCAGTTGCCGCGCGGCATGCGCCGCACCCTCTATGTCAAGGATGAGGATTACCGCTTCTCTTATCTTTACGGCAGCTACATCACTCTGACCAATGTCGGTGAAGCCGAAATCGCGCGGATCATTTCGCAGAAACTCTCCCCTCTGTACGTGTCCGTGCATGCCACCGATGATCAGTTGCGCGCCCGCCTGCTGGGACAGAAGACCCCCGCCATCCTGCCATTGCTTAAACGGTTGATCGATGCCGGGATTGAACTTCATACCCAGATCGTGGTTTGCCCGGGGATCAATGACGGCGAGCAATTGAGAAAATCCATCATCGATCTTCAGACGTTTTATCCCGGAGTGCGCTCGCTTGCTGTCGTGCCCGTGGGGTTGACCGGTTATCGCCGGCATCTTCCCGCATTGCGCGTGCCCAGCCGTGAAGAAGCCGCAGCTATTCTTGACACCATCGACGGTTTGCAAAACTCCTTTCTGGTTCGCAGTGGCAGCCGTTTTGTCTTTGCCGCCGATGAACTCTATCTCAAGGCCCAGCGGGAGTTTCCTCTCGCGCCTTTCTATGAGGACTTTCCCCAGTGGGAAAACGGCGTCGGCATGGTCGCCATGTTTCGCCAGGAGGCCGGCGAGGCCCTGGCTGCCGCACAGCCTCTGGCGCTCGAGGAAGTCAGCCTGGTAACCGGCGAATCGGCAGCCGAGGAGTTGAGGCGCTTTGCCGAAAATCTGCGTGACAGAACCGGGGTGCATATCCGCGTACATGTGGTGCGCAATACTTTTTTCGGCGGTCAGGTCAGTGTCACCGGATTGCTCACCGGTCGCGATATTCTCGAGCAGTTGCGGGACAAGCCTCTGGGCGAGGCGTTGCTGCTGCCCGCTGTGATGATCAAAGAGGGAGAAGATCTGCTCCTCGATGATCTGAGCCTGACCGAGATGGAGCGGGAATTGGGCGTGCCGGTGGAAAAGGTCGCGGCGACGCCTTTGGGCTTGGTGGCCGGCCTGGAGGTGATGGATGAAATTCTCCATGGAGAGGAGCCCTGATCATGGATGTACACAAGCAAGGTGAATGAAGAAGGGTGAAAGGGTATGATTATGCAGGATATTGAGCAATTGCTGATAAAGGGCCGCGAAGCTCTGGAGACGGGGGAATTTGCCGAGGCCGTACGCCTGTTCCGTCAGGCCGAGGAGGTCAGTCCCGACCTGGCCGAAATTCATGAAGTCCTCGGCGAGGCGCTCGCCGAGCTGGGCAGGGCCGCCGAAGCGCGCCGCCATCTGGAAAAAGCCGTGGCGCTTGATCCGGAGAATCTCGATGCACGCTATGCCCTGGGAGATCTGTGTTTTGAGGAAGGACAGGCGAAAAAAGCCCTGAGCATCTATCAGGCAATCCTTGATCGTGCTCCCGAAGAGGCTGATGCCTGGGTCAGTTGCGGACTGGTTCATTTTCATCAAGAAGATATGGAGCGCGCGGAGAGTTGCTACCTAAAGGCACTGGCCATTGATTCCGAGTCGGTCTTCGCCCTCAACTCGCTGGGCGATGTCTACTATGCCCAGGACCGGGCTGAGGAGGCGGTGGCGCAATACCGGCGGGTGGTTGAGATCGATCCCGAGGATGCCCAGGCGCACTATAATCTGGCGGAAATATGTTATGACATCGGGGATCTCGCTTTGGCCGAGAGCGAGTGTCGCGAGGTGCTGCGCCTTGATCCGACTTTTTCCTTCGTCTATATGACGCTGGGTAACCTCAGCCTCGACCGCGAACAACCGCGTCAGGCTCTTGACTGGTTTCAAAAATTTCTCTTGCATGAGCGTTCTTCCAGTGCCAAGGATATCCGTGACGAGGTGGCCGCGGTGGTCGCCGGACTTAAGGAAGAGTTGGGGCGCGAAGGCTAACACAAGAGGAGGTGGCCCATGGTGCGGGGAATGGCGATATTGCTGATTATGCAGTTTCTGGGCGAAATGATTTCGCGCGGCCTGCGGATTCCAATCCCCGGCAATGTGATCGGCATGGGATTGTTACTGGGCGCCTTGTGGCTTGGCTGGATCAAGGTGCAGTGGTTGCAGGACGCAACTGAGTTGCTCCTTTCGCACCTGGCCCTGTTCTTTGTGCCCGCCGGTGTGGGAGTGATGGTTTATTTTGATCTGATCGCCGCTGAATGGCTGCCCATCGTGGTCGCCATGGTCGTCAGCACCTTCGTCGTCATGGCCGTCACTGGTCGGGTGGCCATGGCGCTTGAGCGCAAAAGGCCCGCCGATGATTGATGACTTGCTTTTTTCGCCCCTGTTCGGTGTTGGCTTGACGCTGGCGGTTTATGCCTTGGCGCAAAAAATCTATCAGCGTGCGGCCAGCGTCTTTTTCAACCCCGTGGCGCTCTCTATTCTAGCCATCGTTGGTTTTCTACTGCTTTTCCGCATCCCTTATGACGCCTATGCCCAAGGCGGGCGCTATATTCTGTTTCTGCTCGGACCCTCGGTGGTGGCACTGGCGGTGCCGCTCTATACGCGCCGACAGGAGATCCTGGCTAAAAAAGCTCCCATTCTCCTTGGGGTGACTGCCGGGGCTGTGGTTTCCATCGTTTCGGTCTGCGGCCTGGCCTGGTTGCTGGGAGGCAGCCGAGAGTTGATTTTGTCTCTGTCGCCCAAATCCGTGACCGCGCCCATCGCCATCGGCATCGTGGAAAAAATCGGCGGTCTGCCGCCCCTGACGGCGGCCCTGGTGGTGTTGACCGGGTGTCTGGGTGCAATTTGCGGCCCCGAATTCTGCCGTTTGATCGGAGTGCGCGATCCCGCCGCCATGGGGCTGGCCGTCGGCACGGCTTCCCACGGCATCGGCACCGCCCGCATGCTCGAGGTCGATCGATTGGGCGGCGCCGTGTCCGGCCTGGCCATCGGTCTTAATGGTTTGATTACGGCCTTTATTCTGCCCTTTATCGTTGTTCTTTTTATCTGACCTGGATGCCTGGGGTTTGGCATCGATGGACAAAAAAATAGGCAGGCAACCCAGGGGTTACCTGCCCGTGTAGCATTCCAGGAGACAGGGCTACTTCTTTTTGGCCGAGGCTTTTTTCGAGGCCTTGAGGGGATTGACCTTGGTGTCGACCGTTTTGATTTCGATTTTGCGGTGGGTGGCGAAGTTGCACAGGCCACCGGCCCACTTTTTTTCCGGGGACGGGTAGGCGGAGCAGACGTTGCCGATGGTTCCTTCGACGATGCGATCGCAGCCTTCACAGTCGGCGATGACCACTTGGCAGGAATGTCCTTCAAATGTGCAACCCGATTTCGCCCAAAAGGTGCATTCGGTACCGGGGAGAACAGTCTGGCACTGCATGGGTGTTTCCTCCTTAATGTCTTCTTGTGCTTTTGTACTCAGAATTCGACATTCTAATGACTATTCGGAGGGGAGTCAATGAAGAAATGGTTTTTTCCTCGACTTGACGAGGGAGCCCGAGATCTTTTAGAGTTTTTTTAAAAAAGATAGGAGATGAGGTGACTGCAAACACCGATTGGGAAGCCCGTTGTCGCCGCTGCGGCCGCTGCTGCTTTGAAAAAATTGATTACGAGGGACGGATTTATTACACTGACCGTCCCTGCGAAAAGCTGGATCTGGAAACCAGGCTGTGTACGGTTTATGCGCAGCGCCAGACGCACCGACCCGGCTGCACCTTGCTTACGGAAGAGATCGTGCGACTGGGTGTTCTGCCCAAGGATTGCCCTTATGTCGCGGGGATAGCCGGGTATGTGGCGCCCCAGTTGTGGGACGAGGAACCCTCCGAGTGATTTTGCCGTCCTTCGCCGGCAGCATGGGTTTTTGTCGCGGACGTGGTATTCTATTGCGTAAGGGAAATTTTTTTCTGTAACTCTATTCAACTGCAGCACCTCATCGCGGCGCAGAACGAGATGCTTGAGTGCTGCGGTGATTCTCTGAGTCGCAAGCGAGCTTTTGCTGCATTAGATATTGCTGAGGCCCAAGATTTAGGCTGAACGGTTACATTATTTTCAACATAATTTTTCTGGAGGACTGCTGCCATGGGTCGCATCAAATTTGGAACATCTGGTTGGAGGGGAATTCTCTGCGAGGATTTTATCTTCGAAAACGTCAAAGTCGTCACCCAGGCCATCGCCGATCATTTGCGTGAGGCGGGTGAGGCCGAAAAAGGCCTGGTCATCGGTTATGACGCCCGCTTCATGGGTGAGCGCTTTGCCCACGAGGCGGCGCGGGTGCTGGCAGGGGCGGGAATTCCCTCTTTTGTCTGCAATCGCGATACGCCCACTCCGGTTATTGCCTTTGAAATTCTGCGCCGCGCCACGGCGGGAGGAATTAATTTTACCGCAAGCCACAATCCCCCGGAATACAACGGACTCAAATTCTCTCCGTCCTGGGGGGGACCGGCTCTGCCTGAAACGACACTCGACATTGAAAAGCGGGCCAATGCCATGCTGGGCCATATCTGCTACAAGGAAATGCCCCTGGATCAGGCCGTGCGCGCGGGATTGGTGGAAGAAATCGAGCCGAAACCCGCTTACTTCGAGGCCATCCGCAAGCTGGTCAACCTTAAGGCGATCGCCGATTCCGGCCTGGTGGTGGCAGTCAATCCTCTCTACGGGACCGCCCGCGGCTATCTCGACACGCTTCTGCAGGAGGTCGGCGTCAAGGTGGTGACCATGAACGACCACCGAGATCCCTATTTCGGCGGCTTGCCGCCCGAGCCTTCGCAAAGCCATATCCCCGATTTCATCAAACTGGTGGCCGGCAACCCCGAAATTCGCCTGGGTTTGGCGACCGACGGTGACGCCGACCGCTACGGCATTGTGGATGGTGACGGCACCTTCATAGAAGCCAACTATGTGCTGGCTCTGCTTTTTGATTATCTGCTGCGGCATGGTAAAACGGGCAATGCCGCCCGCTCCGTGGCGACCTCGCATTTTATCGATGCGGTAGCGCGCCACCATGGGGTGAAGGTTCTTGAAACCCCCGTCGGCTTTAAATTCATCGGCGAGTTTATTCGCGACGATAAGATTCTTATCGGCGGAGAGGAGAGCGCAGGGCTTACCGTGCGCGGTCATGTCCCCGACAAGGATGGGATTCTCGCATGTCTGCTGGTGGCGGAAATGGTGGCGGTGGAAGGCAAATCCATGAAGGATCTGCTCTGCGACCTCTACGATCGGGTCGGCGAGTTCTATACCCGGCGCGATAACGTGAAACTTTCGCCCGAGTTGGAAATGTCTTTTGCGGAAAAACTCGCTACGCCGCCCAAGGAACTGGCGGGCAAAAAAATTGCCGAGGTCATTACTCTTGACGGCTCTAAGTTTCTCTTTGACGACGGCACCTGGGTGCTGTTTCGTAAATCAGGTACAGAGCCTGTGGTGCGCGTTTACGGCGAGGCGAACACGGAAGCCGAGCTGGACCGTCTGATGAAGGCGGCGGCGCAGTTTATCGGCGTTTAACGCTGAAAAGACTTCTGCAGAGAATAAAAAAAGCGCCGGGACAATTCCCGGCGCTTTTTTTGATTGATGGCTTGGTTTGGTTAACCGAGGATCGCCTTGATGTCGTCCTGGGCGTTGCCGATGGGGCTGATGTTGTAATTTTCGACCAGAAAGTTTAGCACGTTGGGCGTGATGAACGCCGGCAGGCTCGGGCCGATCTTGATGTCCTTGATGCCCAGATGCAGCAGAGTCAGCAGAATTGCCACCGCCTTCTGCTCGTACCAGGAGAGGATCATCGACAAAGGCAGATCGTTGACTCCGCACTCGAAGGCATCGGCCAGGGCCAGGGCGATCTTGACCGCTGAGTAGGCATCGTTGCACTGGCCGACGTCGAGCAGGCGCGGAATGCCGCCGATATCGCCGAAATCCAGCTTGTTGAAGCGGTACTTGCCGCAGGCCAGGGTCAGAATCACAGTGTCCTTGGGCAGGTTTTCGGCGAACTCGGTGTAGTAGTTGCGCCCGCTTTTGGCCCCGTCGCAGCCGCCGATCAGGAAGAAGTGGCGGATATCGCCGCTCTTGACCGCCGAGATCACTTTGTCGGCAACGCCAAGAACCGCATTGTGACCGAACCCGACGAGAATTTCCTTGCCTGGCTTGTCCTCGAACCCGGCCAGTTCCTGCGCCTTGTTGATGACCTCGGAGAAGTCCCATCCGTCAACGTGCTTGACGTCCGGCCACTGCACCAGGCCCCAGGTGAAGAGACGGTCTTTGTAATTGTCGGCCGGGCGCTGGATGCAGTTGGTGTTGAAAATGATGGCACCGGGAAAGTCCTGAAATTCCTTGTACTGGTCCTGCCAGGCTCCGCCGAAGTTGCCGGCGAGATGCGTGTACTTTTTAAGCGCGGGATAGCCGTGGGCGGGAATCATCTCGCCATGGGTGTAGATGTTGATGCCCTTGCCCTCGGTCTGTTTGAGCAGCTCTTCGAGCATTTTGAGGTCATGGCCCGAGACGAGAATCGCCTTGCCCTTTTTCGTGCCCAGTTGCACCGGGGTCGGCACCGGGTGGCCGTAAGTGTCCGTGTGGGCTTTGTTGAGCAGTTCCATGGTGATGAGGTTGGTCTTGCCGCACTCCAGGGCAAGATTGACGAAATCCATCAAGCCCAGGCTTTTGTCGAGGGTCGCGGCGAGTGCTTTGTGGGTAAAGGCATAGATCGCATCGTCCTCGTAACCGAGAATAAAGGCATGGTCGGCGTAAGCGGCATAACCTTTGATGCCGTAGATGAGGATTTCCTGGACCGACTTGACATCAGGGTCGATGCTCGTATCCTGCACCCCATGCTGAGCGCCCTGAACAACCATTTCGGCGGTGGTGGCGGCGGGTTTCCAGTCGCCGGCGGCCTCGGGTACGGCACCCGTGTAGGAGCCGCCATTGGCTTTTTCAAACAGGGCTTGGGCCTGCCGCCGCAATTCAACGCTTTTGCGTACAAACTTCGCAACTTCTTCAGGATCAAAATCCACGTTGGTGACCGTGGTGAACAGCCCCTCGATCATGAAGCGATCAATTTTGGCATCCTTGGCATTTTTCTCGCGGGCGAGGTTGCTCCAGAAAGCGATACCCTTGAGGCTGTGAACAAGGAGATCCTGCAGCGCGGCCACGTCGGGCTGCTTGCCGCAAACGCCGACTTTGGTACAGCCCGTGCCCTGGGCCGCCTGCTCACACTGGTAACAAAACATGTCGAGTTCCTTCTGCGTGACGGGGTGGGCTTCGTCTTTTTTAATTCCGAAAAGTTCGAGAATTTTTTTCACGATGGTTCTCCTTGTTGGGGGTGAGAGCAATTTCCTCGCGCTTTATGCGCCATGAGGTATAATCAGAGAGTAATTCTTGCCGTAACCTGATGCCTACCATAAGCCCCGGCATTTTTTTCGGCTTTGACGGAAGTCAAAAAAAGTAAAAAAATCAGGAGCACAGGTTTTGACCCTTAACAAACGGCGCTACTGGCTGATGAAATCCGAGCCGCACTGTTTTTCTCTTGATGATTTGAAACATGCGCCCGAACAGACAACTTGCTGGGATGGGGTGCGCAATTATCAGGCGCGCAACCTGCTGCGCGACGCGTTGAAGGTCGGTGACGGTGTGCTGTTTTATCACAGCAATATCCCTGCGCCGGCCATTGTGGGTTTTGCCCGGGTGGTGCGTGAGGGATACGCGGATGCGAGTGCTCTGGATCCCCTCTCGGATCATTTTGACCCTCGGGCCACCGAACAGAACCCTATCTGGTGCGCCGTGGATGTCAAGTATGAGGGAGAGCTTTATCAGCCCCTTACTCGGGAAATGCTGCGTCATCATCCTGTCCTTGAGGGCATGGATGTTCTCAAGAAGGGCAATCGTCTCTCTGTGCAACCGGTGACCGGCGAGCAATGGGAGGCGATTTTGGAATTCAGCGCAACTGATAAAAAGTCCCATTAACAACAAATAATCGGGGAAAGAAAATGAACAAATTTGTAAAAATCGGCGCCATTGTCGCCGCCGTGGTAATGGTTCTTGTCGTGGCTGTGGCTATTCTGGCCAAGGTACTCATCACCCCCGAGCGTGTCCGGGCCACCGTGTTGCCCATGGCCGAAGACGCGTTGCAGCGTGAAGTGCAACTGGGTGAGATTGAGGTCAGCATCTTTTCAGGCATTGCCCTGCATGATCTCAAAATCAAGGAAAAGGATCAGGATGAGATTTTCGTCAGTGCCGGGCAGGTGGTGCTGCGCTATCGCTTCTGGCCGCTGTTCTTTCTTCAGGTGGTGGTTGATGAAGTGCGCCTGGAAGAACCCCGGATTCGCGTGGTTCGCTTGGCCGACGGAACGTTCAATTTCAGTGACCTGATCGCGGATGTGGCGGACGCGGGTGATACAGGCGCCCCCCCGGAACCAGCAGCGGAAAAATCGGCCGGGCCGCCGCCCATCAACCTGACCATCGCTACCGTTCGCTTAACTGACGGCGAACTGGTATTTGTCGATCAGATGATCAATCCCGACGCCCCCTTGCGTTACCAGCTCAGCCAATTGAATTTTTCCGCCCGTGATATCGCCCTTAATCGCGCCTTTCCTTTTGAGCTGACATCCCGCATCAATGACGCTCCCTTTTCAGTTGACGGGCGTGCCGACATACTCCGGCAGACTGGTAATGCCCGGATCACCTTGGAGAATTTCGACGTGACGGCCTTTTCTCCTTATTTTCGTGAGCAGGTGCCCGGCCGCCTCACGGGGCTCAAGGTGGATCTCGATGTGCGCGCCGAAGGGGGTGTAAAGCAGGTTGTTTCAAGCGGCAAGGTGGCTCTGCGAGACATTAACCTGACCCTTGACGATCTGGCCGATGCACCGATTCGCGGGGCCAATCTACACCTGGATTACGACCTGGAGGCCGATCTTGAGGGATCGACACTTCAATTGCGCAGTACACGACTTGATTTCAACGGTATCGTCGCTGAAGCTTCGGGCCGCGTCGAGCAGTTCGATACTGAGCCGCGCGTCGCATTAGATCTAAGGGTGCCCGCCTTGGACCTGCGCAAGGCGCTGGCGGCGCTGCCCCAGAATCTGGTCGCGGATGCTCTTGACATGAATCCGGCAGGAGTCGTCGATGTTCGGGCGCGCCTTGAAGGATCCGTTGACCAGGGCGCCGCGCTGCTCAAGGGCGCCGAAGTCCACCTGCAGAATGTGCAGGCCACAGTCGCGGGCCTGCGGCCTGCTCTGGACGGGCGACTTATTCTCAATGGCGACCAGCTTACCTCTCAGGATCTGATTATGCGGGAGGGAGCCAATCAGGCCCGTATCGATCTCAAGGCAAGTAATCTTTTTGGTGAAACCATTGTGGTCAGTCAACACCTCAGCTCCGAGCGGTTTGATCTTGACGCCCTGTTGCAGGCCAGTGCGGCGCCCGCTGCGTCGACCGCGCGCCAACCTGCGCCGGCAGCCACCGGACCCGCGGAAGAAATCGGCCCCTTTGATATTCCCGTGAGGGCCGACGGCACGGTGAAAATCGCCAAGACTGTCTACAAAGGGCTGGCCGTCGACGACTTCGACCTGGCCTATCGGCTGGTCGACAATGTGCTGACGGTGGAAAAAATGACCGGTCGCGTGGTGGGGGGAACATTCAACCAGAGTGCCCGCGTCGATCTGGGCCGCGAAGGACTGGCCTATCAGACCAAGGTCAATCTGCAATCGCTTCAGGCTGATCCCTTTGTGACGGCTTTTATGCCCCAAGCCGCCGGAACCCTGTTCGGCAACCTCAACCTCGACCTTGATCTCAGCGGTCGCGGCACTCTTGCCGAAACTCTCAAGAAGAACCTCAGCGGCAAGGGAAATGTGAATCTGGCGGAGGGCCGCATCACCGGTGCTGGTCTGGCAGAGGATTTCGCCGATTATCTCAACCTTGAGGAACTGCGCGTACTGCGCTTCAGTAAATTCGGCGGCCGTTTCACCATCGAACAGGGGCGGGTGCGCCTCAACACCGAACTGGAGGGAAGCGAGGTGCGCATGAAACCTCAAGGTACGGTCGGGCTCGATGGCTCCCTGGATCTCAACCTCAATGCCAGCTTGGCGCCGGCGCTCATGCAGAAGCTTGATCGGCGCGGTCAAGTGACCCGTTTTCTCACCGATCAGCAAGGCTGGGGGCAACTGCCCTTACGTGTGGCCGGCAGCTACGATAATCCACGATTTGCCCTGGACGCCACCGGGGTGCGTGAGCAGGTCGAAGAAAAGGCACGCGAAGAATTGCAACGGCGGGTGATTGATCGTATCCTGCCTGCAAAGCCCGAAGGGGAGGAAGAACAGCCGCAAGAACCTGCCCGCAAGCTGCTCGACGATGCGGTCCGGGGGATTTTCGGGCGCTGAGAACTGGGTCGGGTTTTAAAGATTTTGTGTACATTTCCTGATCGGAAAACAGCCCTAATCTTGACAGAACTTCTGTCGCGGGTAGACTTTTATGCAAATAAATCCATCCTGCGAGGTGAAACGATGAATGTGTTTGAATTTGCCATGAAAATGGAAAACGATGCGGAGGCCTATTACAAGAAACTGGCGCAAGAAACCAATGCTGAGGGCATTCGCAATATTTTTCTTGATCTGGCCGCCGACGAAAAAAAACATTTCGAAATTTTCCAGGCCATGAAAGCGCGCACCGATGTGACGACCATGGAAGACAGCCAGGCGCTCGACAATGCCAAAAACGCCTTTGTAAAAATGATCGAGCAGCGGCCTTCCTCTGGAGATATCCAGGGCGATGTGGAAGCCTATGAGCATGCCATGAAAATGGAAGCCGAAGGTGCCCGTGTGTACGAGCAGGCGTTGGAGCGGGAAACCAATCCCGAAGTCAAGGCTCTGCTCAAACGCGTCATCGAAGAGGAACACAAGCATTTCAATATTATTAGGAATGTCTACGATTTTGTGAATGCTCCCAACGAATTTCTCGCTTGGCGTGAATTCAGCAATCTGGAAGAGTTCCGTAATTTCGGCCGCGATGTCGGCGCCTAAGGGCAGAGCACGCGAAAAAATCTTGAAATTTGTAGCGGGGCGGATCCAGCGGGGTTCGCCCCGCGCTTGTTTGAAGTTGCCGAAATGCCTTATTCCCCCATTTATATAGACGGTTCTCAGGGCGAAGGTGGCGGACAGATTCTGCGCACCGCCCTGACGTTGTCCCTGCTTACCGGGCGTCCCCTGCACATGTGGAAAATACGCAGCGGGCGCCGTGTACCGGGTCTGGCCGCGCAGCATCTCAAGGCGCTCGAGGCCGCGGTCATGATTGGTGGCGCCTCCTGCGCGGGAGCAAGCAAGGGCTCCCAGGCCATTGAATTTATTCCCCAGGGGATTTTCCCTGGCAAATATCAGCTCGACATTGGCACCGCCGGCTCGGTCAGCCTGGTGTTGCAGACCCTGCTTATGCCGCTATCCTTTGCCCCGGCGGCCTCACTTCTGGGGGTGCGAGGCGGTACCCACGTGCCCTGGAGCCCCTGTTTTCATTACCTTGAGCGTCACTGGCTCCCCTGGATTCGTCAGATGGGTTGTCGAATTGATCTGACATTGGAGCAGGCCGGTTATTACCCCAAAGGTGGCGGGCAGGTGCGCGCTCTGGTTCAGCCGCTGCGTCGCCTCAGTGGCCTCGACCTCAGCCAGCGCGGCAATCTGGAGAAACTTACCTGTCTTTCCCTGTCTACGGGGCTGCCCAGCGATGTGGCGCGCCGCCAGGTCGAGCAGACGCAGCGGCGATTGGCCCGATTCAAGGGAGTACTGGAGGTGGAGATCGGAAGGCTGCCAGGGCTCGGGCAAGGTTGCCTGCTTTTCCTCCTGGCTGAATTTGAAGGGGCGCGCTGCTGCTACTATGCTCTGGGGCAGCGCGGCAAGCCGGCCGAGGCCGTGGCGGATGAGGCCGTGGATGCACTGGAGCGGTTTCTGGCAAGCAAGGCCGCCATTGATGAGCACCTGGCGGATCAATTGCTGGTGCCGCTGGCTCTTGCTGAAGGAAAATCCGAATTCACCACGGTGAAGGTTACATCGCATCTGTTGACCAACATTCAGACGGTGAAAGCGTTTTTGCCCGTTGAAATCAATGTCGACGGTACCCTGGGGGAGGTCGGCCGGGTGCGTATCCGCGGTGCCGGGCACCTTTTTTAACAACGTGCGGTAAAAGATAATGCCGATGGGAGATCTTGCTATGGGAAAATCCCTTTTTGCAGGATTTTTCCGCCGGTGCCTCTCCGGCGGTGGGAGAAGCCAGAGCCCTGATTTTTCAGGAGGCGGTGAGCCGTTTACTGATACCTCTGGGAGTTTGCTTCGATCTGGGCGAACATTTGCGGGCCGGCAGCCAAGTCGGGCGCTCCTGGCGCACTCAAGGCGAGGATGCCCGGTGCCAGACCTGGTGCGGGTGGATAAATTAGAGCAGGCACCTTGAGGGAGGATGGCTTTTTTAAACCTTGACACTCAGGCAAGTGATTTGATATTCATACGCTTCATCAAGTTCGGCCCCGTCGCCAAGTGGTAAGGCAGAGGTCTGCAAAACCTCCATCACCAGTTCGAATCTGGTCGGGGCCTCCATCTAAAAGAAAAGCCGGCATTATGCCGGCTTTTTTGTTTCCATCCTCGTCGATTTTTCCGCTAGACTGCCGGACATGGATTTTCTCTCCTTTCAGGTTGTCGGCCTTTTTCTTTTGCTCGGTGCCTTTGCGGGGATCCTTGCCGGGTTGTTTGGCATTGGCGGCGGCGTTATTCTCGTGCCGCTGTTTCTCTGGGCCTTCACCGTTGCCGAGTTTCCTCCCGAACTCATCGTGCATATCGCCTTCGGCACCAGCCTGGCAATTATCATCCCCACCGCTTTCAGCGCTACGTTGGGACATCGCAAACGCGGCAATGTCAGAAACCGGCAGGTTCTGTTCCTGGCCGGCGGCTCCTTGCTCGGCGCCGCCTTTGGCTCATGGCTGGCCACTGGTTTGTCGGGAGATGTTCTCAAGGCCTTGTTCGGTCTTATGCAGATCGGCGTCGGTCTTAAAATGTTTCTCTTCCGGCCTCGCCTGCCGCCCGAGGAGCATGGAAGAATCCCCCGCCTGAATTTGCTCTCAGTGGGATTTGCCGGGGGCGCTTTTTCCGCGTTTTTCGGCATCGGCGGCGGAGTGATCACGGTTCCCCTGCTGGTCATTGCCCTGCGACAGCCTATTCATCTGGCCGTGGGCAATTCCAGCGCCCTGATCGTTGTCTCTGCCTTTGCGGCGACCATCTTTTATATTTTGCTTGGGCGCAATGTGCCTGATCTGCCGCCATATTGTTTTGGTTATGTCAACGTGCTTGTGGCCACCCTGGTTGCGCCGCTCAGCATTCTCTGCGCCCGACTTGGTGTGCGCCTTGCGTCACGCGTGCGCAATGATAGACTGATGAGAATATTTGCCGTTTTTCTGATTGTCATCGGGCTGCGTATGTTTATCAGTTTCTGGATCTGAGACGAGGTCAACCCATGCATCGTGAACCTGCCGTTGCCGGGCAGTTTTACCCGGCGAACAAGGATAAATTGCGGGACCTGATCGCCGGATTCATTCCCCAGGGTGAGTCCCGCAAGGTTATGGGCGTTGTTTCGCCCCATGCAGGATATGTTTATTCCGGCGCCGTTGCCGGGCAAACCCTGGCCCAGGCACGGATTCCCGATCGCGTCGTGATTCTCGGCCCCAATCATCACGGCATCGGACACCGTGCCGCGCTCTATCCGGCCGGCTGTTGGAAAACCCCCTTAGGGGAGGTTGTTATTGATGAGCCACTGGCGCGAACACTTCTGGAACGCTGCTCTTTGTTGACCGAAGATCCCGCGGCACATCGTTTTGAGCACTCATTGGAGGTGCAGGTGCCGTTTCTGCAATTTCTCAATCCTCAGGTCCGCATCGTGCCGATCTGCCTTGGTCGGATCAACCTCGCTGAGCTGATGGCCTTTGGCCGCGAGCTGGGCACTTGCTTAAAGGATATAAGGGAAGATATCCTGCTGGTCGCCAGTTCCGATATGACCCATTATGAATCGGCGGCGCAGGCGCGGGAAAAAGATACGGCGGCCGTCGAGAAAATCCTGGCTTTGGACCCCGAAGGTCTTTATCAGGTGGTGGCCGCACGTCGCATCAGCATGTGCGGGGTAATCCCAACGGTGGCCATGCTTGCCGCATGCACAGAATTGGGTGCCCGTAGCGCTACTCTGGTCCGCTATGCCAACAGCGGCGAGATCACCGGAGACACACGCGAAGTGGTCGGTTATGCCGGTTTGGTAATTGAGTAGTGTAGGCGCGCGTCTCCTCCGTTTTTCCAGAAAATCCTTGGCAATTTTGAGGTTTTACAGTATATAGGACGGGGTCGCCGCAATGCTGGCGGCCTCTTTTTATTGATACCTGGATCTCACGGATCAAGGTTAGCGAAAAGAATTCAAGAGGAGTCAATCATGAAAAACCTGCGAGTCCGTTTTGCGCCCAGTCCGACCGGCTATCTGCATATCGGCGGCGCGCGTACCGCACTGTTTAACTTTTTGATTGCACGCAAGGAAGAGGGTACCTTTGTCCTGCGCGTTGAAGACACCGATGTGGCCCGCTCCACCCAGGAATCCGTCGATGCCATTCTGCAGGCCATGGACTGGTTGGGTCTTAGTTATGACGAAGGCCCCTACTATCAGTCGCAGCGTACAGAAATTTATCGTGAAAAAATCGACCAGCTTCTGGCGAACGGAAAAGCCTACCGCTGCTACTGCACGGCTGAAATTCTTGAAGAAAAACGCCAACGCGCCCAGTCTGAAGGACGCAAACCCAAATATGACGGCACCTGTCGCAGGCTGACGGGAGAGGCGCCTGCCGACAAACCTTTCGTGATTCGCTTTCAAGCTCCGGAAGCAGGTGAGACGACCTTTGCCGACCGCATCAAGGGCACGATTACCTTTCGCAACGAAGAACTCGATGATCTCATCATCCAGCGCAGCGACGGCAGCCCCACCTATAATTTCGTCGTTGTGGTGGATGATGCTACCATGGACATCAACCTGGTAATTCGCGGAGACGATCACATCAACAACACCCCGCGTCAGAGTCAACTTTATCAGGCCCTGGGGTACGAGGTGCCGCAATTTGCCCATGTACCCATGATTCTCGGTGCCGACAAAGCCCGGTTGTCCAAGCGTCATGGAGCCACTTCGGTCATGGCCTACAAGGAAATGGGCTATCTGCCGGAAGCCATGGTGAATTACCTGGTGCGTCTTGGCTGGTCCCATGGGGATCAGGAAATCTTTTCCATGGATGAGTTGATCGAAAAATTCTCCCTCGAAAATGTCGGCAAATCCGCCGGCGTCTTCAATCCTGGAAAACTTCTGTGGCTCAACGAACACTATATCAAGACTGGCGACCCGGTGCGCCTCGGCGATTGCCTGGTTCCCTTTCTTCAAGAAAAAGGACTGGATCCAAGTTCCGGACCGGCTTTGCCGGAGGTGGTGCGTACCCTTCAGGATCGTGCCAAGACTCTGGTCGAAATGGCTGAGGGTGCAGCCTTTTATTTCAAAAAAGAACTTGAGTTTGACGGCAAAGCGGTGGCCAAATTCCTTACCGAAGACAAGATAGCACTTTTCAATGAACTCATCGAAGGTCTGGAGTCTCTTGAAGACTGGAACGAAGAAACGGTCGGAGATGTCTTCAAAAAGCTGATGGACCAGCATAAACTCAAGCTTCCGGCCATTGCCCAGCCGGTGCGCGTTGCCTTAACCGGAGGGACGAGCAGCCCCAGCATTTTCGACGTGGTTGTCGTTCTCGGCCGGGAAACCTCTCTGCGTCGCCTGCGGAATGTTTTGCCCCTGTGTGGCGCCTGAAACTTATCCACAGACATTGTGGATAAGCCTTGGGAAAATCCCGGGATGAGACTCTTTATTGCCCTGAATGACTGCCTCTTGGCAAACTGCATAAATTTTGACCGCATAAATTGTTGTTAAAAATCGGCAACTTATGTAAAAGTGTCGACACTTTGCGGGTTTGCAGGCCGAAGCAGGAAATCTCATTATTTGCCAAGGGGTTTTCGTCCGCATTGTTAAAAAGGTTGTTGGCAGGTGCAGGGCCACTTGCCCCAAAAAGCCCGCCATAGTCTGAGCCGGCGGGGAACCCAGAGAAGTTCAATGCTTGAGGAAACCGGAACCGTTATCGAAATTAAAGACGGACAAACGGCTGTGGTTCTTTGCAGCAAGAGCAGCATGTGCGAGAGCTGCGCGGCCATGGATAGCTGCCGCATAGGAGACGACAGTGGCGAAAGATTGGTCGAAGCCCGCAATCTTTTAAATGCTGTTATTGGTGATCATGTTAGAATAGCCACCAGCACGCGAAGTTTCTTGCAAAGTTCTTTTGTCCTTTATATGTTGCCTCTCGTTTTTCTGGTTACTGGCGCCATTGTCGGGCAACTTTTGGCTGAACGCATTGACGCTGGTATTGACCCCAACCTGCTGTCCGCTCTGTTCGGTGTGGCCTGTCTGATTCTGAGTTTTCTCGGCATCAGGCTGTGGTCGCGGACTATCCCCGCAGAGAATTTTATGCCATGGATAACCGAAGTCCTTTCCGACGCAACGGCATTCAATAAAGATAAAAATCATGGGAATTAAAATCATCGCCACCAACAAAAAGGCTTATCACGACTACTTCATCGATGAAGTCTATGAAGCCGGACTGGTGCTGACCGGCACCGAGGTCAAATCCCTGCGGCAAGGCAAGGTCAATCTCAAGGAAGCCTTTTGCCGCATCAAGGACGGCGAAGTGTTCATCAGCAACATGAACATCAGCCCCTATGAGCAGGCCAGCAGCGAAAATCATGACCCGACCCGAATGCGCAAACTGCTTCTGCACCACGAAGAGATCGTCAAATTGGCACGCAAAGTCGATGAACGCGGTTTGTCCCTGGTGCCGACCAAGATCTACTTCAAAGACAGTCGCGCCAAACTCGAAATCGGTATCGGTCGCGGCAAAAAGCTCTATGACAAGCGCGAGACCCTCAAGGAAAAACAACACAGCCGGGAGACCGCCCGCGCCATTCGCGATCATCAGCGATAGACCTGAAGAGAAAGGGCAGGGGGCTTGGCTTTTCGCTGTAAGTGTGAGATACTGCACTTGCTAATCAGCTCATCGCGGGTCGATAGAATCCGCTAAACGATAACAGCTTTGCAAGGGGGTGCCCAGGTTTCGACGGGGATTGGAAGCGAAGGTTGCATGCCGGGGACGCCAGTTGGCCTCGTTAAAAAACTGGCACACATACAAACGCCGACAACGACGTTTCGTACGCACTGGCAGCTTAATTGCTGTCACGTCTCTTCTCTCATCGCCCATGTGGGTTTAGAGACGTCAATTTAGTGGGATAGCCGAAGCAAGTGTCTGTGGTGCCGAGGCGAAACCAAAGCAGACTCGCCGCTTACTTATCCTGTCCATGGGAGCCGTAACCGGTTAAATTCAATACATGGACTAAGCATGTAGAAGCCTTACGTGAAAGATTTTCGGACGCGGGTTCGATTCCCGCCACCTCCACCAAAAAAAGCCCGGAATATCGCCTACTTACGGCGGTTCCGGGCTTCGTTTATGTTTGACACTTGTTTGACACTTTTTGGACCGGGTTTGACCTCCCCTTCTCTGAGGGAAAGAATGTCTAGTTGCTTGTTTCTTTCGGTGGAAATATACCGTTTGAATGCCTTATTCGTGGTGTGGCCCGTCACTCTCATCGCTTGCTCAGGGGACGAATTGTCTGCAATGGCTGTCGCTGTGGAGTGTTTGGTTCCGCCATAAAGATCCACTCCTTCGATCCCAAGGTCTGAACATGCTTCTTTCCATTTTATGTAAAAGTAGCGTTTTCCAAACCTTTGACCTGGAATAGTGCCTTGAACGCCGCCTTCGTGGCGGAACACGGGGGAATTTTGAAATCTTGTGGGAAGTGAACGAAGAAGATCCAAATCATCATCGAATAAAACAACCGTTTGAACGCCATGCCTTCTAGTTTTCGATCTTTCTATGATAATTTTCCCCTGTTCGTAATCCACATCCTTTTCATCTAAACCTAATAGCCCACCAGGGCGAAGAGATGGGTATCTGCAAAGAATCTTTATTCCGATCCATATTCTTGGATTGAGATCGTAGGTTAGTTCTTTGACTTTTTTAAGAATTAAATCCTGCGTATCTATAGTTACTATTTTTCTCATTTTCATTTCGTAAGAAATTTTTGGGAATTCTGGCAAATCATCTGAAGATATAATTTTTCCAGAAACCTGTGTTCTATAGAAGTGACGTAGGCAGTTAATATCATTAAAGATTGTTTTTTCGGACAAACCTTGTTGTTTTGCCCATAAAACATATTTTTTCAATCCTGGCAATCTAATAAGTTTTATGTTTGTATATTGGAAAAACTCTGAAAATCTTCGGATCGCTGGCCTATAACTTTTTAAAGTCCCTTTTTGTATTTCGTATGATTTTTCTTCCAACCATGCATTTAGCGCATTACACATGGCCAGGGGTTGTCCTGATGCATAATCTTGGGGGTCAAAAGTCCCTCGGTCTTCCTCATAACGCATTCCATTGAGAAAACGCACTGCTTCCTCGTATGTCTTTGCTCTTCTGATAACGCCACGGCCAAAAGCCACGCGAAAACGTCCCGACGCTCTCTGGTTCAGATGTGCAGCGCAGAATAGACCCCCTTTGCGCTCATCATGATGAAAACGGCCACCACAAATTGGGCATTTCTGATCACTGTAAATATTACCCTTCATAGACAATCCTCCATTCCCACAAGTGTTTCTGCGAGAATATGAAAATTTGTCTTTTTGGGTCAACTTTTTCACTGGAATTTGGCCACCACTTTAAAGATTTTTTAGATGGCCAAATGATAAAATGAATAGATTTAACTACTGCTGCCGAAAAAGACGAAAAAACTGCCTTATTTTTTCTGCTTTTTTTCCATAAACGTTAGAATAGTCTTAAAAGATACTTTTTTTAATCTTTGCCGTTAATGCTTTGTCGGCCTCGCCATTGATAATGGGTACTCGACTGTGCGTATCGGGCTATTGTTTTTTGCAAAGGCGGGGGAAAATGAATCTGCTGAATTTTCAGGAAGCACAAAGCTATTTTCTCACCAAATCGCCAGATCCGTGGCCCCTGTAGCCTAAGTCCCGACTGACAGGATGCTTTTTGCATTCCTTTATTGCAGAGGTTGTAAGAAAGTATCGTTGACCGCAGATACGCCCTCAAATTTAATACAGTGACAAAATGCAAGCCTGTCCAGCGTCTCGACAGAATGGCGATGGCAGTGGCATTATTGCTAAAGCAGGAAAAGATTTTCTGGAGGCGCAGCAGGTCTTCGAGATCTGGATTGAAGGATTCTGCTGATTGACAATAAATTACTAATGAGGTATCAAGACAAAACTGCATTTTCAGGGGGGGGCTGAAGATGAGGGAATCATCACACTGATTGTCAAACGCCACCGCGTCGGCATTATGCCGGCCGGTGGCGTTTTTTGTTTTCAAGCCTTGGTATTTTGTGAGGGGGGGCATGATCACCAGGGGGGAACCATCAGCTCAAGCTGATAACGCCAATAGACCACCAAAGCTGCTGGATCAGACGATATCCGGACAATTCAGGAGTTGATGGGGCACAAGGATGTGAGTACGACCATGATTTACACGCATGTATTGAATAAGGGTGGCAAGGGAGTCAGCAGCCCTTTGGACGGACTTTGAACTAGTTTAGGCAGACCTGCCTATTCTGGGAAGTACGGGGCTCAATATAATTGTAAATTGCCGAAGTATATGGGGAAAGCGTATTTGTCAGTATTTTAGTCGGAAATTATATACAGTTCGGACTTTCTGTGTTTGCATTTTTATGCAGAACTGTCCATTTATTGTTAGGTTATAAAAATCATGAATACGATTATCGAATTTTTGAAAAGAAGAAAAATATTCACTGTTTTTGCCGCGATTGTGCTTGGTGCTATAGGAAGTGGCACATGGGAATATATTTTCAAACCAATTATTTTGTTAAGCAGAGATTTTATTCTTAATGTCACCACACTCGGAATAGAAAAATTTAAAAATGAAGTTTATCTTGACATTTCAAGAGGCTATACAGAGAACACCTCCTTAAATATTTTAGGTGAAATCAATCAGCTTTATTTTACTTTTTCAATAATTTTTTGCCTGTGGGCATATACTAAGATCAAAGATATCAAAAAGGACAAAAAAGAAATACTTGGGAATCTTGTAGAGCTAGAAAAAGAATTAGACGGAAACTTTGAGCAGAAATGCCAAAGGGAGCACATTAAAGAACTAAGAGAAATACTCTCTAACTTAAATACAAAGAGCACAACAATTCTTTTATATATTTTTATTTTAATAGTTGTTATTTCAACATCAGCAAGATACATGAATTTTGCTAAAACAAGTTATATAAATAGCGCAATTTCTCATTACAAGCAGGGGATGCAAATAATCAAACCATACATTCCAACTGAAAGATATATTTTAATTGAGTCAGAGTTTGCCCAAATAAATAGAAAAGAAGACTATGTAAATGTACTAAATAAAATCTACATTGAGCTCGAAAGAAATAATTTCAATTATCGTAAATTTGACGCTTGGTAACCTAACAAATATTTCAAGCGGACAGGTCAACCGCGGTGCTTCTCGAAAACGTCAGTGGGACGCAAATGCCTCTACCCTGCCGCTTAAATCAGTCTGTTGAGGCTGTAGAAAAACCCTGAAACGTGCTAAAGTGCCTGCAATTTTATGAAGTCTGGGAGGGAATGGCATGCCCCGTTTCATTGATTACGATTACCAGCAAACCGTCATGGTGCCGGTGGTTTTTGATCAACAGATTCTGCCCGGCACTTTCGAGTATTCCCTCAACTACCTCATCGACAAAAAACTCGATCTGATTATCTTCCATCATCGCTTCAAAAACGATGACGGAGGCCGCCCCGCCTACGATCCTGCGATTCTCCTCAAAATCGTCTTGCTAGGCTATTCCCGAGGCTTCACCAGCAGCCGCAAAATCGAGTCGCTGTGTCGGGAGAATGTTGTCTTCATGGCCATCTCCGCCGACAGTCGCCCGCATTTCACCACGATCGCCGACTTTATTTCTCGCTGCCATGACGAGATCGCCAAGTTGTTTCAGCAGGTCTTGTTGATCTGCGACGAGTTGGGTCTGATCGGCAAGGAGATGTTCGCCGTTGACGGTTGCAAAATGCCTTCCAATGCGTCCAAAGAATGGAGCGGCACCAAGACTGAGCTAAAGAAGAAGTCCCGCAAGATCGACGGTGCTGTGCGCTATCTGCTGAAAAAGCATCGCGACGAAGACAAAAAAGGGCAGGCCGAGGAGTCGATTCGGCAACGTGAACGCAAACAGATCGAGACGCTACTGGCCGCCAGCGAGAAAATCGAAACGTTTCTTGCGCAGAACGAAGAGAAAACCGGCCGCGGCGGCAACGTGGTCAAAAGCAACATCACCGACAACGACAGCGCCAAGATGAAGAGCGGCCACGGCGTTATCCAGGGCTACAACGGCGTGGCCGCCGTCGATGGCAAACACCAGATCGTGGTCGCCGCCGAAGCCTTTGGCAGCGGTCAGGAGCACGGTTTGTTGGAGCCGATGCTGGAGCAGATCGCGCAGAACCTCGAAGCAGGCGAAGATCTCCTCAAGCAAGCCAAGGTGCTGGCCGACAGCGGCTATCATAACCAGAAGACCCTGGAGCATCTCGAAGAAAAGGGTATTGACGGCTACCTGGCCGACCACGGCTTTCGCTCCCGTGACCCGCGTTTTGCCACCGCCTCACGCCACAAGGACAAAGAGCCGCCTTCGCGGTCGCGCAAAGGGCGCCACGCGGTTGCCGCCTTCAGCATTGATACCGAGCAACAGAGTTGCATCTGTCCAGCCGGCAAGTCGATGTGGCTCAAGTGCGCCAGAGCCAAGATAGGCAATCACATTTTCATGCAGTTCATGGGGCGCCAGGCCGACTGCGACAGCTGCGAGCAGCGCAGCAAATGCCTGCGCAGCGCCAGTCAGAAAGGCGCTCGGCAGGTCAATGTCCTGCTCGAAACCCTGCCCAAAAGCCAGCGAAAAAACGGTCCGATTGAGCGGATGCGAGAAAAGATCGACTCTGGCCTCGGCCGACACATCTACAGTCAGCGCCTCGGCATCGTCGAACCGGTCTTCGGCAATATTCGCGAGACAATTGGAATCAAGCGCTTCACACTGCGGGGCAAAAAGAAGGTCGATGGCCAGTGGAAGCTGATGACCATGCTGCACAACATTTTCAAGATCCACCGCTACGGATGGGCGGCATAAGCGCGTGTAAAAGAGAAAAAGGGCGCGAAAAAAGAGGAAATCAGCCGGTCAATCAGGCAGAATGACCCGAGTGCTGGTACTGGTTGGTTGAAACCGAATCCAAGCCCTAAATGTTAAAGATTTGCATCGTCGGGAGACTCGGCAATCTTGGATTGGGGTTTTTCTACAGACTCGTTAGTCAATGAGGTGTCCTATGGATGAAGATCTTGATTCTATGTCGCGAGAAGAGCTCATTGCCGAGGCGAAGAAACTTCGAGCCGGCATTCGTGAGCATAGAGACAGTTCGGGCCATGATTTGTGTTGGTATCATCCTGCATTATGGTCGCTACTTCCGGAAAAATCTGATCCCGTCCCCGCTGTGCCTAAATGGCCTCAATTCATGCGCGGATGCGTAAGGTTCCGGCAGTCGTTGGAGGAACAAGGTCCAGACCTTCCCAGGACCGATGAAGAGTTTGACGACTAAGCATTGCCTAACACGGTGCTCAAGCCGACGCTCGCAAGCTCGCGCGGCTTAGCTTCACGTTAGCCGTCGAGAGATACGCCGTTATGGAACCTGACGACATCCGCTTCGGTTCGCTGAAGGAAGATCGTGGCTGGTACTTTGTCGAGTACACGCCACCGATCCCGAACTACCGCTTCTCGACGCTCTGTGTTTGTATCGTTGAGGGGCACGACGCCCAGGCCGTCGCGTTCGCGATAGAAAAGGAAGCAAGGGATTGGCTAATGCGATATCAGGCGCCCCTGATGGCGACGGCCTTTTCTGCAGACGGAGGTATCTTCTCACTGAAGGGCGTTCGTCCAATCGACCATATGGTCGCGTGGCGCGACTCTGAAAGCTCACAAGTGGTCTTTCGTTGGGAACTGGTCAAAGATGCTCTACCCGACATTGCTCTGGATCGGAATTTTCTTCAGAAGACCTTCGCAGACGTACCATCCAAGACTGGTGCTGAGATCCAGAATGAAGTAGTGAAAGACGTTGCGGCGCGAAAGGTCGGGTGGTGGCTCGTTTTCGTCTGGGCCGTTGTAGTGCCACTCGGTGTGGCCGTCCTCGAATGGTGGAGTGACCTCTTAGGGCTCGTGGTCCTCTTATACGCCTTCGTAAAAGCCATAATTCACGCACTGCGCCTCATGGGCCACCTTCCCAAGTCTGATCGAGAGCGTGAAAAGGAAGCTCAAGAACTGAGGATGAGGCACCACCATTATCACTGCGAACGCAATCCCGAAGGATTCGAACGCCTAAAGGCTGAGAGCTTTCGTCGCGAAGAAATTGCGCGCACCAAAGCTGAAGCCTTGGTCTTGAAGGTACAGGCACGCAATGGGCCGATCGACGGCTAACAATCGCTGCAGCCGACTGCTTCGCAGAGGCTGAACTTCACGTTAGGTTTTAAAAATGGAAAAAGCAATTTTCAGTGCCGCAATTGCAATTTTATTATTTGCCCTCTCTCAGCTTTTTATACACATGAGAGACAGGCAAACGTTCTTGCGTCAAAAATTAGAAGAGCTTTTCGACGCAATGAACAACCTTTCAGAAATAATAGGAGACACATACTACGGAGCTCAGAAATATGAACAAAACGGGAATTTTGAAGAAATAAGTGGAAAAATAATTGAAATAAACAAAGCACTATACAAACCGAGAACACTTGTACTTTTATATTTCCCTTATATGAAAACCCCATGGGAAGAATTAATCGTAACTCACGTAAGACAGTACGTCGATTATTTCAACAAACATAACGAATCAAATAAAAATTTCAAAGCAGCAGAATGCTACAAAAACATACAGACATTAAGCCTAAAAATTAGGTCTTTACAAAATTTTCTTTCAGCCAATATTGCTTTCACGACACAAAGTATCGGTTTCCATATAAAAAGTTTATTCACCAGAAAAATGAAAATAAACATTAAAACCTAACGAATAAGGATAGATAGCGCGAGGAACGAGCCGCGATCTTATCCTGTGGTTGAACAAGCCCGGCCACAAATACATATAAAGCAAATATATCGGTTTGATGTTGAGGGTGGTAAGGTTCTGTTTTTTAGGCGCTTTTTTCAAGGCGAGCGGGGGCCGTCGCCTGCGAACAGGCTAAAAAAATCGCTGGTGCTCACGTCCCCCTCTGGAACTATTGATCCTCCTGTTTGAATGGCCATAAAGCAATACGATGCCGTTTTGTGCAAACTAACCCGATAGCCACGCCGGTCGTCGAAAGGCCGTAATTTCCATAACCGCTTTGCAGCGAGGGCATTTAAAAACCGGTCTTGGTCGCAGGGGATTTGACTCGATCATAACGCGCAGAATGAGTTGCACCAGCAACAAGAGCCTTTTGGCGTTGCCGTGCAAAAAGCCATAATCCCGGACGCGGCGAAACCCTTTGGCTAAGACATGTTGCAGCACCAGCCACAGAAAATCTTCCGCCTTCAGGGTGCGGGTACATGTTTGGCCAGTGCCGCTGTCCAGATAGCTGAAGGTCACCTTGCCATCCTGACAGGAGAGGATGTTTTTCTCGGCAATGACCCCGCGATAGAGATAACGGGACAGATATTTCAGGGCCGGTAGACCCGTGCCCACATGCTGACAGTCAACGACCCATGTGTCGGGCGCACCGACCGGGATTTTCAGCTGTGCCTTTTTGACCGCCGCCAGAAAACGGGCGCGAAAGACACGGGCCAGGTTGCGCTCGTTAAACAGGAACTTGCCTTTGATCTTTTTCCATTGTCGTCGGCGCTTATCAAGGCCGCCACCGGGCACGATGACATGGATATGCGGGTGATAATCAAGCCGACGGGTCTGGGTATGCAGCACCGCTGTCATGCCCATATCTGCGCCCAGATGCTTGGGATTCAGGCCGAAATCCTTCAGGGTGCTGACGGCACAGACGAAGAGCATCGCGTAGATCTGTTCTTGAAAAGACCAGGCCAGCGGTCGCAGTTCAGCAGGCAGGGTAAAGGTCACCATAAAGTAGGGCACGGGCAACAACTTGGCTTGTTGTCGATCCAGCCACTGGCTCGCTTCATGGTTCTGACACTTGGGGCAATTGCGATGCCCACAGGAGAGAGGGCGCCATTCGGTTTGCTCGCATTCCGTACAGCGCACATGGAGTTCACCCGAGTCGGGCGTTCGACAGCGTCTGGTGGCACGAAGCGCGTTGTGGTAACCGGGGAGCAGCCGGTCGGCATATTGGGCGATAAAGGAATCATGAAATTGTTCAACGATAGAGATCAGATCCATCATCGCCTCCCAGAGCAAAAGGCAGGGAATTGATCAGGCGATTGATGGTGGTCAGGGAATCCTTTTCAGTGACATTGGTCAGGTGAGCATAGCGGGCGATCGTGGTCGGACTGGAATGACCGAGCAAGCTCTGGATATGGCGCAGGCTTAAGCCACGTTCGAGCAGATGGGTAGCAAAGCTGTGCCGCAGGGAGTGGGTTAAATTTTTTTTGATGCCACACTCTGCAACGAGCATCTTGATGGTTTTTTGGACACCTCCACGGTCCATATGGGTAGTCGCCTGGCGGATCGTTTCCGGGGAGCCCTGCGCATTGGGGAAGAGCAAAACCGGGTGACGATGCATGCGCCACAAGTCCCGCAAGGCGTGGTAGGTCAGATCGGGCAAGGGAACCAGGCGATCCTTGTTCCCTTGCCCGCGCCGCACATGAACCCGTTTCTGCTGGGCATCAATATCGCCGACCTGAAGGGACAAAGTTTCTTCAAGTCGCAGCCCCAAAGATTAGGTGGCTAAAAAAACACACGGAAGCGCAGTTTACGGGTCGCTCCGATCAATTTGACAACCTCTGCTGGCGTCAGAATATCAGGAATAGTTCGGATCTTGGGTGGCTTGATAATATTGACCCACTGCCAGTCACGTTTGAGCACATGCTTCCAAAAGAATTGCAGGCCATTACGGTCGACCTTGACCGTGCTCCAGGAATGGAATCTACCAGTTGACTAAAGTAGACCTCCAATTGTTCCTGGGTCAGCCGGTCAGGGCAACAATCGAAATGTTGGGACGCCCGGCGGACCGCACGCGCATAAACATCGATGGTCTTGTCACTCTTGCCCTGCAGTTTCAGCATGCGCAGGTGACGTTGGTACAGATCGTTAAAGCGGGATTGTTCCGATGAATCTAAGATAAACTCCTTCGGTCAGGAGGCCCGGAATTGGGCCATTCAAAGGAGTTATACCCTGAAGTTTCTATGGACAGGGATTGTGTTTTGTTTTTTTCCGCCGCGATAGCGGCTTAGTTCAACCAGCAGATCAAGCGGATGGAATGGGGTTGGGTGCTTCCCAAAAAGCAAAATCAAAAGTTGCGGTTGTAGGCCGTTCCTTCGCGTCGCCACCGCTTATCCCAACCGTAGGTGTCAAAGATGGAAAATTATCAATCGATTTATTCCACTTGTTTTTATAAGGAAATAACGTGAAAAAAATAAACATTTTATCACTGATTCAGGCGCATAAGTCCCTACCAAGAGAAATCTACAATAATTTCAAAAAATACCACGGGATTGATATCAAAGATAAAGAGGTTGAAGATTTAAGATGTTTAGTAGAAAAACTGTACGAAACAACAGAGAATAGAGATATTTTCGACAATTTTTATTTAGGATATAAAATCCCACAAATAAGTAAAGAGTTTGATCTTCTTAGAATAACTAATAGTTGTGCCATAAATATAGAGTTAAAGCTCAAAAGCACGGAAGAACAAGTACAAAGACAACTACATAAAAATAATTTTTACCTTAGCCATATTGGAATTAAGGTATTATTATTTACATATATTACTGAAGAAAACGCTTTATATGCTCTTTATGAAAATGACAAAATAAAAAAAGTTGAATTTTCATATTTAGAAGCACACCTAAAAGATCAAAACGATCAAAATTTCAGTGAAATTGAAAGCTTATTTGATCCATCAAGCTATTTAGTCTCACCATTCAACTCAACAAAAAAATTCATGAACAATGAATATTTCCTAACTAACCATCAGGAAGAATTAAAAAATAACATTCTAAACACAATAAAAGTCAGCACAGGCACAGAATTCATCTCTGTAACTGGTAGTGCTGGAACAGGTAAAACGCTACTTGTATATGATATTGCAAAAGTGACAATAGAAAGCTCAAAAAAGACTTTATTGATACATTGCGGAAATTTGAACAATGGGCAAGACAAGCTAAAAACGGACTACTCATGGAATATAATACCAATAAAAAGCATCAATAGCATATACCTTTTAGCTTACGATGTAATAATAATAGACGAAGCACAAAGAATTAGGCTAGACCAACTACAAGAAATAGTCAAAAAGGCAAAAGTACACAAATTTAAATGTATATTTTCATATGACAAAAACCAGACTTTAGCTAACTGGGAACAAAGTAACGCAGTAGAAGAATACATAAAAAATTTACCATGTATTAAAAATTATGGATTAACTGACAAAATAAGAACTAATAAAGAAATAGCCTCGTTCATAAAAACTCTTTTTAACAACAGAAAAAATTTAGAAATTAAAAGTAAAGACAATATTTATATAAATTATTTTGACAATAATGACGATGCAAAAAGTCTTCTTGAATGCCTACGCGAAAATAAGTGGGAAATTATCAGATTTACACCTTCGCAATACAACAAAGAGCATCACGAAATTTATTTTGAATCTTTTTGCAAATCTTCCCATGGTGTCATTGGACAAGAATTTGATAAGGTAGCAATTGTCATTGACAAGTTTTTCAGTTACAACGAAGACGGCAGTCTATACTACAAAAGTGAAACATACTATAATGCAGTAAAAATGCTTTTTCAAAATATCACTAGAACAAGGAAAAAATTAAATATTGTAATTATTAGCAACAAGTGCGTCCTTGATAGGTGTTTATCGGTCTTGAAAAATTAACAATATCAATCAAGAATAATATTGTTTAAATCATGCTCTTTAATCTGTTCGCAAATAATTTCTTTAGTGGAATGCGTAAACTTATAAAGACAGCTAACCCATAAGGATTGACACGACCTGAAAGGTCGTTTCAATCCATTGTTCATGAAGCCCGGCAATCGGGCACCGATCTTTGAAATAAGGGTATTGGTAATCTGGGGCGAGGTGAGATCTTGCTCTGAGAGGGACGAAACGGAGGCTGTCGCCGACAGATGGGTCGAACAGCGGCCCGTTTTGGTGAGTTTTTCGGGGTTATGGCCTCTCTTTTCGGATTTGAGATGGTCGAATCAGGCCATTTTTTCGGGCTTTGGGCGCACCCTTGCTGTCCCGCCCCGGGGAGTACGACCCGCCGGGCTGCTTCGATCCTCATCGGAGTGACGCTGCGATTTTTCGATCCGGCTTATCCCGATGGCGCCGCCGTCAAACTGCGCCGCCGGTGCGGCAGGATCGAGTAGCGGTAGACGAGTTCGTGCCCGCAGTGGCGGCAGAGGATCTGGGGCGGCGGCTCCGGTTCCACCTCTGGGGCAGTCAGCTCGAACCCGAAGGCCAACTCGATCCTGGCGCGCACCCCCTCCAGGGAGATCCTGAAGCCGGGGCTGAGAAAGCCATAGTAGCGCACCTTCATAAAGCCCGTGGGCAGCACATGCTGGAGAAAGCGCCGAATGAACTCCAGGGCGTCGAGCCCCAGGGTACGCAGGCGGTTGCTTCCGGTCTTCCTGTAGCGGAAGAAAACCTTATCGTCCTCGACCTTGACGATGCGGCTGTTCGAGATCGCCACCCGGAAGACGTAGGAGCTGAGATATTTGATCGAAGCCTCCGCGCTGCCCACGGCCTGGGAGTTGACGTTCCACTCAATCTTCCAAAGCTCGGAGGGGATCTTGGAGAGCAGTCCCTCTTTCGCCATGCGGTCGCGAAACTTGGCCCGGACGATCTTTGACAATGCCTGCACCGGCGAGGGGCGCCACCCAGATATTTTTCGTCCAGTTCGACGATGCCCCGCAGTTTAGGCGGGTGCGGTGCTCCGTTGCGGGTGCGTCAGTCGAATAACCTGGGCTGATGGCAGAGGACATAGCTGGTTTTTCCGCTTTTTTCCCCTTGGCTAGACCGACGGCAACGGCAAAGGGGTTATCGGCATTGCACGGCGCCGTGGCCATGGGAAGCCCGATCACCAGTGATGTACGCTCGTTGAACACGCGGGGCGAGAGCACCAGAAAAGGATGGATGTCCCGCATCTCATTGCCTGCCTGGGGATTGCAATTAATCCAGATGACCTCCTGCCGGTCCGGGGCCCACGGCTGTTCGCTGGTTGAAGACGCGCCACGCCGCGTCACCATTTTTCCGCACCAACCGGCGCAGTTGCCATTGCCTCGCCGCCATGCCTGGTCGGATCAAAAAGGGCCAGCCGCTGCTCAAGGGTCATCTCCAAACCATCAATCGGAGAAATGGTTACGTTGCCATCGTCAACCGTGATGCGCACCATCTGGTCAACGGCCAAATGAGCTGCCTTTGCCACGTTGGCTGGCAATCGGACCCCCAGGCTGTTCCCCCATTTTTTGATGCCAACGACCGCCTCGACATGTGACATGGTAAGCCTCCCGCAATGATGTCTAAACGTAGTATAAACATTATTAATCAGTCTGGAAAATATTTTCCTTCAGGCTGTGTGCTCGGTGCTGGAGCTTGGCTGCGGCCAGGGCCGAGATCCCCGCACCGGGGGCGACCCAAGGGGGCCAAGGCGCATGATGGCAAGATCATCACCTTGGCGCCCAATCTGATGTGGGGCACCGATGGCACCCGCGTTTTCACGCTGGACGAAGGCTGGGTCTGGGTCTTTGCGGGGGCCTGGATTAACCTTGGTATTTAACTGTGGGCACCGGAGGAGGCGCATGCATCGCTTAGGCGGGTCGGCACTGCGCAAGATACTTGAAAAACGTGCGGCGTCCAATTCCCAGGCTGTCGCAAATGGCCTGGGCGCTTTGCTCTGAATTTTCGTAAAGCACCCTCGCGTGCTCCAATTTGGCCTGATCGGTCCTGGGTCTGCCGCCACTTTTGCCTCTGGCTTTGGCGGCGGCCCTGCCGGCGGCGGCACGTTCGGCCTTGAGCTCGCGTTCCATTTGGTTGATGGCACCGATGATGTGCATGAAGGCGCGACCGGTCGCCGTGGAAGTGTCGATATTCTCACGCAGGGAGATGATATTGACGCCGCGGTCCTCAAATTCCTTGACCAGTTGCAGAAGATGCATCAATGAGCGGGTCATGCGGCTGAGTTCCGTCACCACCAAAACATCACCGGGGCGCAGGTATTCGAGCGCCTTGTCCCACTCGGGCCGAGAAACGGCAACACCGCTAACCTTATCGGAGAAAATTTTGTCGCACCCCGCCTGGCGCAATAAATCAAGTTGTCCATCAAGATTTTGGCCGATTGTGCTGACGCGAGCGTAACCGATTTTGTGTGATAGCGATTCTCTCATGTGCACAAACTTATCACAAAGACGCATTTGTTGCACTTTGTTTTTTGCATTGGTTAATGCACTTGGTTTGGAAGAAAATGTCGCCTGAAAATTCACTTGGAAGCGGCAGTGCCAAAACTATACTTTTTGCACTGGCACAGATCTGCCATTTACAAGCCAGCCAAGCAACACCTCGCCGCCTTGCGTAGAACAAGATGGAACGCAAGCAGATCCGGGAGTACCAAAAGCGCCATCGCAGCACCCTGAAGATCCAAGGCAAACGCAAAGATCCCCGCAACCAGCAGCCAAATTCTTTCCGAGGGGGCCGCAGCAACCGGAAAAACATTATATCTTCGCATGTCTTTCGATTAAAAGTGCTCTTTGGTCCAAATGGGCCTCAAATGGGCCCCAAATGGGGCCGCTTAAAGCTGGGGTAAGTTGAAAAAATCGGACACCAACGTGTACCCTATCAGCGGAGGTGTTCAACATGAGCAAGAGATCGAATGGCCGCTACTCCAAAGAGTTCANTGGGGTAAGTTGAAAAAATCGGACACCAACGTGTACCCTATCAGCGGAGGTGTTCAACATGAGCAAGAGATCGAATGGCCGCTACTCCAAAGAGTTCAGGAGCGAGGCCGTGAAACTGGTCGTTGAGAGCGGCGTATCTGTCTATGAGGCGTCTCGCCAGCTTTGCCTGCCAAAGTCCACTTTGGAGAACTGGGTCAGAGCCTACAAGGCCGGCAAACTCAGCAATATTGGAGGACAGCAGCGCCCATTGACGGATGTCGAGCTGGAACTCGACCGGGTCAAGCGCGAGTTGGCCCAGGTTAAGCAGGAGCGCGACATCTTAAAAAAAGCCGCCGCGTACTTTGCCAAGGAGTCGCTGCCCGGTACGCGGTAATCAAAGAGCTTCGATCCGACTATCCTGTTCCTCAGCTCTGCCGGAGCCTGGAAGTATCAACCAGCGGTTATTACGACTGGCTGAAGCGACCAGATTCACCACGCCAGAGACAGGAGGCACGGCTGGTCATCGAAATCAAGGCGGCTCACAAGAGAAACCGAGAAACTTATGGTCCTGAACGACTCCAGAGCGACCTCGCCGAGCATGGCATTCGGGTCGGAGTCCACCGGATCAAACGCATCCGCAGGGCTCATGGCATCCGCTGCAAGCAGGTAAAGAAGTTCAAGGCAACGACGAATTCCGACCACACGCTGCCGGTTGCCGAAAATCTTCTAGACCAGAACTTTGTGGCCGAAGCCCCGAATCAGGTCTGGGTGACCGATATCACCTATATCCCAACCGCCGAGGGGTGGCTGTATCTTGCCGGCCACAAAGATCTCTTCACCGGAGAGGTCGTAGGCTACGCAATGGGCGAGAGAATGACGAAGAATTTGGTCAGTCAATCCCTTTTCCGCGCTGTCGCAGCCAAGCGGCCGGCGGCAGGCTTGATCCACCACTCCGACCGGGGCAGCCAGTATTGCGCCTTGGAGTACCGCAAATTACTTGAGCAGTTCGGCATGGAGGTCTCCATGAGCCGCCGCGGCAACTGCTACGACAATGCCCCGATCGAGAGCTTTTGGGGGGCGCTGAAAAACGAGTTGGTGCACCATCGCCGGTATGCCACCAAGCAAGAGGCAATTCGGGAGATCACCGAGTACATCGAAATCTTCTACAACCGTAAAAGACGACAGTTGCGGCTGGGCTATCTGTCACCGGCCGCCTACGAGCAGCAATATTTCAAAGAACTACGAGCAGCATAAAGGTTTGGTGTCCGCTATTGACGACCGACCCCAGAGCATCAAAACCAGAGCAAAGACAACAACATGAGGCCAGCCGAAAGCGTGCTCGGAGGTGCCGCTTAGATTCCCCAGGCGCATCAGAG